>CBINOL010000085.1:0-21792 GCA_966252285.1 uncultured Caulobacter sp.
AGGTGCTCACCAACCCCTACAAGAAGCACGACAACATTCCGCTTTAGCCACGAGACGCTCCCCCTGAAGGGGGGAGCATCTATGATCTCTCCCTCCGATAACATTGATCCCCATCATCGCTTCGTGGTTGTGTAGCCCCTCGATAGTTCGGGGGAGGGGACCATGAAGACGATCCATTGGGCTGGCCGCGGATTGGCCGTGCTCTGCCTGGCCGCCGCGCTGGGGCTCGGCGCCGCGCACGCCCAGGCGCCGGCCCAGGCTCCGCCGCTGCAGGACGGGACCGTGACCTTCTCCGCGCCGGCCGCCACGCCCATCCCGGCGACCGACCCGGGCGTCCTCGCTGGCGGGGCCCAGGATCGCGCCGAGGCGGCCGACCTGTCGGCGCTCGAATATGAGACCATCTTCCGCATCCTGTTCGGGGTGCTGGCCATCGCCGTGGTGCTGGAGTCGGCCCTGGCCGTGCTGTTCGGCTGGCGGGTCTTCCAGAACCATTTCAGCAGCCGGGGCCTGCGCACCCCCGTTGCGGTGATCGTCGGCTGGCTGGTCGCCCACGGCCTGAAGTTCGACGTCGTCGCCTCGCTGTATCAGGCGCTCTACGGCGGGCAGGGCGAGGTCTCGCCGCTCGGCGGGCTGGGCGTCTTCATCACCGGCCTCGTTCTGGCCGGCGGCAGCGCCGGGGTGAACAACATCCTCAAGGCCCTGGGCTTCCGCCGCATCGGACCGGCCGAGGGCGCGACGCCGCGTCCGGCCGCCACCGAGGCCTGGTTCAGCGTCACCCTGCAGCGCAAGGACGCCGTCGGCCCCGTGCAGGTGCTGCTGCTGACCGACGCCGGCCCGGCCGTGCTGGTCGGCATGATCAGCGGCAAGACGGCCCCGCCGCCCTGGGCCAGCGACTTCGTCTCCAACCAGATGCGCTTTCCGCCGGTGGCCGGCCACGTGCTGACGCCCGCGACCACCTACACCCTGCGGCTGGCCGGGGCCGACAAGGCCGGCGCCCCGGTCCAGAAGGACTGGGGGCCGTTCACGCCCGGCGCCGGGGCGGTCATCGACGTGTCGCTGACGCTCTGAGCGTCAGATCCGAAGGCGCGCCTCGGCCAGGTCGAGCTCGCGGGTCAGCTTGGACTGGATCGCGCCGTCCACGGCCCGCTGGCGCAACAGCGTGTGCAGGGCCTGGCGCTCAGCCTGCACGGCGACCAGGCGCACCTCCTTCTCGAAGCTCCGGCCACGGCGGGCGGCCAGCGCCACCTCGCCGGTCTTGGTCAGGCCGTCCAGGCGGTCGCGATAGATGTCGACCACCCGGGCCGAGGCCGTCTGGAAGTCGGCGTCGGCGGCGTGGGGCGAGGACGACTGCATGTGCTCGATCGCCTGGACCGCGGCGATCGCCAGGGTCGCCCGGGCCCGTTCGGCGTCCTCCAGGCCGGCCGTCTCGGGCGGCAGCTGCAGGTTCTTCATCAGCAGCGGCAGGGCGACGCTGGAGATCAGCAGCGACAGCACGATCACGCCGGCCGCCAGGAAGATGGCGAGATCCCGGGCCGGGAAGTCTTCGCCGGTGGCGGTGACCAGCGGCAGGGTCAGCACGCCGGCCAGGGTGATGGCCCCGCGCGCGCCGGCGCAGGCCGTGGCGGTGATGATCTTCCAGTCCGGGCTGGCGCGGTCTTCGCCCCGGCGGCGGGCCCGCAGCAGGGTCAGCTTCAGCGACCCCCACACCCAGGCGAAGCGCAGCACGCCCAGGCTGAGCGTGATGACCACGACATAGATCGCCAGCCACCAGGGCTCGTGGTGGCCGGTGGTGCGGACGGTCTCGACCGCCCCGGCCAGGATCGACGGCAGCTGTTCACCCAGCAGCACGAAGATCACGCCGTTGGCGGTGAACTGCAGCGTGTCCCAGACCATGTTGCGACGGACGCGCGTGGCGGCCACGGTCTGGCGGGCCACTTCCGAGAAGCTCATGGCCACGCCGGCGGCGACGGCCGCCAGGATGCCCGAGGCGTGCACCTTTTCGGCCAGCAGGTAGGCGGCGAAGGGGATCAGCAGGCTGACCAGGGTCTGAGGGCCGGCGTCCTCGGCGCCGGCGCGGGTCAGCCAGGCGTTGAGGGTGGTGACGACCAGGGTGGTGACCACGCCGATGGCGATCCCCGCCAGCGCCACCCAGGCGAAGTTCAGAACCGCCTCGTGCAGCACGAAGCTGCCGGTCAGGGCCGCGGCGATGGCGAAGCGCAGGCAGACCAGGCCCGAGGCGTCGTTCAGCAGCGACTCCCCCTCCAGGATGTGCATCAGGCGCTTGGGGATCGGCACCCGCTGGGCGATGGCCGACACCGCGATCGGGTCGGTGGGCGAGATCACCGCCGCCAGGGCGAAGGCCACGGCCAGCGGCATGGACGGGATCATCCAGTGGATCAGGAAGCCCACCCCGACCACGGTCAGCACCACCAGCCCCAGCGCCAGCTCCAGGATGATCGGCAAGTCCTTGAAGAACTCGTCCTTGGGGATCCGCCAGCCGTCGAGGAACAGCAGCGGCGGCAGGAACAGCAGGAAGAAGAGGTGCGGGTCGAGCGAGACCGGCGTCTTGGTGACCATCGCGATCAGCGCGCCCAGGCCGATCTGCACCAGGGGCGCGGGGACGGCGAGGGGAAGGAACCGGGCGGCCGCGCCGCTCAATACGACGGCGGCCAGAAGGGCCAGGACGATCTCGACAGTCTGCACGCTCACCTCATCACCGTTTGGGTGGAGTTACCCTAGGGTGATGCGTCCGGGGATGCGACCCATAAAGCCCCCCGCTCGCGGACCGGCCGGAGCGGGGGCAGGGTGCGCCTTGTCGATGTCAGGCGTCGACCGCCTCGCGCGCCGAGGCCGGGGCGCCAAGGCCGGCGTTGATCGCCGCGGCGTAGTCGGCCGGGGTCGGGCCGCCCGAGGGTTCGGTCGTGAAGATGCCGCTGCTGTTCCACAGGAAGCCGCCGGTGATCCCCGAGCCGGCCAGTTGCGAGAAGGCCTGCTGGATGGACGAGGGGCCTTCGCCCTCGGCGCCTTCGACCGCATAGCCGGGCACGATGAAGGCGTAGGGGTCGCTCACCCCGGTGTTGGCCGTCTGCTGCACGGCCTGGGCCCACTGGATGGGATCGTTGTTGGCGCCGCCGGCGTAGCACTGCAGGTTCATCCACTTGACGATCTGCTGGCTGTTGTTCTGAGCGTAGACGTCGGCCAGGCACCCGGTCCAGAAGCTCGACTGCATGTAGGGGCAGTAGGTGGCGTAGAGGCCCAGCGAGCCGACGTCGAGCGTCAGGGTGACGATCATCTTCTGGGTTTCGTCGCCGTAAACGCCCTCGTAGTCGAAATCGACGCCAGTGACGCCGAAGGTCGACTGCAGGACGGCGAGGTTGGTCTTGACCTGATCGCGCGCGCCCAGCCAGGCGGTGAAGTCGCTGGTGGTGCCCCAGGCGCCGACCGAGACGATCAGGTCGCGCACGCTGCCGCCGCTCGTCAGCTGCTTGACCAGGGCCGGATAGTCCGGATTGACGCCGCTGGAGCCGTTGGTGGCGTACTGGATCTGGCCTTTGCTGACGAACAGCGTGTCGTTCAGATAGAGGTCGCCGCCGTCATGGATGTGGATCGACCACAGGATCACGGTGGTGATCCCCTGGTTCAGCTGCTGCGCCTGCGTCGTGTAGGGCACGGGCGGGGTGGGATAGCCGTCCTGGAACAGGCCGTTGCCGTAGATGGCGATGGGATAGGCCGACATGACGTTTGCCTCCGGCTCGGGAATGAGCGGAGGGCACGCTATGCTCGCGAACAACTTCAGGGTGTGATTTTCTTCACTCTCGCAAAAAGTTTATAGGGCGTAGCTTGTCCTAGAGGTCGAACCGCACGCCCTGGGCCAGGGGCAGGGCGCCGGAATAGTTCACCGTCGCGGTCTGGCGGCGCATGTACTGCTTCCAGGCGTCCGAGCCGCTCTCGCGTCCGCCGCCGGTTTCCTTCTCGCCGCCGAACGCCCCGCCGATCTCGGCGCCCGACGGGCCGATATTGACGTTGGCGATGCCACAGTCGCTGCCCCAGGGCCCCATGAACGCCTCGGCCTCGCGCACGTCGTTGGTCATCACGCAGGACGACAGGCCCTGGGGGACGTCGTTCTGCATCGCCACCGCGTCGTCGAACTCGGCATAGGGCACGACATAGAGCAGCGGCGCGAAGGTCTCGCGCGCCATGCCGGCGGTCGGCGCGGGCAGGCGGGCCAGGGCGGGGCGGACGTAGTAGGCGTTGGGCGCCTGCGCTTCATTCAGCCGCTCGCCGCCGGTGACCGTTGCGCCGTCGGCCCGGGCCTGGTCGAGGGCGTGGACGAAGGCCTCGTAGGCCGCCTTGTCGACCAGCGGGCCCAGCAGCACGCCGTCCTGGCGCGGGTCGCCGGCGGGCAGGCGCGCGAAGGCGGCCTCGACGGCGTCGGCGACCTTGTCGACCAGGCTCTCGTGCACGATCAGCCGGCGCAGGGACGTGCAGCGCTGGCCGGCCGTGCCTGCGGCCGAGAACACGATGGCGCGCAGGGCCAGCGACAGGTCGGCGCTGGGGGTGACGATCATGGCGTTGTTGCCGCCCAGCTCCAGGATCGAGCGGCCGAAGCGCTCGGCCACGGCGGGGGCCAGGGCCTTGCCCATGCGGGTCGAGCCGGTGGCGCTGACCAGCGGGATGCGCGGATCGCGCGCCAGGCGCTCGCCGGCGTCGCGACCGCCCAGCACCACCGAGGACAGGCCGGCCGGGGCCTCGTCGCCGAACCGGGCGAGCGCGCGGTCCAGCAGGGCTTGCGTGGCCAGCGCCGTCAGCGGCGTCTTCTCCGACGGTTTCCAGATCACCGGATCGCCGCAGACCAGGGCAAGGCATGCGTTCCACGCCCAGACGGCGACGGGGAAGTTGAAGGCGCTGATGACGGCGATCGGCCCCAGCGGATGCCAGGTCTCGCGCATGGCGTGGCCTGGGCGTTCCGAGGCGATCGTGAGGCCGTGAAGTTGGCGCGACAGGCCGACGGCGAAGTCGCAGATGTCGATCATCTCCTGCACCTCGCCGGCGCCTTCGGAGACGATCTTGCCGGCCTCCAGCGTGACCAGGGCGGAAAGATCGGCCTTGGCCGCGCGCAGTTCCTCGCCAAACAGGCGCACCAGCTCGCCCCGGCGCGGAGCCGGAACGCAGCGCCAGGCGCGGAAGGCGCGGGCGGCGCCGGCGACCTTGGCCTCGATGGCCCTGGCGTCGTCGAAGGCGACATGGGCCAGCACCTGGCCGTCGATCGGCGTGCGCACGGGGGTCCCGCCGTCGGCGGAAAGGCCGGCGACGCCCAGGCGGGCCAGGATCTCGCGGGCGTGGTCGGCGGGAGAGGGCAGGGTCTTGGACATGTCGCCATGGACGCGCCGCCGGCGGCCGTGGTCAAGAGCCGGCGACCACCCGCTCGGGTTGACGCCGCGACAGGGCGCCTTCAAATGACTCGCTCCTGGAGGGGCGGGGAGCTCGACTCGCGAGATGGACGATCAGGTCGCCTTGCAACAGGGACTGCTGACGCGGGTGGAAAGCCTGCGCGCGCGCGTCGACCGCCGCCTGGCCGAACTGGCCCCGGCGCCCGGGACCGCGCCCGATCGCCTGGTCGAGGCCGTGCGCTATTCGCTGCTGGCGCCGGGCAAGCGCTTTCGCCCGATGCTGACCCTGCTGGCCGCCGAGGCCTTCGGCGCTTCGGAGGGGGCGGCGCTCGACGCGGCCTGCGCCTTCGAGATGATCCACGCCGCCTCGCTGATCCTCGACGACCTGCCGGCCATGGACGATGCGGGCCTGCGTCGCGGCCTGCCGACCATTCACCGCGCCTTCGACGAGGCGACGGCCATCCTCGCGGGCGTGGGCCTGTTGAACCAGGCCTATGCCGTGATCGCCGCCGACAAGGGCCTGTCGGGCGACCTGCGGGCCGAGGTCTGCGCCCGGGCCGCCGAGGCTGTGGGCTTCATGGGCCTGGTCGCCGGCCAGGCCCGCGACCTGCTCGACCGCGACCAGCTGCGCGACATGAGCCAGATCGACCGCCTGAACCACGAGAAGACCGGTGTGCTTATCATCGCCGCCGCCCAGGTCGGCGCCCTGATCGGCGGCGCCGACGCGGCGGCCGTCGAGCAGGTGGGCGAGTTCGCCCGCCGGGTGGGCCTGGCCTTCCAGATCCGCGACGACCTGATCGACGCCGAGGGCTCGGTCGAGGCCGCCGGCAAGGACACCGGCAAGGACGCCGCCATGACGACGGCCGTCTCGCGCTTGGGCGTCTCCGGCGCTCGCGCGGCCATGGAAGAGCATCTGGCGGCCGCCGAAGCCGCCCTCGCCGCGGCCGGCGGCGGCGGGCTTCTGGGCGCCTATGCCGGACGGCTGTTCGCCGCGCGCAAGGCGGCGGCGTGAAGCCAGAGCCTGTTCTGACGGCCCCCATTCTCGTGGCTGAAGGCGTGGTGCGGTCCTATGGCGACCGCCGCGTGCTCAAGGGCGTCGACCTGTCGCTGCGCCCGGGCGAGATCTACGCCCTGCTGGGCCACAACGGGGCGGGCAAGACCACCTTGGTGCGGGCCATCTGCGGCCGGCTGCGGCCCGACGCCGGAACCGTGCTCCTGAACGGCGCAGATCCGGCCCGCACGCCCGCCGCCCGCGCGGGTCTTGGCCTCGTGCCGCAGGAGATCGCCCTCTACGCCAACCTGTCGGTGCGCGAGAACATCGAGACCTTCGCGATCCTGGCCGGCGTGCCGCGCGCCAAGGTTCCGGCCGCCGTGCGCCGGGCCATGGAGCTGACCCGCACGCTCGATCGCGCCGATGCGCCGGTCCGCACCCTATCGGGCGGCTTCCAGCGCCGGGCCAACATCGCCGCCGCCATCGTCCACCAGCCGACCCTGCTGATCCTCGACGAGCCCACGGTCGGCGTCGACATCGACGCCCGCGAGGCCGTCGACACGGTGATCCGCGACCTGCGCGACCTGGGCGTGGCGGTGCTGATCGTCACCCACGACCTGGACCAGTCCGGCGCTCTGGCCGATCGCGTCGGCTTCCTGCGCGACGGATCGATGGTGCTGGAGGGCGAGCCCCGCGCCCTGGTGGCCGAAGCCTTCGGCGATCAGATGGAGATCCTCGTGCATCTCGCCCAAGGCCTCGACATGGCCGGCGAGATCCACCTGGCCGCCGAGGGCCTGGAGCCCACCCGCCGTCCGGGTGTCTGGACGCGGCTCGACAGCGGCGGATACGGCGCGGCGGGCAAGCTGGATACGCGTCTGCGCCAGCTGGGCCTGGCCCCCCGCGAGATCCGCGTGCGCCAGCCGTCGCTGGCCAACCTGTTCAGCCTCGTGGCCGAGCGGAAAGCCGCATGAGGGCGCGGCTGGCCATGTCGCTGGCGATGATGCGGGTCATGGCGCTGGAGCTGTGGCGCGACCGCGCGGCCCTGGTCATGACTTTCCTGCTGCCGCCGCTGGTGTTCCTGATCTTCTCGTCGGTGTTCGCCGGAACCTCGGGCGACAACCTTCAGCCCAAGCTGGCGGTCGCGGACCTTGCGAAGACCGACGCCTCGCGCCGGGTCGCCGCCGCGCTGCTCAAGAGCCCCGACCTGCGGGCCGAGACCGCGCCTGACGCGGCGATCGTGCGCGCGCGGGTCAAGTCGGGCCAGGTCGACGCGGGCCTGGTGATCCGCGCCGATCCCGCTTCGCCCGGCAAGCCGTTCCTGATCGTTGCCGATCCCTCGCGGGCCGTCGCCGCGCCGCTGGCCCAGGCCCGCACCCAGCAGGCCCTGGCCGCCGCGGCGCCCGATGCGGCCCTGCGCCGTTCGGTCGACGCCGTCGCGCCGGCCCTCGGCGAGTTGACGCCCGTGCAGTCGGCCCGCATCGACGCCGCCGCCGAGCAGCTGCGCGAAAAGCCCCAGGCCGTGAAGGACGACCTGTTCGACCGCGAGGACATCGCCGGGGCCCGCAAGGGCGGGGCGGTGATCGCCTACTACGCCGGCGCGGTGATGATCCTGTTCGCCTTGTTCTCGGCCATGCAGGGGGCGCTGTCGCTGATGGAGGAGCGCCGCGCCGGCGTCGCCGACCGCCTGCTGGCGGGCGTGGCCGGCATGGGCCCGGTGGTCACCGGCAAGTTCCTGTTCCTGACCGCCCAGGCCTTCGTCCAGGCGGTGATGATCTTCGTGGTGGCGCAAGCGATCTACGGCGTCGAGGCCCTGCAGCACTTCGTCCTGTGGCTGCCCACGACGCTGGCGGCCGGCGTCTGCTCGGCGGGCCTGGCGCTGGGCCTCGTTTCGCTGTGCCGCACGCGCGACCAGGCCCAGATGCTGTCGACCTTCGTGATCCTGGTGCTGGCGGCGATCGGCGGCAGCATGGCGCCGCGCTTCCTGATGCCCGCCTGGCTGCAGAGCCTGGGCTGGCTGACGCCCCACGCCTGGGTGATCGACGCCTATCAGGCCGTGCTCTGGCGCGACGCCGGGGTCGCGGCCGTGTATAAGGCCTGGATCGTGCTGGCCGCCGTCGGCGGGGCGGGCCTGGTCCTGGCCCAGGTCCTGTCGCGCGATCCGCAGCGCTAGGACTTTGCGCTAGAACAAGGACGGGAGCCGAAAGCCTGTTGCAGTCAGGTCGCCGGCTCTGGAGTTAGAGAAGCGATGGTCACCTTCGGTCTCAAGGTCGCGCTGTTCCTGGCGGCCTTCGCCTTCATGGAAGGCTTCGCCTGGTTCACCCACAAGTACGTCATGCACGGCTTCGGCTGGGTCTGGCATCGCTCGCACCACGAGCCACGCCACGGCGCCTTCGAGCTGAACGACCTGTTCGCGGTGGTCTTCGCCGCCCCGGCCATCGTCGCCATCTATTTCGGGACCAGCGGCTATCCGTGGCTGCTGCCGATCGGCCTGGGGATCACCGCCTATGGCGCGGTCTATTTCATCTTCCACGACGGCATGGTGCACCAGCGCTTCAAGGTTCCTCTGGGCAAGTCGGCCTACTGGAAGCGCCTGATCCAGGCCCACCGCATCCACCACGCCGTGCACACCAAGGAGGGGGCGGTGTCGTTCGGCTTCCTGCTGGCCCGGCCGATCCGCGAGCTGAAGGCCAAGCTGAAGGCGCGGGGCGTGCAGGCCTGATGCCGCCGCTGCTTGTCGAGGTTCTGTGGAAGGGGCTGCTGGGCGGTCTCGTCACCGCCCTGATCGTACTGGCCTCCAAGAAGGGCAACGTGCTGCCCGGCATCCTGCCGCTGGCCCCGACCTTCGCGATCATCGCCCTGCTGGCGGTCGGCTCCAAGGGCGAGGCTGGCGGTTTTCGCACCGCGTGCTTGGCGGGCGCCAAGACCATTCCGGCCTATCTGGTCTTCCTGGGCGTCTCGTGGCTGCTGGTCGACCGCGTCGACTATCGCCTGGCCATTCTCGGCGGCCTGGCCGCCTGGCTGGTCGCGGCCCTGGCCATCTTCCTGGCGCCGAAGTTCTTGTGAGCGGGGCGGGGAAAGACCGCTCCAACCAGCCCCAAAAACAGTCGTCATCCCGAAAAGCGCGCAGCGCTTATCCGGGACCCAGGGGACTGGGCGCGGCGCCCGGATTTACCGCCGCCGACGTTGGCCAATGCACTGCGGCCGCCTCTGGGTCCCGGTTCTCCGCTACGCTGCGGCCGGGATGACGCGGATAAGAAAAGGGCGGCAAGCAAGCTCGCCGCCCTTCGGTCTTCACTGGGTCAGAACGCCTACTCCGCGCCGCCGGCCTTGCGGTAGTCGAGCGGGGGCTTCCGGTCGCCAACCATGGCCTTGTACTGGAAGCCGTCGCCGCGGCGGGCGTTCAGCTCGGTCTTGGCGTCGGCGATCAGCTTGGGGTTCATGAACAGCTCGGCGCCGGTGATCGACAGGGTCTTGGCCGCCACGGCCGCGCCTTTAAGGCCGATCGTCGAGCCCGCCGCCGCCACGTTCTGCCAGCTGTGGCCGGCCGAGCCCGGGACGAAGGTCGCGGTCGACAGGCCCACGGTCGGGGTCACCCACGAGATGTCCGACACGTCGGTCGAGCCGCCGACGCCGCCCTTGGTGTCGGCCGGGGCGTAGGACTGGACCTTGCCCACCGAGGCCAGGTCGCCGCCGCCGCCGTTCAGGCTCTTGGCCAGGGTCTTGGCGAACTCGGTCTCTTCCGGCGTCCAGGTGATGCCGCCCACGCTGGTCAGGCTGTCGTGCATCACCTTGCCCAGCACGTCGTTGGGCAGCAGGTTGTAGACGCCGCCGGTCTGCTCGAACTCGACCGTCGTCTCGGTGGCCATGGCCGCGCCGTCGGCGGCCTTCTTGATGCGGTCCATGACGCTGACCACGATCTTCGGGTCGGAGTTGCGGACGTAGTAATAGACCTCTGCGAAGTCGGGCACGACGTTCGGAGCCTTGCCGCCGTTGGTGATCACGTAGTGGATGCGGGTGCCGTCGGGGATATGCTCGCGCATGAAGTTGGCGGCGGTGTCCAGCACCTCCACGCCGTCCAGCGCCGAGCGGCCGGCCCACGGGGCGCCCGAGGCGTGCGAGGACTTGCCGCGGAAGCGGAACTTGCCGCTGATGTTGGCCATCGAGGTGCCCTGGCGGGCCGAGTTCTCGTTGCCCGGGTGCCAGTGCAGCGTCACGTCGACGTCGTTGAACAGGCCCTCGCGGACCATGTAGACCTTGCCCGAGCCGCCTTCTTCGGCGGGGGTGCCGTAGACGCGGACTTCACCCTGCACCTTGTTCTGGATCATCCACTCCTTGAGGGCGACCGCGCCGGCCACCGAGGCCGCGCCGAACAGGTTGTGGCCGCAGCCGTGGCCGTTGTCGGTCTCGGGGCGCGGGGTCTTGGTCGGGGCGGCGGCCTGCGACAGGCCCGGCAGGGCGTCGAACTCGGCCAGGATGGCGATCACCGGACCCTTGCCCTGCTTGAAGCTGGCGACGAAGGCGGTCGGCTCGTCGGCGACGCCCGCGTTTACGGTGAAGCCGGCGGTCTTCAGCTGCTCCTGCAGCACGTTCGAGCTCTTGGTCTCCAGATAGCCCAGCTCGGCGTAGTCCCAGATCTTCAGGGCCGCTTCGTTCATCTGCGGGGTGTAGGCGTCGACGTTCGCCTTCAGCTGGGTCTTCTGCGCGGCGTTCAGCGGCGCGGCGATGGCGCTCGAGGCCATCAGCATGGAAACGCCAACCAGCCCGGCGGCGGCGGTCTTGAGGATCGAAGTCACGAAAAGCCTCCCTGCGAACGGCGCGAACGGCGCCGCTGTCGGTATTCATGACGCAGGCAGAAGGCAGTTCCTCAACCGGGGAGGGGAGAAAGTGTTGGTTCATCACCTCCCGTCATTCCCGCCCTTGTGGCGGGAACCCCTCTGTCAGCCGCAAGGGAGGGAGAGGCGGCGTGCTCAGCACGCCGCTTGCGCCTCACGTGCCAGCGGAGCCAGGGGTTCCCGCCACAAGGGCGGGAATGACGGTAAACTGTGGGCGCTATTAGCCGTCTACGGCGAAACCAGAACGATTTCGCCGCCCGCGCCGGTCTTGGCCTTCGCCGCGCCGTAGGCGCTGAGCGCGTCGACGAAGCCCGCGACGTCGCCGGTCTTGAAGCGGCCGCTCATCGGAGTCGCGGCCACGCGCGGCGAGTCGATGCGGATCTTGCGCACCGAATAACGGTTCAGCTCGCCGACGATCTCGGCCAGCGGCTGATTGTCGAAGGTGACGCTGCCGTCGCGCCAGCTGGTCAGGGCGGCCACGTCGGCGGCGGCCACGGCCCAGGTCGAGCCGGCCTGCTGCTCCAGGCGCGAGCCGGGCAGCAGATCGACGCTGTTGTGGGCGGCCGGGTCGGCGACACGGATCTTGCCTTCCAGCAGGCTGACCGACCACTTGCCCGGATCGATGCGCACGTTGAAGGCCGTGCCCAGGGCCGTGACCGTGCGGCCGTCGGCGGTGACCACGAAGGGGCGCTGCGGGTTCTTGGCGACCTGGAAGAAGGCCTCGCCGCGATCCAGCGTCAGGGCGCGGCGGGCGCCCCATTCGGTGACGCGCAGCACCGAGTCGGTCGACAGGGTGGCGACCGAGCCGTCGGCCAGGGTGATGATCTTCTGCTCGCCGACGCCGGTGCGATAGACGGCCTGGGCGGTCTGCGCGGGCGCGACGGCGGGGGCGTGGTCCGAAGGCGCGGCCGCCAGCCACAGGGCCGTGCCGAAGCCGCCGGCCGTGACCAGGGCGGCGACGGCCGCGGCCCAGCGCACCTGCGGGCGGGCGCGACGGCGCTGGTCGGCGGCCAGGTCGGCCTTGAGGCGGGCGCGGGCGGCGAGGATCTCGGGTTCGTCGGTCAGGGCGCCCAGGCGGGCCCAGGCGTCCGAGGCCGAGGCGTAGGCGTCCTTGTTGGCCGGATCGGCCTTCAGCCAGGAATCGAAGTCACGCCGCAGGCCAAGGTCGTTCGGCCGATGCTGCAGGCGCGCGACCCATTCCGCGGCGTCCGGTTCACCGGAAGAAGCCAGGTTTGGGACGGTGTGGCGCATCGTGTTCCTG
Source organism: uncultured Caulobacter sp. (assembly GCA_966252285.1). Taxonomy (GTDB): domain Bacteria; phylum Pseudomonadota; class Alphaproteobacteria; order Caulobacterales; family Caulobacteraceae; genus Caulobacter. The sequence goes on from CBINOL010000085.1 coordinate 12,475, forward strand.
CAGGCGGCTCGTCAGGTGCTTGAGAGCCTTGGCGACGTGTTTTTCGACCGCGCTGACGGAGAGTCCCAGTTGAGCGGCCGCCGCCTTGTAACTCATGCCTTCAAATCGCACGAGCATGAATGCAGCGCGCGTCCTTAAGGGAAGGTCACCGAGGGCGGCCGCGGCGACAGCGGCCTGTTCCTTGGCTTGCAGGATACGGTCTGGCGACAGTTCGTCGAGGGGGTGGTGAACCTCCTCCAACTCACAATGGGCCTGCCGCTTGCGGACGGTGTCGCGGCGACGGCGGTCCAGCAGGACGTTCGTGGCGGTCTGGAAGATGAAGCTGCCCAGATTGGCCACCTCGCCGCCGTCACGGCGGTTGTGCAGCCGGAGGAGCACCTCCTGCACGAGATCGTCGACCTCGCCGCCTTCCACTCTTCGGCGGAAGAAAGCCTTCAGGGCCTGCTGGTAGGGCAGGGAAGCATGGGCCAGGCCCTCGCTTCCACGCGCTCCAGCGGCAAGATTCGCCAGCGCCATTCGTCGTCCCCGACACAACGAGTCTTTTTTGTTGCGTTCATTCGTCAGCAGCGTGACGGCGCGGTCAACCCACACTCTCGCACTTGCCGTCGGGGCGCCCCGCCTGCCAGATTATCAGGCAGAGTCTTCCGCACGGTCCCCCTGGCCCGGGCGAGGGGGCCGGATCGCCGGTCAACGGCGACGAGGGGACTGGCTTTGGCGAACGCAGCAGTGAAGGAAGGGGCGCTGCCGCGTACTGGAGCCCCGGGGGTATTGCACACACGTCATCGCCGCTGCGCGCTCGCCGGTTGGCTGGCGCTCGCCGCGTTCGCGACCCCCGTGGTCGCGGCGGCCGCGCCGCGCCGAGTCGACATCGCCGCCGGCACGCCGATGGCCCGCGCCCTGACCGCCTTCTCCGCCCAGACCGACATCGAGATCCTGTTCAACCCGGCCCTGGTCACGGGCCTGCGCGCGCCCCGCGTGCGCGGGCGAATGGAAGCCGACGAGGCCCTTGAGCGTCTTCTGGCCGGCTCGGGCCTGGTCGCCCGCCGTCATGGCGGACGGCTGCTGATCGAGCGCGGCGCGCCAGAGCGTCCGCCCCCGGCGGCCTTGCCCGCCGCGCCCATGGTCTCGGCCGAGGTCGACGCGGTGATGGTCACGGCCCTGCGTCGCGCCACCGCCGAGCAGAACACCCCGCTGTCGATCCGGGTGGTCAGCGGCGAGGCGCTGAGGGCCACGGGGTCCGTGACCTTCGAGCGCGTCGCCCAGCGCCTGCCGGGCCTGACCCTGACCAGCACCGGCGTGGGCCGCATGCGCATGACCCTGCGCGGCGTCTACGGCTCGGGCGAGGCGACGACGGCCCTCTATTACAACGACATTCCGGTCTCGGGGCCCAGCGGCACCACGGCCGATCCGGGCGGCTCCTTCCCCGACCTGCTGCTGGTCGACGTCGACCGGCTGGAAGTGCTGCGCGGGCCGCAGGGCACGCTCTACGGGTCCAGCGCCATGGGCGGGGCCATGAAGGTGGCCTTCAACCGCGCCGACCCGTCGCGCGACCAGATGGGGCTGGAGGTCGAGGGTGGGGTGGTCGGCGGCCGGGCCGGCGGCGCGGTCACCGCCGTCGCCAACAAGGCCTTCGCCGACGATCGCGCGGCTGTGCGCCTGACCGCCTATCGCCGCGACGAGGCGGCCTTCTCCGACAACGCCCGCCTGGGGCTGGAGGGGGTGAACGCCGGCCGCACCGTCGGCGGGCGTTTGGCGGCGGTCTGGCGGCCAAGCGAGGCGATGCGCTTCGACCTGCTGCTGGCCGGCCAGGATTCGCGCCTGAACGACACCGGGGCCGGCGCGCCGGGCGAGCCCTCGCACGTCTCGCGCAACTTCGTCCGCACGCCCTTCGACAGCGAGGTGTGGTTCGGGGCGCTGTCGATGGAGAGCCGCCTGCCGGGCGTGCGCTTCTCGGCTTCGCTGGCCCACTACCAGTGGAACAACACCCGCCAGATCGACTACACCGGCACCCTGCAGGCCGAGCGCGGCAGCGCCGGCGGCTGCGCCCGTTGGCTGGCCCTGGGGGCGGGCCAGGCCTGCGACGCCGGCCAGATGGGTGGCTATGCGTCCTATGTCGACAGCCGCACGCCGGGCCTGCTCTACCAGCCCATCGACCTGACCGCCGACGTGCGCGAGGCGCGCCTGACCTCCGACCGCGACGGTCCGCTGCAATGGACGGTCGGCGTGTTCTCCGAGACCCGCCGCGACACCATCGACAGCCAGGTGCGCGTCGCCGATCCACGCACCGGCCTGCCGGTCGACGCGGCGGGCTTCACCGGGCGGCGCATCGTCGACACCCGGCTCGATCAGGTGGCCGTCTACGGCGAGGCGACCCTGGCCGTCGACGATCGCTCAGACATCACCATCGGCGCCCGCCGCTTTTCCTACGACAAGAAGACCGTCGGCGAGGTGCTGGTGGTCAACGTCATCTCCGACACCTCGGGCGGCAACTTCCGCAACCGGGTCGAGGAGGACGGCTGGAGCGTCAAGGGCCTGGCCTCGCGCCGCTTCACCCCGCGCATGATGGGCTACATGCAGGTGTCGCAGGGCTTCCGGCCCGGCGGCATCAACACCGCGCCCGGCCTGCCGGCCGCCTTGCAGGGCTATGGCTCCGACACGCTGTGGAACCGCGAGCTGGGCCTGAAGTCGCGCTGGCTGGAGGGGCGGCTGTCGGCGAACCTGGCGGTCTACAGCATCGACTGGCGCGACATGCAGTATTCGGCGACCAGCGACAACGGCGCCTTCGCCTTCGTCACCAACCTTGGCCGCGCGCGCATCGACGGCGTCGAGTTCGACGCCACCTGGAGCCGGGGCGGCTCGAAGGTCGGGTTCAACTTCGCCGCCACCGAGGCGGTGCTGACCCAGGACCAGACCACCGGCGCCATGGCCGGCCTGGGCCGCGAGGGCGACCACCTGCCGGCCGTGCCGCGCACGGCCTTCACCCTGTGGGGCGAGACCCGCCGCGAGTTGGCCGGCGGCGCCAGCCTGATCCTCAACGGCTCGGCGGCTTACGTCGGCGAGTCCCGCTCGACCTTCGAGTCCGTCAGTCCCGGTTCCGGCCGCGATCTCGGCGGCGTGACCCTGATCGACGGCCGCATGGCGATCGAGGTCGGCCGGCGCTCGGTCGGGGTGTTCGTCGAGAACCTGCTCGATTCCGACGCCCCGCTGTTCATCACCGCCGGCCGCCTGCCGCAGTCGTTCTCGCCCCAGCCGCGCCGCGTGGGGCTGAGCCTGCGCTTCGCCTACTGAGCGAGTTTTTCGCCTTTCGAGCGAGCCGTGTTAACCTTCCGCCACGCGCCCGTCAGAGGCGCTTGATCGTCAGGGAGGTTCAGTCATGGCCCACGCCATGCGTGTTTCCGCGCGTCCCGTGTTCTTCCGCAAGTGCGACGTCAACAAGACCGAAGGCTCAGAACTGCGCCACGCCGGCCCCTGCATCCAGTGGGACCGCGTCGGCATCGTCGCCCTGGTGCTGCTGTTCGGCGCGGGCCTGGCGACCTTCGCCTACGCAGCCTTCTAGAAACCCTCCGCGACCGGCGTTTTCCGAGGTGACGGCCTGAGCCTCGCCGCGCATGCTCGTGTCTTGAGTGCGGGCTCGGGGGAGCGCATGAGCGACGAAAGCGGAAACCTCTGGAACGAGGACCTGGCGCCGACCACGGCGGTCCAGCGCACCTGGCGCGCCCGCCACTTCGCGGCCCTGTGGTTGGGCATGGTCATCGCCGTGCCCGCCTACATGCTGGCCGCGGGCCTGGTGGAGCAGGGGATGTCGGCCGGACAGGCGGTCTGGGCCGTGCTGCTGGGCAATGTGATCGTGCTCGTGCCGATGCTGCTGATCGGTCATGCCGGCGCCCGCCACGGCGTGCCCTACGCGGTGCTGGCCCGCGCCTCGTTCGGCTGGCGCGGCGCGCGGCTGCCGGCGCTGGCGCGGGCGATCGTCGCCTGCGGGTGGTACGGCATCCAGACCTGGATCGGCGGCGGCGCGCTGCTGACCCTGCTGGGCGTCATGGTCGGGACGAAGCTGGACGGTCCGCCGATCCCGCTGCTGGGCATCGGGGTGGGGCAACTGCTGGCCTTCCTGGCTTTCTGGCTGATCCAGCTGGCCTTCGTCACCAAGGGGCTGGAGACCGTCCGCAAGCTCGAGACCTGGACGGCGCCGATCAAGGTGGTCGTGTGCCTGGCTTTGGTCTGGTGGGCGCTGTCCAAGGCCGGCGGCCTGGGCCCCATCCTGCACGAGCCCTCGGCCTACGATCCCGGCGGCACCAAGGCCGGCCGCTTCTGGGCCGACTTCGGACCGGCGGTCACCGCCATGACCGGCTACTGGGCCACCCTGGCGCTGAACATCCCCGACTTCACCCGCTTCGCCCGCACCCAGAAGGACCAGATCCTGGGCCAGGCCCTGGGCCTGCCCGGACCCATGGCCCTGCTGGCGGCCATGAGCGTGGTGGTCACCTCGGCCACGGTGCTGATCTTCGGCAAGGCGATCTGGGACCCGGTGGCCCTGTCGGGCGACATCGGCGGGATCGCCGTGCTGGTGGGCCTCGTCATCATCAGCCTCGACACCGTCTCGTGCAACATCGCCGCCAACCTGGTGGGTCCCGCCTACGACTTCGCCGCCCTCTGGCCCCGGCGCATCACCTATCGCATCGGCGGCTGGATCACGGCCGGGATCGGGGTGCTGATCATGCCCTGGAAGCTGCTGGAGAGCACCGCCGGCTACATCTTCGTCTGGCTGACGGGCTACGGCGCACTGCTGGGGCCGATCGCCGGGATCCTGATCGTCGACTACTGGGTCCTGCGCCGCACCGCCCTGGACGTGCCGGCCCTCTACGATCGCGCGGGCGCCTACACCTACAAGGCGGGCTGGAATCCGGCCGCGCTGATCGCCTTCGCCGTCGGGGTCGCGCCCAACCTGCCGGGCTTCCTGCACGCGGCCGCGCCGCACGCCTTCGCCGGCGTCGGCCAGCCCTGGACCACCATCTACCAGTACGCCTGGTTCGTCGGCGCTCTCCTGGCCGGGGCGCTGTATGGCCTGCTGATGCGCGGTAAAGCACCCGGGTAATATTGACTCCATAATTCGCCCGGGTAAAAAGACCGCCAAACAGGAGGTGGTCATGACCCCGCGCAAGGCGCTGCTGCGCGCCTACAAGGAAGAAAAACCCACGCCCGGCGTCTACGCCGTGCGCTGCGAGCGCACCGGCCAGGCCTTCGTCGGCGCGACCGAGAACGTGGCGACGCGCAAGAACGGCGTCTGGTTCAGCCTCAAGCTCGGCTCGCATCCCAACGCCCGGCTGCAGGGCGCCTGGAACGCCCATGGCGAGACGAGCTTCGTCTTCGAGGTGCTGGAGACGATCGACGCCGACGGCCTGGAGCCGAAGGGCAGGGCGCTGCGCCTCGCCGACCGTCGCAAGCGCTGGTGCGAAACCCTGAACGCGGTAGACCTCGTCCGATGACCTACGCCCTGTTCGAATCCGGACGCCGTCTCGCCGCCGGCGACAGGCTGGCCGTCGCCCTGGCCGCCCAGGCGGTGGTGAGCCAGCGCGCCGACGCCCCGATCCTGATCTTCGATCCCGACGGCCGGCAGGTGGATTTCGACCTGCGCGGAAGCCCTGAAGACCTCGCCGCGCGCCTGGCCCCGGCCGAGCCGGAGCCCGAGGCCCCCCGCAGTCGCGGCCGTCCCAAGCTGGGCGTCGTCGCTCGCGAAGTTACGCTCTTGCCCCGCCACTGGGATTGGCTGGCCGGCCAGCCCGGCGGCGCGTCGGTGGCTCTGCGCAAGCTGGTCGAGGCCGCTCGCCGCGAGGCCGAAGCCCCCGACCGCCAGCGTCGGGCCCGCGACGCCGCCTACCGCTTCGCCAGCGCCGCCGCCGGCGACGCCCCGGGGTTCGAGAGCGCCATGCGCGCGCTCTATGCGGGCGATCGGGAAGGCTTCGAGGCCGGCCTGGCGCAATGGCCGGCCGACGTGGCGGCGCATGCAAGGGAACTGGCTGAGTTCTAGATCCTTCTCCCCCTGCGGGAGAAGGTGGCGGCCGAAGGCCGTCGGATGAGGGGTCTCTCAGACTTGAGACGCTCCGCCCAACCTATCCGCTACACGCAGCTTACCGGCTTATCGACCCCTCACCCGACCCCACTCCGTGGGGCCACCCTCTCCCACAGGGGGAGAGGGATCAGGGCGATGTCTTCGCCCTGACCTCGGCCAGCACCGCTCCATAGGCCGCCTCGAACCTGGTCCGATCCGCCTCCGGCTTACCCGGATAGACCTCGCGCAGCGCCGCGATCCGGCCCGCGACCGCCAGCAGCCAGGCTTCGTCCTTCATCCGCGCCAGCCGGGCCTCCACATCGCTCTGGTCGGCATAGGTCAGCAGCGCCCGCACCTGGTCGAGCGCCTGCTCGCGCGGATTGGGCCTCGCATCGCCCCGCGCTCGCCACGCCGTCCAGCGCACCGCCCGCACGATCTGTTCGGCGAAGCGCGGATCGGCCCAGGTCGCCTCGTTGTGGCCGAGGTTGGTGAAGAACAGGCGGCCGTTCCCCACCGTCCGCACCCAGCTGACCGGCACGGCGTAGGGGCGCTTCAACGGCGTGCCGGAAAAGTCCAGGCTCTGGATCACCCGCACGGCGCCCGGATCGAAGCGCTTGTACTGGTAGATTTCCTCCACCAGGTCGACGCTGCGACCCCAAGGCGCGGCAAGAGGATGGTTGTCGATCGCCTTGACCCGGACCTTCTGGTCCTCGGTCCAGGGATGGCCGGCGAACTGGCCGCCCACGAAGGTCGTGTAGTCGAGGCCTGGCCCCTCGAAGTCCCGGGCGGTGTCGGCGGCGCTGTGCAGGCCCACGAAGCCGAGCTTTCCGGCCGCGAACCGCTGCTGCACCGCCGCCCAGGCCTCCGGTGAGATCGGCAGGGCGCCGGTGGTGTAGAACACCAGCACATCGACGCCCTCCAACCGCTCGGGCGTGATCTCGCGGGCGTCCTGAGTCACCTGCGCCTCGAAGGCGCCGCTGGCCTTGCCGATGGCGATCATCGCCGTTTCCGAAGGCGCGAGGCCCTCGGCGGGCCTCGTCACCGGCCGATGCCGCCAGCCGACCGACTGGTCGAGATAGAGCACGCGGATCGGCGTCTCCGCGGCGCCGGCCGCGCCTGCCGCCAAGGAGAAGACGATTGCGACGAGGGCCAGCAGGACGCGCACGGGTTCAGGCCTTGCCGCCGCGCGGCTGCAAGAGGTCCCAGCGGTTGCCGTAGAGGTCCTCGAACACCGCCACGCTGCCATAGGCCTCGTGGCGCGGCTCCTCGAGGAACGTCACGCCGGCCGCGCTGAGGCGGGCGTGGTCGCCGTCGAAATCGTCGGTGTGCAGGAAGAGCCAGACCCGGCCGCCCCCCTGGCCGCCGATCATCGCCGCCTGCCGCTCGTCGGCCGCCTTGGCCAGCAGGAAGCGCGAGCCGCCCGGTCCCGGCGAGACCACCACCCAGCGCTTGCCCGCGCCCAGTTCGCTGTCCTCGACCAGGTCAAAGCCCATCTTGCCGACATAGAAGGCCAGGGCCTCGTCGTAGTCGCGCACGAGCAGGGACAAGAGGGCGAGATGCTGGGCCATGGCGACTCACGCTGCGGATCGAAAAGGGGGCGGGTGGGATAATGACCGCGCCCCGGCTGTTGTCATCGCCGTTCCTCGCCCGCGGCGTAGCGGTTCATGTCGGCCAGGGCCGCCTCGAAGGCCGCGCGGATCTGGGTCTGGCTGAACCCCTGATCCCAAAGGCCGGTCATCAGGACGTTGATCGCCAGGTCCAGCGGGGCGGCTTCGCTGGGATAGGGATCGGCCGCGTGATAGCGCGCGCAGGTCGCGGCGAATTCCTCGGCGGCGTTGATCGCGCCGAAATGGATCTGCTCCCGCTCGTCCAGGTCCATGCCGTCCTCCCGCTGGGTCGGAGGGCTCAGCCCCCGAACAGCTTGAGGATATAGCTCGGCGCGGCGTTGGCGATCGACAGCGACTTGATGGCCAGTTGCTGCTTGATCTGCAGCGCCTGCAGGCGGGTCGCCTCCTGGGCCATGTCGGCGTCGATCAGGCGGCCGACCGAGGCTTCCAGGGTGTCCTGCAGCTTGTCGATGAAGGTCAGGTGGGTGTCGAGGCCGTTGGCCTGGGTGCCCAGCCGCGACAGGGCCGAGGTGACGTTCTGCATGGCCGTGTCCATGGCCTTGATGTCGGTCGAGGAGGGCGCGGTCAGCAGGTCGGCGCGCATGCCGGCCAGGGCCGCGCCGCCGGTCGACAGGTCCACGTGGTCGACATCGATGGTCTGGTCGGCCTTGGCGTTGGCCAGGGCGCGGATATTGCCGGTGTTGCCCGCCGAGATCAGGTTCACGCCGTTGAAGCTGGCGTTCTCGACCGCGCGGTCGATCTGCTTGCGCAGCGAGACGTAGTCGTCGTTCAGCAGCTTGCGGCTGGCGGTGGTCAGGCTGGGGTCCGACGCGGCCAGCATCTTCTGCTTCATCTGGTCGAGCAGGTCGGTGACCGTGTCGCCGGCCGCCAGGGCCACGTCCACCGTCGACTGGCCGCGCTGCAGCGACGCGCGCACGGCGTCCAGAGACTTGGCCTCGGAGGCCTGCATCTTGGCGGTGGCCCAGACGGCGGGATTGTCCTTGGGGGATGAGATCTTCAGGCCGGTGGCGATACGGCGCAGCGTCGTCGCCAGATCACGATTGATCGTGTTCAGCGACTGCAGGGCGATCATCGCCCCGACGTTCGTGTTGATGCTGTTCTGCGGCATCGACCCGTTGTTCCCGGTGCGGCCTTCTGGCCAAGGGCGCGTTTTGCGCCCGAGGCTCAGCTATGCACGCGTTGCGTTAGCAGAACGTTAGGGGACGCGTAAAAAGCGCCCCGATCGGGCCGCTCGCCCATAGGGAGAAATTTCGCCGCTTTAAATCCTCCGCCTCTGGGGGAGGTGTCGCCAAAGGCGACGGAGGGGAGAAGTTCTCAGCTTCCGAAGCGTTCTGTTCCTCCCCCGCTTGCGGGGGAGGGGGACCGCGAAGCGGTGGAGGGGGTGAGACTGGGCTACCGAGCCGCAGCACACCCCCACCCGAAAAATCCCCGCGAAAGCGGGGACCCAGGTGTTTTATCGTCGAGCGCCGTGGGTTTCAGAAAAAGCCTGGGTCCCCGCTTTCGCGGGGATTGGGCGGATTTGATGGCTGACGGGGATAGACGCAGCTCCATCCACGGTGAGTTCATCAAAGAGCTGAACGAACTCGACCCCTTACAACTTTCTCACCCAAACTTATCAGACGCGCCGAAACCGCCCGCATA
>CBINOL010000086.1:0-21597 GCA_966252285.1 uncultured Caulobacter sp.
CCAAGACCAGGAAGGCCGCGATCATCGATCCGGGCGGCGAGGTCGACCGCCTGCTGCGCGCGCTGAAGGACCAGGGGCTGACCCTGGAGAAGATCTGGATCACCCACGGCCACATGGACCACGCCGGCGGCGCGGCCGAGCTGAAGGCCAAGACCGGCGTCCCGATCGAGGGGCCGCACAAGGACGACCAGTTCTGGATCGACCGTATCCAGGAAAGCGGCGAGATGTACGGCATGCCCGAGGCGCGCATCTTTGTGCCCGACCGCTGGCTGGAAGACGGCGACGTCGTCACCCTGGGCGAGACGCAGTTCGAGGTGCTGCACTGCCCGGGCCACACGCCGGGCCACGTGGTGTTCTTCCACCGCGAGACCAAGTTCGCCCAGGTCGGCGACGTGCTGTTCCAGGGCTCGATCGGCCGTACCGACTTCCCGCGCGGCAACCACCAGGACCTGATCGACGCCATCACCGGCAAGCTGTGGCCGCTGGGCGACGACATCCGCTTCGTGCCCGGCCACGGCCCCATGTCGAGCTTCGGCGCCGAGCGCCGCACCAACCCCTTCGTCGGCGACCGCGCGGTCGCGGCCATGAAGGGTCCCGGCTACACGGCTCCGGTGAACCGCTCGCCGGGATGAGCCGTCCCTACTGACGCGGCGGCGGCCCGCCGGGAGGACCTGGGCGGAACTCGTCGCCGGTCAGCTTGCCGTCGCCGTTCTTGTCGGAGGCTGTGAACTGGGCGCGGCTGGCGGCCAGGGCCTCGTCCTTGGTGATCCTGCCGTCCTTGTCGGCGTCCTGCGCGGCCAGCTGCGCCAGCATCCGGCCGCCGAAGCCGCCGCCGGGACCGCCCTGCCCTTCACGCTGGGCGAAGCGCTGCTTGATCGCCTCGATCTCGGCCGCGTCGATGACGCCGTCCTTGTTGGCGTCCATGCGCTCGAAGCGCTGCAGGGCCGAGGCCTCGTACTCGGCGGCGGTGACCACGCCGTCGCCGTCCGCGTCCGGCCCGCGCATGCCGGGACCGGGCTGGGCGTGGGCTGCGACAGCCCCCAGCAGCGACAATCCGAGGACGGTGGAAACGAGTCGGTTCATGAAGATGCTCCGTGGCGATTTGACGCTAGAGCGCCACGATCAGGTTGCGCGCCTGTTGCAAGCGTGAAATCTGACGGTGACAGGGGCATGAAAGGACCATCGGCATGGAGACCTCCCCGACCACCGCCTCGTCCGCCGCCGTCGCGGACACCGCCAAGGGCGCCGGCGCCCGCATCCTGATCGTCGACGACGATCCGGGCATCCGCGACGTCGTGTCCGATTTCCTCGTCCGCCACGGCTATGTCGTCGACACGGCCCAGGACGCGCGCACCATGGAACAGGCCCTGGCCAAGGGCCCGGTCGACCTGGTGGTGCTCGACGTCATGCTGCCGGGCGAAGACGGTCTGGCCATCTGCCGCCGCCTCGCCGCGCAGGACGGCCCCGCCATCATCATGCTCTCGGCCATGGGCGAGGAGACCGACCGCATCGTCGGCCTCGAACTCGGCGCCGACGACTACCTGCCCAAGCCGTGCAATCCGCGCGAGCTCCTGGCCCGCGTGCGCGCCGTCCTGCGCCGCCGCACCGAACCGCGCTCCAGCGACGACACCATGGGCGCGGCCTGCGAGTTCGCCGGCTGGCGCCTGGATCTCGTCCGCCGCGAACTGCGCTCGCCGCAGTCGGTGGTGGTCAACCTCTCCAGCGGCGAGTTCTCGCTGCTGCGCGCCTTCGTCGAACGCCCGCAGCGCGTGCTGACCCGCGACCAGCTCCTCGACCTCGCCCGCGGCCGCGACAGCGACGCCTATGATCGCGCCATCGACGTCCAGATCAGCCGGCTTCGCCGCAAGCTCGACGACGGCGGCGGCGGCGAACTGATCCGCACGATCCGCAGCGAGGGCTACATGTTCACGCCCAAGGTCACCCGCACGCCATGAAGTTCGCAGTCCCGGGGCGCGGCGGCGCGCCCCTGTTCGCCCAGGCCCTGGGACTGGCGCTCGTCACACTGGTCGCTACGATCCTGATCTGCGTGGCGGTCGTGTTCAACGTGCCGCCGCCCCCTCCCGAACTCTACAAACTCAGCGAGATCAGCCGGGCGCTGAAGACCGGCCAGACCGTGCATCCGCGCGACGGCCGGCCGCTGGTCGTTCGCCATCGCACCAGCATCAAGCCCGACGGCGAGGACTCCCAGCGCCGCGCCGAGTTCAAGGCCGCCATCGGCCGCGAGCTGAACGTACCCGTCGATCGGATCTCGATCCGCACCGAGAACGGCCCGCGCTTCTTCGTCCGCACCGCGCGGCAGAAGGGTCCGCCGCCGCCGCCAGGTCCTGGCGGTCCGCGCCCCGGCCCAGGTCCTGGCGGCCCTGGCGGGCCTCCGCCTCCGCCGCCCGGCGCGGCCGGCCCGAAGCCTCCCGGCGTGCAGATCCTCGCCGATCGCATCGCGGCCGTCATGCGCGACGAGCCCTTCCTGTTCGGCGATTTCGAGCTGGGCATTCGCCAGACCGATGGCCGCTGGCTGGTGGTCGAGCCCAAGTTCACCGTCCTGCGCGACACCTGGCAGGTGCGGATCCTGCTGATCCTGGTGCTGTCGGTCGTCGCCGTGTCGCCGCTGGCCTGGCTGTTCGCCCGTCGCCTGGCCGGTCCGATCACCGCCTTCGCCGCCGCCGCCGAGCGCCTGGGCCGCGACCCGCGCGCGCCGCCGCTCAGCCTGTCGGGCTCGGCCGAGGTGGCCGCCGCCGCCAACGCCTTCAACGAGATGCAGGAACGCCTGCGCCGCTATGTCGAGGACCGTACGGCCATGATCGGCGCGGTGGCCCACGACCTGCGCACGCCGCTGACGCGCCTGCGTTTCCGCATCGAGACCACGCCCGACGACGTCCGGAGCAAGCTCGAGAGCGACATCGACCAGATGGAGGCGATGATCTCGGCCACCCTGGCCTTCGTGCGCGACACCAGCCGTCCCGCCGAGCGCACCAAGCTGGAACTGGCCTCGCTGCTGGAAAGCGTCATGGACGAGGCCGCCGAGACCGGCGGCGACGCCACCGCCGAGGAAAGCGACAAGATCGTCATCGAAGGCGACCCGATCGCGCTGAAGCGTCTGGTCACCAACCTGGTCGAGAACGCCCTCAAGTACGGCGGCGCGGCGCGCGGCCGGGTCTATCGCCAGGGCGGCGGCGCGATCCTTGAGATCGACGACGACGGTCCCGGCGTACATTCGGCCGAACTCGAGCGCGTGTTCGAACCGTTCTTCCGCGGCGAGCCCTCGCGCAACCGCGAAACCGGCGGTATCGGCCTGGGCTTGGCCGTGGTCCGTTCGCTGGCCCGCGCTCACGGCGGCGACGTGACCCTGCTGAACCGCCCCGAAGGCGGCCTGCGCGCCCGCGTGACCCTGCCGGCCTGACGTCTGTTGCGGCCGCGCAATCAAGCGCGGCCGTGACGACATAACCGCGCAACGCGACGGCGCTTCAAGCGACGGGAAGGAGCTTCTTTCCATGACCGCACGCGCCCTGCCCCTCCTGGCCCTCGCCGCCCTGTCGCTCGCCGCCTGCGGCCATGCCCCGCCGGAAGGACCTGGCGGTCGCGGTCCCGGCGGCCCGGGTGGCCGTCCCGGCTTCGGCGGTGGCCCGCCCCCGGGCGAAGACGGCCCCGGCGGTCCGCGCATGGGCGGCGGCAGGCAGGTGTTCATCAGCCCGGCCGGAGAGCCGTTCCGCGCCGATCCGGGCCAGCCCTATCCTGTCGCCCTGTGGTTCGCCGGCGCCGACGCCGACCACGACGGCGTGCTGACCCGCGAGGAGTTCCTCGCCGACTCCCTGCGCTTCTTCGACAGGCTCGACACCGACAAGTCGGGCGTCCTCGACGGCTTCGAGGTCTCGGCCTACGAGCGCAACATCGCCCCCGAGATCGTCCAGGCCTCGGCCATGCCCCAGCAGGCTCCGCCATCGGGCGGCGGCGGCCCCGACGGCGAGGGTCCTCGCCCCCGCCGCGACGGGGGTCTGGGCAACATGCTGCTGGGCGCCACGCCCTACGCCCTGCTGGCCGAACCCCAGCCGGTGATGGGCGCCGACGCCGACTTCAACCGCCGCATCACCCGCGACGAGGCGACCCGCGCGGCCAACGCCCGCTTCAAGCTGCTCGACAAGGACGGCGACGGCCGCCTGACCCTGGCCGAACTGCCCAAGACCCGGGTCCAGCGCATCCTCAGCGGCGAGGAAGAGCCCCGCGACGGCAGCCGGCGCGGCAAGGGCGGCCGCCGCCCTCCGCGATGACGGCTACCCCGCCACCACCCCGGCGATGATGTTGATCCCCAGGGCCAGGATGGCGGTGTTGTAGAAATAGGCCGTCACCGCATGGGCGGTGACGAGGTTGCGCAAGGCCCCGGTGCGCACGTCGTTGTCGGAGACCTGGAAGGTCGCCCCGATGCTGAAGGCCAGATAGACGAAGTCCTTGTAGGTGCGGGCCGGCTCGCCGGGAAAGCCGAACCCGCCCTTCCCCGCGCCCGCGCCGAAATGGCGGTGGGCGTAGTGCAGCACGAACACCGAGTGCAGCACGATCCACGACAGCACCAGGGTGACCCCCGCGCAGGCCGCCGTCAGGTTCTTGACGAAAGCCGCCTGCGAGCGCGCGCCGATCATCGCCGCCACCACCGCGGCCAGGCTGGCGGCGATGGCCGACAGCACGATCAGCAGGATCAGCGAGCGCCCCTCGTCCTCCTCCGCGGCCTTGGCTCGCAGCGTCGCCTCGTCGGCGGTGAGGAACAGGCGCCACAGCAGAACGGCGTAAATCGCAGCGCCGAAGTCCCAGCCGATCAAAATATGCGTGCTTTCGGGCAGATTTATCTGGCGGGCGAAAAGCCATCCCAAAGGCCCCGAAAGAACCCCGACAATGAGCCTCCAATGCCTTGTAATTAATGAGGATTTACCACCCTTCAAGGTGCTCTTGCGCATCGCTCTCAGCCTGCCTTTTCCCCAGACAATCGTCCTTAACGCTGCATTTGTCTCGCCTGACACGTGAAACCGAACTCGGCTTCACCGGTTACTTCACCGGAACACTGGAACAACGCCATGACCGACCCCGACGCCCCGCCTCCTCTGGAGCCGCAAACGCCGGACGATCCGCCGGGCTCGACGCCCGACGAAGTCCCGCTGCAGCCGCCTCCGGTGCAGCCGGGCGACGATCGGCCCTATGGCGCCGCTCCAGTCTCCGTTCCTCCCGTTACCAGTCCCGATTAGGAGCAAGACATGGACCTCGACAGCGAACGGCCCCGCGGCCGCCGAGGCTTCGCCGCCATGGATCCGGAACGCCGCCGCGAGATAGCTCGCAAGGGCGGCGCTAGCGTCCCCAGCGAGAAGCGCAGCTTCGCCAAGGACCGCGACCTGGCCGCCAATGCCGGCCGCAAGGGCGGTTCCTCGTCGCGTGGCGGCGGCCGCCTCGGCGCTCGCGACCTTTAAGGAATGCCGCGGCCGAGGGGGGGACGGGCGACGCAGCCGACGGTGGTGGCGCACGTATCAGGATTTTAGGGCCCGGATCGGTCTTGCCGATCCGGGCTCTTGGGCTGTCCGCCATCCAGCGGCCGGCCGCGACTTCTTCTTTTCCGCTCCTTTAGGAGCGCAGCGCGAACACGCCGAACGCCGGCGCCTCGCTGATCCAGCGCGCCTCGACGCGCCATCCGGCCTTGCCCGCCATCGCGGCGAAGGCGTCCGGGTCGTACTTGTAGGAATTCTCGGTGTGGATGGTCTCGCCGGCCGCGAAGGCGATCGGCCGGCCGGCGATCTCGACCGTCTGGTCGCGCAGGCTGACCAGATGCATCTCGATCCGGCTCTCGACGGTGTTCCAGATGGCCCGGTGGGCGAAGGCGTCGAGGTCGAAGGCCGCCTCCAGTTCGCGGTTGATCCGCGCCAGCAGGTTCTTGTTGAACGCCGCCGTCACGCCCGCCGCGTCGTCATAGGCCGGGATCAGCACGTCCTCGCCCTTGGCGATGTCGGCCCCGACCACGAACAGCGCCCCTGGCCCCAGCAGCTCGCGCGCCGCCGTCAGGAAGGCGATCGCCTCGTCCGTCGGGAAGTTGCCGATGGTCGAGCCCGGGAAGAAGCCGACCGTCGGCCGCCCGCGCGCCGCCGCCGGCAGGCCCAGCGGATGGGTGAAGTCGCCCACGGCCGGGGCCACCGTCAGCTTCGGATAATCGGCGCGGATGGCGGCGGCGGCCGCATCGAGGGCTGAGGCGCTGATATCCATCGGCGCGTAGACCGCCAGTTGCGGCGCGGCGTCCAGCACGATGCGGGTCTTGGTGCTGGCTCCGCTGCCGAACTCGATCATCGCCGCGCCCTCGGGGATGCGGGCGGCGATCTCGGGCGCAATGCGGCGCAGCAGCGCCGTCTCGGTGCGGGTCGGATAGTATTCCGGCAGCACCGTGATCTCTTCGAACAGTCGCGAGCCCTCGGCGTCGTAGAAGTACTTGCTGGGCAGGCTCTTGGCGTCGGCGGACAGGCCCGCCAGCACGTCGTCGCGGAATCCGGCGTCCATGGCTTTCTCGCGGCCGCCCGCCCCGTCGCGCGCCAGGCGCACGCCCGAGAACATCCAGCGCTGGGCGGGATGGAAGAAGTTGCGATAGCTGGTCCTTGCATGGCCCGGCGGCGTGCCCGCCGCCCCGCCGCGCAGGACCATCTGGTTGACCATGAACTTGCCGTTGTACTCGCCCAGCGCTCCCGCCCCAGGACGGAAGCCGGGATAGGCGGCATAGGCGCTGGCGGTCCACTGCCAGGCCTCGCCGGCCATCTGCCGCAAGTCCTTGCCGGACCGCGCGCCGGCCTCCCACTCGGCCTCGGTGGGCAGGCGTGCGCCGGCCCAGGTCGCGAAGGCGGCGGCCTCGTAATAGCTGACATGGGCCACCGGCGCGGCGGGATCCAGCGGCTGGCGGCCGGCGAGACCGAACTCGCTCCAGGCGCCGTCCTCGTCCTGGCGCCAGTAGAGCGGCGCGCGCCAGCCCTGCTCCTGGACCGCGGCCCAGCCGTCCGACAGCCAGAACTCGGGCCGCTCGTAGCCGCCGTCCTCCATGAAGCCCAGCCATTCGCCGTTGGTGGTCAGGCGGTCGGCGAGGCGGAAGGGCTCGAGGAACACCCGGTGGCGCGGCCGCTCGTTGTCGAAGGCGAAGCCGCCCGGCTCGGCGCCGATCGCGGTCACGCCGCCCTCGAAGCCGACGAAGCCCAGCGCCGGCGCCTCGGGACGCGGCGGATCGGGACGCTCGCGATAGGCCGGATAGAGCGGCGACTGGCCGAACAGGTGCTGGATGTCCATCAGCAGCAGCTCCTGGTGCTGCTCCTCGTGGGCCAGGCCCAGCTCCAGCCGCTCCAGGATCTCGGGCGACAGCGGGCCCGACAGCAGCCGGGCCATGGCCGCGTCCACATGCCGGCGATAGGCCCCCACCTCGGCGCAGGACGGCCGGGTCAGGAGGCCCCGCTGCGGTCTCGGCTGCCTTGGCCCGATGGCCTCGTAATAGGAGTTGAAGATGTAGCCGAAGGCCGCGTCATAGGGCTTGTAGCCCGGCGCATACGGGGTCAGCAGGAAGGTCTCGAAGAACCAGGTCGTATGGCCCCGGTGCCACTTGGTCGGGCTGGCGTCAGGCATCGACTGGGCCGCCTGGTCCTCGGGCGACAGCGGCGCGGCCAGGGCCTCGGTCCGCTCGCGCACGGCGCGATAGCGGGCCAGCGGCGTGTCGGCGCTCTCGAAAGTGGAAGCCAGCACCAGGGTGTCGTCGGGACTCATGCACGCTCCTGGCGCTGTCGGGCCGCGCGTGCGGACCGTTGTCCAAAACGGATCGCGAGCTTGGGCGTTCCCCGGATCGAGGGCAAGGCGGCCTGCTGCCAGCATGGTGTCATCAGTGCTTCTCAATTCCTATTGAATTGATCTGATTTGATCCTCCCGCCTCGCGAGAGCGACAAGCAGCACAAATCCGCTTCGCGCGGCCCCGTCTTGAAGAGTTCAGCGATGCCTTTCATCTCGTCGCCCGATCCCGCCGCCGATCCGCCGATCCTGATCGTGCCCGGCCTCTACAACTCCGGTCCCGACCACTGGCAGAGCCACTGGGAGCGGGCCCTGCCGAACGCCGAACGCGTCGACCAGGTCGACTGGGAGCGGCCCGCCCTGGGCGACTGGACCATCAGCCTGGCCGAGGCCGTGCGCAGCCGGCCCGGCGCGATCCTGGTGGCCCACAGCCTGGGCTGCGCCCTGGTCTGCCACCTGGCCCAGGTGACCGGCGGCCGGGGCGTGCGCGGCGCGCTGCTGGTGGCGCCGGCCGACGTCAATCGCGAGGGCCCCGCCGGTCGCCTGCTGATCGGCTTCTCTCCGATCCCCCGCCCGCGCCTGCCCTTTCCGTCCTTGGTGGTGGCCAGCCGCGACGACCCATACGTGGCCATCGACCGGGCCGAGGCCTTCGCCCGGGGCTGGGGATCGCGCTTCGTCGACCTGGGCCGGGCCGGCCACATCAACGTCGACTCCGGCCACGGCGCCTGGCCGCGCGGCCGCCTGCTGCTGAACGAGCTGATCCGCGCCACGGCCCCGGCCTCTCCGACAGCTCAGGCCTGAATAAAGACGACCCCCGCGAACCGGGTTCGCGGGGGTCGTTCTTTACGCGGACTGTCACTCATTTCGCCGATCCGGCTTCGCGATCCTCAGTGCTTGGCTCCAGCCTCCCTACGGGCGAGCGCGCTGTTCCGCGAAGTTCGGACCTTCGGTCTGGCCTCAGGCGGCGGCCTGGCGGCTGCGCACGCGGCTCATCCAGTCTTCCGGATAGGTCTCACGCACGACGATCGACTTGAACTGGCCGACCGGGATCTGGGCGGCGTCGCCCGGCTGCAGGTCGCGCGAAACCGAATGGCCCGCGAATTCCTGGATGATCGTGATCACCTGGCTGCTGCCGGCGGCGTTCTCGATGAGGATCATGGGATGTCTCTCTCTGAGAGGGCTTAAGGGCGCGTCAGAGGACGCGGCGTTCCTGGGGCAGGCTCTGGCGGGTCCAGGCGTCGATGTCGGCCGAGCTCTGGAAGCGACGGAAGGCGCCCTGGGTATGGTCTGGGCAGTACGAGGCGCGCTTGCTGGTCGTCTCGCGGCCGCAGAAGCCGAAGTCGCCGGCGTCCGGATTGCCGATCGGCCAGCGGCACGAGTGCATCGACAGGTCGAGGATGCCGGCCGTGGGGGTCAGCTCTTCCATGACCGAGGTCAGCGCACGGACGGCCGGACGGGCCTGGGCCGGGGCGGCGGTGCGGGTGCGCGGGGCCTGGCGCGACACCCGGACGGTGACGGCGCGCTGGCGCACCGGCGTCTCGCGGACGGTGATGCCCAGGCGGTGGATCTTGCCGATGACGGCGCTGCGGCTGACGCCGCCCAACTGCCGCGCCACCTGGCTGGCGCTCAACCCTTCGAGCCACAACTTCCTGAGCGTGGCGGTACGTTCCTCGTTCCAGTCCATGACGGTTTCCGCTTCTTAAGGGTGCGGGATCAGCCCCCGCCCTTCTTCGGTAGAATCATGGTTAACGACGGTCAAATTCTTCCGTGCATACCCACGGTTCTCGAAATCACATTTTTCTAACGAATCCCGGCAGATAGCAGACGATGTCGCAGGGAGCCGTTTTGAACTGCGGCAAGACCTTGACCGAATAACGTCGTTCCGCGATGAATTCACGGGTCAGAAACCGGCTTGGATTTGAATGCGGCGCGGCGTCGCAAGCCTTGCGACATAACGCCTACGGGGATTGTGATGCGTACCCTCACCGTCGTCGCCACCGCGACGCTCTGCCTTTCCATCAGCCTGTCTCTGGCCGCCTGCTCCAAGGGCGGCGAAACCTCCGGCGAAGGCGCCGCTGCGACGCCGCCCCCGCCGCCTCCGACCCCGGCCGAGAAGGCCGCCGCCCTGGCCGCCCTGCCCGCCCCCTACAACACCGGCGACCTGCTGAACGGCCAGAGCAAGTTCGCCCTCTGCCGCTCGTGCCATACGATCACCCCGGGCGGCCCCAACATGACCGGCCCCAACCTCTATGGCGTATTCGGCCGCAAGGCCGGGACCCATCCGAAGTACACCTACTCGGACGCGGTAAAGAACGCCGGCTTCACCTGGGACGCCGAACACCTGGACCACTGGCTCGACAACCCGCGCACCTTCCTGCCGGGCACAAAGATGACCTTCGCGGGCCTGTCCAACCCCAAGGACCGGATCGACCTGATCGCCTATCTGAAGGTCGAGACCGGCTACAAGCCCGAGCCCTCGGCCGCGCCAGCGCCAGCCCCCGCCTCATCATCAGCCCAATGACACCGCGCATCGCCCTCCTGACCCGGCTCTACGACGCCTACAACAAGGGCGACTTCGACGCCTTCGCGGCCGAGCTGGATCCCGCCGTCGACTGGCCCGACCAGATCGGCGGCGGCCGGGTCGTGGGGGTCGAGGCGATGCGGGCCTTCTGGGCGCGGCGCGACGGCATGGTCCGGGTCGAGGCCGCTCCCATGGAATTCACGGTGCTGGACGACGGCCGCGTTTCCGTCGCCACGAACCAGACGGTGCATAACCTGGAGGGGCGCCTCTGGTCCGACAGCTGCGTGCGACATATCTACACGTTCCAAGGCGAGCGCGTGTCGCGCATGGATATCGTCGAGCGTTTGGACGAGGCGTAGGCATGGCGAAGGCTGAAGTGTTGCTGACCCGGCACTTCGAGGCGACGCGCCGCCGCGACCTCGAGACCGTCGTCGCCCAGTTGCACCCCGAAGTCGCCTTCGCCAACGTGCTGGAAGGCGGCGAGGTCGTGGGGCTGGAGGCCGCGCGCGGCTATTTCGAGCGCCAGTTCGCCATGGCCGGCGTCGACATCAGCCTGATGCGCGTGCGCCGCCAGGCCGACGGCTGGGTGCATGCCGACGTCGAGATCGCCCTGCGCCGCCCCGACGGCCGCCTTTGGTCGCAGAACACCGCCATCATCGCCTACCTGATCCGCGACGACCTGATCGTGGGCATAGACCCGCTGCCGGATCCGGGGACACGCTAACCCCCTCCGGCCCTCCGGGCCACCTCCCCCAGAGGGGGAGGATCTAGAAGCGCCGCGCCAAGAAGATGCTCCCCCTCTGGGGGAGCTGTCGCGGAGCGACTGAGGGGGCCCTCCCCTAAGCCAGCAGATCCGCGCAGGCGTCGAGCACCGCATCGGCGTCCAGCCTGTACTTGGCGTACAGATCCGGCAGGTCGCCCGACTGGCCGAAGGTCTCCAGGCCCAGCGCCCGCAGGCGGTGGCCATGCACCGAGCCCAGCCACGACAGCGTGGCCGGCGCGCCGTCGACCAGGGTCACCAGTCCCGCCTCGCGCGGCAGGTCGGCCAGCAGCCGCTCCACCGTCGAAACGCGCTTGGCGCCATCCGTCCAGCGCGAGCGGCCCGCAGCCGTCCAGTCGCGGTGCAGGACGTCGGCCGAGGTCACCGCCAGCAGGCCCGCGCCCGGCTCGTCCTCCAGCAGCGCGGCGTGCGCCTCCAGCGCCTCGGGAGCCAGCGCCCCGCTGTAGACGATGGCCAGGCGCGCGTCCGGCGCCGGCGGCTTCAGCCAGTAGGCGCCCTCGACCACGCCGGCCTTCCAGGTCTCGTCGGCGCGCTGGGGCTGATCGATGACGCGGGTCGACAGGCGCAGATAGGTCGAGCAGCCGTCGGCCGCCTGGATGCGGTCGAAGGCATGGGCCATCAGCACCGCCGTCTCGTCGGCGAAGGCGGGCTCGTAGCTGTCCAGTCCCGGCTGGCTCATGCCGATGAGGGGCGATCCGATCGACTGGTGCGCGCCGCCTTCAGGGGCCAGGGTCAGGCCGGACGGCGTGGCCACCAGCAGGAAGCGGGCGTCCTGGTAGCAGGCGTAGTTCAGGGCATCGAGGCCGCGGGCGATGAAGGGGTCGTACAGCGTGCCGACCGGGAACAGGCGCTCGCCGAACAGCGGGGCGGTCAGGCCCAGGGCCGCCAGGGCGATGAACAGGTTGTTCTCGGCTATGCCCAGCTCGACATGCTGGCCCGTCTCGCCCATCGACCACACCTGGGCCGAGGGGATGCGGCGGCGCTTGAAGACGTCCTCGTGCGCCCGGCGATGGAAGACGCCCCGCCGGTTCACGAAGCCGCCCAGGTTGGTCGACACCGTTACGTCCGGCGAGGTAGTCACCACCCGGCCGGCGAACTCGTCCTTGCGGGCGGCGATGTCGAACATGACCTTGCCGAAGGCGGCCTGGGTCGACTGCTCGCCGCCCCCGGTCACTGCCGCCAGCAGTTCGTCCGCGCTCGGCGTAGCCACGCTTGCCGCCGTGTAGTTGCGATCATTGGCGGCGGCGAAGGGCGCGCGGGCGACCAGGCCCTTCAGCGCCGTGCGTTCGGCCGAGGACAGACCCGACAGGGCGTCCCACTCCTCGCCCTCGACCACGCCCAGGCGCTCGCGCAGTTCGGCGATCTGGGTGGGGTTCATCAGGCCCGCGTGGTTGTCCTTGTGGCCCTGGAAAGGCAGCCGCAGGCCCTTGACGGTGTAGGCGATGAAGAACCGGGGCGCGTCGTCGCGCGAAGCCCGCTCGAAGGCCTCCAGGATCGTCTCCAGGCAGTGGCCGCCCAGTTCGGTCATCAGCTCGCCGAGGTCGACGTCCTTGTAGGTCGCGATCAGCGCCAGGGCGTCGGCGTCGCCGGCAAGGTCGGCGGTCAGGCGCTCGCGCCAGGCCGCCCCGCCCTGATAGGTCAGGGCCGAATAGAGGTCGTTGGGCGCGGTCTCGATCCAGGCCTTCAGCGCCGCCCCGCCCGGCCGCTCGAACGCCTCGCGCTGGCGCTTGGACCACTTCAGGGTCTCGACGGTCCAGCCGGCGGCCTCGAAGATCTCGCCGTAGCGGGTGAACATCCGGTCCTTGGTCGTCGCGTCCAGGCTCTGGCGGTTGTAGTCGACGATCCACCAGGTGTTGCGCAGGTCGTGCTTGCAGGCCTCGATCAGGGCTTCGTAGATGTTGCCCTCGTCCAGCTCGGCGTCACCCAGCAGCGAGATCATCCGCCCCATGCTCTCGGGCTTCACCGAGCCGCGCGCGGCCAGATAGTCCTGGGCCAGCGAGGCGAACGCGGTGACAGCCACGCCCAGGCCCACCGAGCCGGTCGAGAAGTCGACGTCGTCGACGTCCTTGGTGCGCGAGGGATAGGACTGCGCGCCGCCCAGGGCGCGGAAGGCCTTCAGCTTGTCCAGGCTCTGGCGGCCGAACAGGTGCTGGATGGCGTGGAAGACAGGGCTGGCGTGAGGCTTGACCGCCACCCGGTCCTGCGGCCGCAGCGCCTTCATGTAGAGCGCCGTCATCAGGGTGGTCATCGAGGCGCACGAGGCCTGGTGACCGCCGACCTTCAGCCCGTCGCGGCTTTCGCGAAGGTGGTTGGCGTTGTGGATCGTCCACGACGCCAGCCAGAGAATGCGTTCCTCGAGACGCCGCAGCAGCGCGATTTCCTGCCGCTTGGCCGTCAGAGACCCGTCAGCCATGCTTCCTCACCCGTTTATACGGGTGAGGTATGCCCCTCGCCCGCCTTTTCGCGCGCTTCATAGTCCTCGATCTGCCGCGCCGTCCACTCCGGAGATTTCGTGAAGCGTGCGAGCAGGTTGTAGAACACCGGAACGATGAACAGCGTTAGCAGGGTCGCCACGATCGCGCCGAAGAAGATCACGGCCCCGATCGTCTGGCGGCTTCCCGCCCCGGCCCCTGTCCAGAGAAGCAACGGCAAGGCGCCCATGGCCGTGGCGATCGAGGTCATGATGATCGGGCGCAGGCGCAGGGCGGCCGCCTCGATCACCGCCTCGGTGACCTTCAAGCCCTCGTCGCGCAGCTGGTTTGCGAACTCGACGATCAGGATGCCGTTCTTGGCGGCGATGCCGATCAGGATGATCAGGCCGATCTGGCTGTAGGTGTTGATGGTCGAGCCGGCCATGACCAGGCCGAACAGCCCGCCCAGCACCGCCAGCGGCACGGTCAGCATGATCACCGCCGGGTGGATCCAGCTTTCGAACTGCGCGGCCAGCACCAGGAACACCAGCAGCAGAGCCAGGCCGAAGGCAATGGCGATGCCGCCCGAGCCTTCAAGATAGTCCTTGGCCTGGCCGCCCCACTTGATGCTGACGCCAGGGGTCGGGTGCTGCGCGGCCTGGGCCTGGAAGAAGCTGACGGCGTCTTCGACGGTGTAGCCCGGCGACAGCTGGGTGGTCAGGGTCACCGAGCGCAGGCGGTCGACGCGCGGGCGGTCGGGGGTGTCGCCCCGCAGTTCGGTCTTCACCACCGTCGACAGCGGCACCAGGCCGCCGGCGTTGGTGCGCACCTGCAGCTTGTCGAGGTCGGCGACGCTGCGGCGCTGGTCGAGCTCGGTCTGCAGGATGACGTCGTATTCCTGGCCGTTCTTGATGTAGGTCGTCGCCTGGCGCGAGCCGAACATGGTCTCCAGCGCCCGGCCCACGGCCTGGGCCGAGACGCCGAGGCTGGCGGCCTTGTCGAGGTCGATCTGCACCGACAGACGCGGCGCGGTCGGCTCGTAGTCGATGCGCGGACGCGAGAAGCCCGGGTTCTCCTGAGCGGCGGCCAGGATCGGCTTCAGCCAATTGGACAGCTGCACGTAGTCGTTGCCGACGGCGATCAGGTCGACGTTGGTGCCGCCGCCCCCACCGCCGCCGCCGCGCTGGAAGGCGCCGCGAACGCTGGCCACGGCGCGCACGCCGGTGATCTTGGAGAGGTCCTTGTTGAGCTCGGCCGCCACGTCGTCGGCGGTCTTGTCGCGCTCGCCCCAGCCTTTGAGCACCACGACGCCGTTGCCCGAGTTGAACTGGCTCTGGCCGAAGCGCGGGATGGTCAGGATGGTGCGCTCGGCCACGCCGTCCTCGCGGTAGCGGGCCATGATCTTCTCGATCCGGGCGCCGATCGCGGCGGTGTAGTCGAAGCCGGCGCCTTCCGGCGCGCTGATCTGGATGTCGACGCGGCCGCGGTCCTCGGCCGGCACTAGTTCCTTGGGCAGGCTGACGAACAGCAGGGCCGCGAAGCCGGCCAGCAGGATCACCGCTCCCCCGGCGGCGAAGCTGGCGGCCCGCACGCCCAGCAGGCTTTCGAGCGAGGCGCGGTAGCTCTCCTTCAGCCGGTCCATCGCCCAGTCCATGCGCTTGTTGAACCAGCCCCCGCCGTGCGCGGGCTTGAGCAGCTTGGAGGCCATCATCGGCGACAGGCTGAGCGCCAGCAGGGCCGAGAAGGCCACGGCGGCGGCGATGGCCACGGCCAGTTCGACGAACAGGCGGCCGATATAGCCGGGCAGGAACATCAGCGGCGCGAACACCGAGATCAGCACGATGGTGGTGGCCACCACCGCGAAGAACACCTGGCGCGAGCCGCGCTGGGCGGCGATCAGGGCAGGCTCGCCCTCGTCCACCCGGCGCTGGATGTTCTCGACCACGACGATGGCGTCGTCGACCACCAGGCCCACGGCCAGCACCAGGGCCAGCAGGGTCAGAAGGTTCAGCGAGAAGCCCAGCGGCGCCAGGACGATGAAGGTCGACAGGATGCAGATCGGCGCGACGATCGAGGGGATCAGCGCCGAGCGCCAGCTGCCCAGGAAGATCAGGTTGACCAGCGCCACCAGGGCCACGGACATGCCCATGGTGATCCAGACCTCGTGGATGGCCTCGGCGGTGAACACCGAGTTGTCCACGGCCACCACCAGCTTGGTGCCGGGCGGCAGGGTCTGGTTGATGACCTCGACTTCCTTGCGGACCGCGTCGGAGATGGCGACGTCGTTGGCCTGCGACTGGCGGGTCAGGCCGATGCCGACCTGGTCGACGCCGTTGCCCCGGAACAGGCGACGGCGCTCGTCCGGCCCTTCCTCGATGCGGGCCACGTCCGACAGGCGCAGCACGAAACCGTTGCCATCCGCAGCCCGGATCGGAAGACGGGCGAAGTCCTCCGGCTTGGCGTAGGCGCGGGCCACGCGGATGGTGAAGTCCTTGGCGCTGCTTTCCAGCGAGCCGGCCGGCAGTTCCAGGTTCTGGGCGTTCAGCGCGTCCTCGACGTCGCTGACGGTCACGCCCCGGGCGGCCATGGCGTCGGCGTTCAGCCAGATGCGCATGGCGTAGATCTTGGCCCCGAACAGATTGGCCTGGGCCACGCCGTCGATGGTCGACATCCGCTCGACCAGGTAGCGGTCGGCGTAGTCGGCCAGCTCCAGCGGATCCAGCGTCGTCGAGGTCAGGTTCAGGATGATGATCGGCGAGGCGTCGGCGTTGGCCTTGGCGATCTGCGGCGGGTCGGCCTGGTCGGGCAGGTTGGCCGAGACGCGGCTGACGGCGTCGCGCACGTCGTTGGCGGCGGCGTCCAGGTCGCGGTCCAGGCGGAAGGTGATGCTGATCTGCGAGCGGCCGTCGCGCGACGAGCTGTTGACCCGGTCGATGCCCTGGATGCCCGACACCTGGCGCTCGATCACCTGAGTGATGCGCTCTTCGATGACCTCGGCCGAGGCCCCGCGATAGACGGTCGAGATCGACACCACCGGCGGGTCGACATTGGGCAGCTCGCGGATCGGCAGCGAGCCGAAGGCCGCCAGGCCGATGACGCAGAGGATGATCGCCGCGACGGCGGCGAATACCGGGCGGCGGACGGAGATGTCGGACAGCATCAGCCGGCCTTACGGTCTTGGCCGGGCTTGCCGCCTTGGCCGCCCGGGCCGCCGGCCGGCTTGGCGACGTCGCGCACCGCGCCGCCGTCCTGCACGCGGTTGAGGCCGTCGGCCACCACCACGTCGCCGGCCTTCAGGCCCGAACGGATCTCGACGAAGCCGTCAGCCGTGAGACCGGTGGTGATGTTGGTGCGGCGGGCGACCTGGCCCTTCTCGCCCTTGGCGACGAGGAACACCGAGGCCTGCTGGCCTTCGAACTGCACGGCCGCTTCCGGCACGGCCAGGCCCTGGCGCACGCCCTGGTCGATGGCGACCTTGACCAGCATCCCCGGCTTCAGGCGGCCACCCGGATTGGGGAACTCGGCGCGGGCCTTGATGGCGCGGGTGGCCGCGTCGATGCGGGTGTCGATCTGGGCGATCTGGCCCTGGAAGGTCTCGCCCGGCAGCGCGTCGGGGCTGGCCTTGATCGGCAGGCCGTCGCGCAAGGTGGCGAGGTAGCGGTCGGGCACGGCGAAGTCGACGCGCACGACCGAGGCGTCGTCCAGGCTGACGATGGCCCCGCCCGGCGCGATCAGCGTACCCGGCGCGACGTCGGAGATGCCGACCCGGCCGGCGAACGGCGCGCGGATCACGCGGTCCAGGCGCTGGGCCTTGGCCGAGGCCAGGGCGGCCTTGGCGCTCTCGTAGGCGGCCAGATTCTGCTCGGCGGTGGCGCGCGGGGCGATGCCCTTGTCGGCCAGGGTCTTCCAGCGGTCGTAGTTGCGCTTGGCCTGGTCCAGGTTGGCCTGGGCCTGGGCGATGTCGGCGGTCTCCTGGTCGTCCTTCAGCGTGACCAGGACCTGCCCGCGCGAGACCAGCTGGCCGTCGGTGAAGTGGACGGCGGTGATCAGTTCGGTGGTGTTGGAGGTGATCGTCACCGACTGGCGGCCCTTGGCCACGCCCAGCACTTCGATGCGATCGGTGAAGGGGCGCTCGCCCACCTTGACCTGCGAGACGGCGGTCGCGCGACCGCCAGGACCGCCCTGCCCTTCGGCCTTGCCGCCAAGCAGCAGCTTGGCTCCGCCGGCCAGGATCATCAGAACCAACGCGACCCCGGCCGCGATGAGGAAGAAGTGCCTGCGGATCACAAATACGCTCCGGCGCCGTTGAACCGGCGCCCTTAAGGTCTAGGTTGGGGCGACATATGATCCCACCCTAGACCCGCGTCTAGTGACACTAGAATTACGTGACATTTCAACTTTGAAACACTTGCAAGGCCTTAACTTGACGTAACGCCGGTCGCCAAGCTTGACCATGAGCGCCTAATCCGCGTAGCCCGGGGACTGGCGGTCCAGCTGACGCAGGCAACCGGGCCAGGCCAGGCCCGCGATCATGCCCAGACCCATGCCCGTCTGGCTGCGAACCTCGGCCTGTGCTGCCTCCGGAGCGAGCAGCACGTGATCGCGCCCTGCGCTGAGCGCCATCACCTGCTGGGCGCAGGCGCGCTCCAGGAAGAACATCCCGAGCCAGCATTCGGCCGCCGTGCGGCCCACCGCCAGGGTGCCGTGGTTGCGCAGTAGCATCAGCCGCTTGTCGCCCAGGTCGCCCACCAGTCGCTCGCGCTCGTCGAGGTTCAGGGCGATGCCCTCGTAATCGTGATAGGCCAGCTGCGGCGTGACGATCAGCGCCTGCTGGCTCAGCGGCAGCAGGCCCTCGGCGTGGGCGGCCACGGCCACGCCCTGGTCGGTGTGCAGGTGCATGACGAACTGGGCGTCCTCGCGCGCGGCGTGGATGGCCGAGTGGATCGTGAACCCCGCCGGATTGATGAAGTACGGCGTCTTGTCGATGACGTTGCCGTCCAGATCCACCTTCACCAGGCACGAGGCGGTCATCTCGCCGAAGAACATGCCGTACGGGTTGATCAGGAAGTGATGCTCGGGGCCCGGGATCCGCGCCGAGATGTGGGTGAAGATCATGTCGTCCCAGCCGTGCACCGCGACGAGGCGATATAGGGCCGCCAGGTCGACGCGGGCCTGCCATTCGGCCTCGCTGACCTGATCCTTGATCGATGCGGCGATCGCGCCGGTTCCGTCGGCCATGACGCTTGCTCCCGTAAGTTATCATTGTTGAGTTGAGCGTCGCGCCGACGGGCGCCGACGTCAAGCGACCCGCGTTCGATCGGATCGTACTTGCCAGCGCCCTTTGCCCGTCGGACCGTCCTGGCGGATTCGAAGACGGGGGATCTTCCGCATGTTGCCCTTGATCGGCGTGGGCGTGATCGTCCTCGGCTTCGCGCTGAGGTTCAATCCGCTGCTGGTGGTGGTCTGCGCCGCCATGGCCTCGGGCCTGGCCGCCGGCCTTGGTCCGCTTGAGGTGCTGGCCGCCTTTGGGAAAGCGTTCAACCAGAACCGCTATGTCAGCATCGCCTGGTTGATCCTGCCGGCCATCGGCGTGCTCGAACGCTCGGGCCTGCAGGAACGCGCGCGGATGGCGATCAAGAGCCTGAAGGCGGCCACCGCCGGGCGGATCCTGGTCGTCTACCTGCTGCTGCGCCAGCTGACGGCGGCCATGGGCCTGATCTCGATCGCCGGCCACGCCCAGACCGTCCGTCCGCTCGTCGCCCCCATGGCCGAGGCAGCAGCCGAGAACCAGGGCGAACTCGACGACGCCACCCGCGACGAGGTGAAGGCCATGAGCGCCGGCACCGACAATGTCGGCGTGTTCTTCGGCGAGGACGTCTTCATGGCCATCGGCTCGATCCTGCTGATCGTCGGCTTCCTTGATCAGAACGGCCTGGTGGTCGAACCGCTGCACCTGTCGGTATGGGCCATCCCGACGGCGATCTGCGCCTTCCTCGTGCACGGCGCGCGGCTGCTGCTCTTCGACCGCAAGCTCTCGCGCCGGGGAGCAAAAGCATGATCGGCCTGCCGCTCGTCTATCTGCTCGCCGGCTTCATGTTCACCGCCTTCGCGGCGATGAGCGCCGGCGACAAGACCAATCCCAAGCGCCTGGGCAACGCCGCCTTCTGGGGCCTGTTCGCCGCCAGCTTCCTGTTCGGCGACCGTTTCGGCGACCTGGGAAACGGCTTCCTGGTCGTGGCGCTGGCCCTGCTGGCCGGCACGGGCCGCCTGGGCGTGGGCCAGCCCGCCACCACCACGGGCGAGGAGCGCGCGGAAATGGCGCAGCGCTTCGGCCTCAAGCTCTTCCTGCCCGCCCTGCTGATCCCGATGATCGTGCTGGCCGGCACCTTCACCTTCAAGGCCCTGACCTGGAACGGTCAGCACGTGGTCGATCCCAAGCAGGCGACGCTGGTCTCCCTGGCCATCGCCGCCGTCGTCGCCGCCGTCGTCGCCCAGCGCCTCTTCAAGCAGCCCGCCAGCGCGCCGCTTCAGGAAGGCCGTCGGCTGATGGACCTCGTCGGCTGGGCCGCCCTGCTGCCGCAGATGCTGGCGGCGCTCGGCGCGGTCTTCGCATTGGCGGGCGTGGGCCAGACCATTGGCGACATCACCCTGGCGATCACGCCGATCGACAGCCGCCTGGCCGTGGTCGTGGCCTACTGCCTGGGGATGGCGATCTTCACGGTGATGATGGGCAACGCCTTCGCCGCCTTTCCGGTGATGACCGCCGGCATCGGCCTGCCGTTGGTGATCGGCCGCTTCGGCGGCGACCCGGCCGTGGTCTGCGCCATCGGCATGCTGTCGGGCTTCTGCGGCACCCTGCTGACGCCGCTGGCCGCCAATTTCAACCTCGTTCCCGCCGCCCTCCTCCAGCTGAAGAACCGCTACGCCGTCATCCAGGCCCAGGCGCCGACGGCGGTGCTGATGCTGCTGATCAACATGGTCCTGATGTATGTCCTCGCTTTCCGCTGAGACCGCCGCCCGCTTCGCCCAGGCCGCCCTGGGCCACGTCGCGCGCGAGTATCCCAACAAGCTCGACCACGTGATGACGGGCGACGCCGATGCGCAGGGCCCACGCGCCCTGCACCCGATCTTCTTCGGCAGTTTCGACTGGCACTCGTGCGTCCACGGCTACTGGACCCTGGCGACCTTGCTGCGCCTGCATCCGCAGATCGCCGAGGCCGCCGCCATCCGGGCCCTGTTCAATGAGGCCTTCACGCCGGAGAAGGTCGCCGCCGAGGTCGCCTATCTCGCCCGCCCCGAAAGCCGCGGCTTCGAGCGCCCCTACGGCTGGGCGTGGCTCCTGAAGCTTCAGGCCGAACTGCTGCCCCACGACGCCCCCTGGGCGGCGACCATGCAGCCGCTGGCCGACGCCTTCGTCGCCCGCTACCGCGCCTTCCTGCCGATCGCCGACTATCCGATCCGGGCCGGCGTGCACTCCAACACCGCCTTCGCCCTGTCCCTCGCCGCCGACTATGCCGACGCCGCCGGCGACGCCGAGTTCCGCGCCCTGCTCGCGAGCAAGGCGGCCGCCTGGTACGGCCAGGACCGCGCCTGCCAGGCCTGGGAGCCGTCGGGCGACGATTTCCTGTCGTCGGCCCTGATCGAGGCCCTGGCCATGCGCCGCCTGCAGCCGGAGACCTTCGCCGCCTGGTTCGCGGCCTTCCTGCCCGACCTCGCCGAGCGCCAGCCGGCCACCCTATTTTCACCGCCCAGCGTAAGCGACCGCACCGACGGCAAGATCGCCCACCTCGACGGCCTGTCGCTGTCGCGCGCCTGGTGCTGGCGCGCCGTGGCCAAGGACGCCCCGTCGGAAGTGGCCGTCGTGGCGCTGGAAGCCGCCGACTTGCACCTGACCACCGCCCTGCCCCACGTGACCGGCGACTATATGGGCGAGCACTGGCTGGCCAGCTTCGCCCTGCTGGCGATGCTGGAGGCGTGAGCAAGATGCTCCCCCTGAAGGGGGAGCTGTCGCGGAGCGACTGAGGGGGAAGTCGCTGCTGACTCTCTCAGGTCAGCGGAAGCTGAAAACGGGGGGGCCGCGGCCCCCCGGC
>CBINOL010000087.1:0-21475 GCA_966252285.1 uncultured Caulobacter sp.
TCGGGATCGAAGGCCGGGAGCAGGGAGGCGAAGCGGGTGATCAGGCCTTCGGGGAAGATCGGCAGGATGTGCGGCTTGATCAGGTCGAGCACGCGCTTGGAGGTCGGGGTCTTGCCGTCGATCTTCTTCTTGTGCTGGTGCGACACGACGATCGAGACGACGCGCTGCGGCACGCCGTTACCGTCGTATTCCAGGGTCACCTGGCTCTTGGCGTCGGGTTCCAGCTCATGCAGCTCGCCGCTGTGACGCAGCTCGGCGAGGCGCTTGAGGATGTTGTGGCTGTACTGCAGCGTGGCCGGCATCAGTTCCGGGGTCTCGGTGCTGGCGTAGCCGAACATGATGCCCTGGTCGCCGGCGCCTTCGTCCTTCTTGTCGGTGGCGTCCACGCCCTGGGCGATGTGCGCCGACTGGCCGTGCAGGTAGCAGGCGTACTTGGCCTTTTCCCAGTGGAAGCCCTTCTGGGCGTAGCCGATGTCCTTGATGGCCGCGCGGACCTTGGGTTCCAGGGACTTGATGATGTCCTTGGTCAGTTCCTTGTTGGCCTTCTTGTCGCCGTCCGGCTTGCCGGCGCGCACTTCGCCCGCCAGCACGATGCGGTTGGTCGTGACCAGGGTTTCGCAGGCCACCCGGGCTTCGGGATCGGCGGTCAGGAACGCATCGACGACGGTGTCGCTGATCCGGTCGGCGACCTTGTCGGGATGGCCTTCGGAGACGCTTTCGCTGGTGAAGATATAGGACGAACGGCTCAAGTGGACGGCTCCGGATTAGAGTCCAGCGCCCACGTGGCGACCGGCCTCGCGAGCATGGCGAGAACCATATAAAGATAAGTTTATGTCCGCAAGGCGGCCTGGCGTCTTTCGAGGCCGGATGAGGTCGCCCGGCCTGTCGGCCGGGCTGGAAACCCTAGACCTCTTCCTCGGCCATCGACCGGACGAGGTCGAGGATGCGGCGGCGCACAGGGGCGCGGTTCAGGCGCGGGAACAGCGAGGCCAGCTCGAGACCCTCGGGGGTCATCAGGAACTCGTGCACCTGATGGTCGTTGCGCTGTTCGCCGTCGGCCGGCTCGGACGGATCGGCCAGGCCTTCGAAGAAGTAGGCCACCGGCGCCTGCAGGCTGCGGGCGATCTCGTAGAGCTTGCTGGCGCTGACGCGGTTGGCGCCGCGCTCGTACTTTTGCACCTGCTGGAAGGTCAGGCCCAGGCTCTCGGCCAGCTTTTCCTGGCTGACGCCCAGGATCTTGCGGCGCATGCGGATGCGGGCGCCGACGTGCAGGTCGACGGGGTTGGGCGAACGCTCGATTTCGGCGGGGGATTCGGG
Organism: uncultured Caulobacter sp.; assembly: GCA_966252285.1. Taxonomy (GTDB): domain Bacteria; phylum Pseudomonadota; class Alphaproteobacteria; order Caulobacterales; family Caulobacteraceae; genus Caulobacter. Next base: position 1,318 of record CBINOL010000087.1, read on the forward strand.
GGCGACGGTCATGCTTAGGCATAGACCTAGGATTACGGCTTTAGTTCAGCCCATATCTTTCGAGGCGGAAAACTTGTGACCCGCGATACGTGAAATCGAGATACAGATCGCCACCGTGGCGAGCAGCAGGATCGCCAGCGGCCAGTCGCCCAGGCGCGAAGCCGGCGTGTCGCGACCGACGGCGGGCAGGCGGGCGTCGATGACCCCGCGGGTCCCCAGATCCAGCCGCTGGCCCTCGATCACGCGGCCCTGGGCGTCGACCATGGCCGAGACGCCGGTGGGTGTGGCGCGGATCATCGGCCTGCCGGCCTCGATGGCGCGGTAGCTGGCCAGGTTCAGGTGCTGCAGGGGGCCGGAGGTGACCCCGAACCACGCGTCGTTGGAAACGTTGACCAGCGCCCGCACGCCGGCGTCGGGACGGGCCAGGCCGGGGAACAGGCTCTCGTAGCAGATCAGCGGCTGCACCTTCAGGCCCGGCGCCACGCTCAGCGGCGCGGGCCGCGGGCCGGTGGCGAAGCCGTCGCCCAGGTGGGCCATGCTCTTGAAGCCGATGGCGGTCAGCAGGCCGTCGGCGGGCAGGTACTCGCCGAACGGCACCAGCCGATGCTTGTCGTAGACGCCGATCATGACGAGGTCGCCGGGCTCGCGGCGCAGGGCCACCAGGCTGTTGTAGTAGATCGGCGCTTCGACCGAGCCCTCGTAGCGGTAGCCGCCGATCAGCAGCAGCTGGCCCGGCTGCAGCGAGTCCATGATCGCCTGGCGCACCCAGGTCCCGTGGGCGAGGTAGTCGTTGATGGCGGCGGGCAGGGCGCCTTCGGGCCAGACCACGATGTCGGCGGGCTTGCCGTCGGCATAGGGCGCGGCGGTTAGGGCGGCGTAGTCGTTGACGATCGCCTGGAAGCTGGCGGCGTCCCACTTGGCCGATTGCTGGACGTCGGCCTGGACGATGCGGACCTTGGGGGCGTTCGTCGCCGTCGGGTTCGGCGCGGTCTTCAGCGCCAGCAAGCCGCCGCCATAGAGGCCGGCCAGAGCCAGGGCGGCCGCGCCGACGGCGATCCGGCCCGAACGACCCTGGCGCCAGACGGCGGGGGCGGCGGCGATGGCCAGGGTCACGAAGGTCAGGCCGTAGGCGCCGAGCAGGGCGGCGGCCTGGGACGGCGCCGAGCCGGCCCGCCAGGTCTCGCCCGGCAGGTTCCAGGGAAAGCCGGTCAGCACGTGGCCGCGCACCCACTCCAGCGCCGACAGGGCCGCGGCGAAGGCCAGCACGCGCACCGCGCCGGCCGGACGCAGGCGGCGATAGAGGACGGCGCCTGCGCCCCAGAACAGCGCCAGGCCCGCGGCCATGGCCGTGACCGCGAACGGGGCCATCCAGCCCTGGTTGGCGGCGTCGACCAGGAAGGCTTCGCCGATCCACCAGGTGCCCAGGCCGAAATAGCCCAGACCCGCCAGCCAGCCGCGCAGGAAGGCCGAGCGCAAGGGCCTGGGGCCGTCGATCGTATCCAGCAGCCACAGCAGCAGGGCGTAGCCCAGCAGGCCGGGCAGGATCCCGAACGGCGGGTGGGCCAGGGCCGTGGCGAGGCCTGCGACCAGCGCCAGCACGCGGTCGCGCCAGGGTGAAGCGGCGGTCAGGGCGCGCAGGTTCAAGGAGCGTCCACCGGGGCGAGCGAGGTCTCGGCCTCGGCCGGCTCCGGCGCGCGGCGCACGCGCACCTTGAGCACGCGCCGGGAGTCGGCCTCCAGAACTTCCAGCTCGAAGCCGGCGGGGTGGCGCACCACCTGTCCCGGCTCGGGCACCTGGCCGGCCAGGGCGGCGACGAGGCCGCCGACGGTGTCGACCTCCTCCTCGTGCTCGGGCGGGTCCAGGGTCTCGCCCAGGGCGGCCTCGAGGTCTTCCAGCGGCGTGCGGCCCTCGGTCTCGAAGACGCCGCCCGGACGGGCGATCACGGTGGCCACCTGGGCGTCGTCGTGCTCGTCGTCGATGTCGCCGACCACGCTCTCGATCAGGTCCTCGATGGTCACCAGGCCGTCGACCCCGCCGAACTCGTCGATGAGCATGGCCATGTGCACGCGCTTGGTGCGCATGCGCTGCAGCAGGTCGGCCGCCCGCATCGAGGCGGGTACCAAGAACATGTCGCGGCGCAGCTGTTCGAGGACGCGGGCCTCGGGCTCGGGGCGCAGGTCGCCGTCGGCCAGCAGCCGGAACACGTCCTTGACGTGAACCACGCCGATCGGCTGGTCCAGGGCCTCGCGATAGATCGGCATGCGCGAGTGGCCGGACTCGACGAACTGGGCCACGACCACGGCGAACGGAGTGTCGAGCTCGACCGCCACCACGTCGGGGCGGGGGGTCATCAGGTCGCCGACCTTCAGGGTTTTGAACGCCTCGGCCTGATCGACGAGGTCGGGCGCGGCGGCGTCGTCGGAATCGACCGTACGCGCGCGCTTGACCGGCGCGGCCCGCCGCAGCTCACGGAAGAACGCCCGCAGGCCCCGGCTGAATCTGGCCGGACCGGCGGGCGTGGAACTCTGGTCGTCGTCAGGCATGCCTTTGGGCTTTCACCTCTCGTCGGCGTAGGGATCGGGAACGTCCAGTCCCGCCAGGATCTCGCGTTCGAGCGCTTCCATGGCCTCGGCCTCTTCGTCGCCCTCGTGGTCGTATCCTAAGAGATGCAGCACCCCGTGCGCCACAAGATGTTGCAGGTGGTGGCTCAGGGGCTTGCCCTGCTCGGCCGCCTCGCGGGCGCAGACGCCGTAGGCCAGGGCGATGTCGCCGATCTGGCCTTCCGGGTTGGCTGCCGGGTCCAGCGGCGAGGGGAAGGACAGCACGTTGGTGGCGTAGTCCTTCTGGCGGAAGTCGCGGTTCAGGGCCTGAACGCTGTCATCGTCGGCCAGCAGGATGACGATCCCCTGGCCCTCGACGTCCTCGTGGGCGTCCAGCACGGCCTGGGCGGCGCGCCAGACCAGGGCCTCGGCTTCGGGTTCGGCCTTGGTCCAGGCCTCGTCTTCGATTTCGATATCGACTGTGATCATCGGGGAGTCGCCACCAGGGCCGCGTCGGCGTCGTAGGCCTTGACGATGCGCTCCACCAGCGGGTGGCGCACGACGTCGGTCGAGGTGAAGCGGGCCACGGCCACGCCCTCGACGCCGTCGAGGATCGAGACGGCGTGGGCCAGACCGGAGTCGCGGGGGTTCAGAAGATCGATCTGGGTCGGGTCGCCAGTCACCACCATGCGGGCGCCTTCGCCCAGGCGGGTCAGCACCATCTTCATCTGCAGGCGCGAGCAGTTCTGGGCCTCGTCGACGATGACGAAGGCATGGGCAAGCGTGCGGCCGCGCATGAAGGCGATCGGGGCGACCTCGATCTCGCCCTTGTCGCGGCGGCGGCGCAGCTGCTCGGCGCCCATGATGTCGGTCAGGGCTTCCCAGACCGGCGCCATGTAGGGGTCGACCTTCTCGTTCAGGTCGCCCGGCAGGAAGCCGAGCTTCTCGCCGGCCTCGACGGCGGGACGGGTGACGATCAGGCGGTCGACCTCGCCGCGCAGCAGCATGCCCGCGCCCTGGGCCACCGCCAGGAAGGTCTTGCCGGTGCCGGCGGGACCCAGGCCGAAGACCAGCGGATGGCGGGCCATCTGCTCCATGTAGGCGGCCTGGTTCTTGGTCTTGGGCGAGACCGCGCCGCGGCGCACGGCGCGCGGCGAGGCCTGGCCGCCGGCGCTGTGGGCCTCGCCCACGGCCACGCGGATGTCGGCCTCGACCACCTCGTGGCCGGCGTCGGCGCGCTCGGCCAGGGCCAGCAGGGCGCGCTTGGCCGCCGAGCGGCCCTTGACGTCGCCGGTGATCTTGACGCCGCCGCCGGGCGTCTCGAGCAGGACCTTGAAGGCGTCCTCGATCAGGGCGGCGTGGCGGCCGGACGGACCGGTGACGGCGACGACGGCGTCGTCGGAAAGCGGCAGGAACTCGGGCGTGCGGCTCACGCGGTCTCCAAAGCGGGTTCGTTGGCGAGCACGCCGGCCAGGCTCATCTTGGCGGCGCTCTCGATGCGGACGGGAACGATCGTCCCGATCAGGTGCTCCCCGCCCGAAACGTGGACGGCTTGCAGATAGGGACTGCGGCCGACGATCTGGCCGGGGTGGCGGCCGGCCTTCTCGAACAGCACCGGCAGGGTCTTGCCCACCTGGCTGGCGTTGAAGGCCCGCTGCTGCTCGTCGAGCAGCTGGTTCAGGCGGTCCAGGCGCTCGGACTTCACGGCCTCGTCGACCTGGCCGGGCATGGCCGAGGCGGGCGTGCCGGGACGGCGCGAATACTTGAACGAGAAGGCACTGGCGAAGCCGACCTCGCGCACCAGTTCCAGCGTCTTTTCGAAGTCGCCGTCACGCTCGCCGGGGAAGCCGACGATGAAGTCGCCGCTCATGGCGATGTCGGGCCGGGCGGCGCGGATGCGCTCGATCAGCTTCAGATAGCTCTCGGCCGTGTGGTCGCGGTTCATGGCCTTGAGGATCTTGTCGCTGCCCGCCTGCACCGGCAGGTGCAGATAGGGCATCAGCTGCGGCAGCTCGCCGTGGGCCTCGATCAGGTCCTCGCCCATGTCGCGCGGGTGGCTGGTGGTGTAGCGGATGCGGTCCAGGCCATCGATCCTGGCCAGCTGGCGCACCAGCTTGGCCAGGGTCGAGCCGTCGCCGTCATAGGCGTTGACGTTCTGGCCCAGCAGGGTGACTTCGCGCACGCCGGCGCCGGCCAGGCGCTTGGCTTCCTCGACGATGTCGTTCACGGGCCGCGACCACTCGCCGCCGCGGGTGTAGGGCACCACGCAGAAGGTGCAGAACTTGTCGCAGCCCTCCTGCACGGTCAGGAAGGCGGTGACGCCGGTGACGTGGCGCTCGGCCGGCAGGGCGTCGAACTTCTCGTCGGCGGCGAAGTCGGCGGCGAGCCGTTCACCAGAGGCCCGGTGGGCGCGGGCGATCAGCTCGGGCAGCTGGTGATAGGCCTGCGGACCGACGACCAGATCCACCGCCCGCTGGCGGTTCATGATCTCCTGGCCCTCGGCCTGGGCGACGCAGCCGGCCACGGCGATGGTCATCTTGCCGCCGGTCTGGGCCTTGCGGTCCTTCATCAGCTTGATCTGGCCAAGCTCCGAATAGACCTTCTCGGTGGCCTTCTCGCGGATGTGGCAGGTGTTGAGCACCACGAGATCCGCGCCCTCGGGATCATCGACCACGCCATAGCCCAGCGGGCGCAGGACATCGGTCATGCGCTCGCTGTCGTAGACGTTCATCTGACAGCCGTAGGTCTTGATATAGAGGCGCTTTTGCGGGGTCTCGCTCATCCGGCGAGGTTATGGGGTCGAGCGGCCCCGCGCGCAAGGTCGCGAAGGTCACACCGGCGGCTTGAAACCCCAAAAGAAAACGGCGCCGGAGAGGTCCCCGGCGCCGCATCTCGATCTTTCGAAGGATCAGTAGTTCTCGTCGTGGCGCTTGATCGCCGCGCGGATCAGCTCGGCGGTCTCGTCCGGGTCGGCCCAGCCGGTGATCTTGGTCGACTTGCCCTTTTCCAGGTCCTTGTAGTGCTGGAAGAAGTGGGCGATCTGCTCGGTCAGGATGGTCGGCAGGTCCCGCCAGCTGTTCACGCCCGTGTAGAAGGGGTGCAGCTTGTCGACCGGCACGGCCAGGATCTTTTCGTCCGACCCGGCTTCGTCGACCATCATCAGCGCGCCGATCGGGCGGCAGCGGATGATCGCGCCGGGCACCACCGGGGTCGGGCCCACGACCATGATGTCGGCGGGGTCGCCGTCGTCGGCCAGGGTGTGCGGGATGAAGCCGTAGTTGGCCGGGTAGAACATCGCCGTGTGCAGGAAACGGTCCACCATCAGGGCGCCGCTTTCCTTGTCGATCTCGTACTTCACCGGCTCACCGCCCTGCGGGATCTCGATGACGGCGTTCAGGTCGTAGGGCGGGTTCACGCCCACGGCGATCTTGGAGAGGTCCATAGTGACTCTTCGTTGTGGGAAGGCTCCCGCGGGGAGGCGGGCCTCAAGCGGCCGCCTGTATAGGCCACAAGTGTTGCGATGCGAAAGAGGGGGCGTGCCCGCCCCTCGACTTGCGCCTGCAAAAGCAACTTCGATCTGTGGTCCAGCTTGTCGAGTGACCGCCAGAACAGCTTTCGCCGCCTGGCCTTGGGCGCTTGCAAAGGTCTCTCGCGCGCCGCGTGAGCCCGGTCCAGGAGGGGGCTTCCACCCGCTCGCCTATCGCGCTATATAGCTCCTACATCGTCCGTTAGCGCTGATTGGCGCTTTCGAGCGGCGGCCCGAAAGGCTGCCGCTTTTTCTTTGGTCGCTCGCCAGCTGGGCCTTTCGAGGCCCCGGCGGATGACCCACGAGACCGAGAAGAGAACCGTGCGCGGCAAGACGCGAGAAGACCTGGACCTGATCGAAATGCTCGATCCCGTCGCCGAAGCCACCGGCTACGAGATCGTCCGCCTGCGCCTGATGGGCGGGGCAGAACAGCGCCGCCTGCAGATCATGGCCGAGCGCCCCCTGCAGGAAGACGGCAGCGGCGGCGACATGAACGTCGAGGACTGCGCCAAGCTGTCGCGCGCCATCTCCGAGGTGATGGACGCCGCCGACCCGATCGCCGGCGAATACACCCTTGAAGTCTCCAGCCCGGGCGTCGACCGCCCGCTGACCCGCCTGAAGGACTTCGAGACCTATGCCGGTCTCGAGGTGCGCATCGAGCTCGACCGCGTGGCCGAGGGTCGCAAGCGCTTCAAGGGCGAGCTCGCCGGCGTCGAGGACGACCAGGTCGGCCTCAACATCGAGGGCGAGGACGACGTCACCGTCTATTTCCCGTTCGCCTGGATCGTCGACGCCAAGCTTGTCCTGACCGACGAGCTGATGAAGCGGGGCGCCGACGCGCGCGCCGCCCGCGTCGACGCCGAGAACGACAACGATTTGTCCGAAAGTGAAGAGGACTGACCATGGCCATCGGCATCGCCGCCAACCGGCTTGAACTGCTCCAGATCGCCGACGCGGTCGCCCGCGAAAAGGGCATCGAGAAGGAAGTCGTCATCGAGGCCATCGAGGACGCCCTGCAGAAGGCCGCTCGCGCCCGCTACGGCGCCGAGCACGACATCCGCGTCAAGATCGACCCGCGCACGGGCGAGACGACGCAGAAGCGCGTGATCGAGATCGTCGCCGACGACGCCGACTTGGAAGGCGAGATCGGCAAGGTCCACCTGACCTCGGCCAAGCGCACCTGGCGCGACGCCGAGATCGGCAAGGTCTACGAAGAAGCCCTGCCGCCGTTCGAGATCGGCCGCGTGCAGACCCAGATGGCCCGCCAGGTCGTCATGCACAAGGTTCGCGAAGCCGAGCGCGAGCGCCAGTACGAAGAGTACAAGGACCGCTCGGGCGAGATCGTCAACGGCAGCGTCAAGCGCGTCGAATACGGCAACGTCATCGTCGACCTGGGCCGTGGCGAAGGCATCATGCGCCGCGATCAGTCGATCCCGCGCGAGAACTTCAACGTCGGCGACCGCATCCGCGCCTACATCTACGACGTCCGTCGCGAGACCAAGGGCCCGCAGATCATGCTGAGCCGCGCCCACGGCGGCTTCATGGCCAAGCTGTTCGCGCAGGAAGTGCCGGAAGTCTACGACGGCGTCATCGAGATCCGCGCCGTGGCCCGCGACCCGGGCTCGCGCGCCAAGATGGCCGTCATCTCCAACGACAGCTCGATCGACCCGGTCGGCGCGTGCGTGGGCATGCGCGGCTCGCGCGTGCAGGCGGTGGTCGCCGAGCTGCAGGGCGAGAAGATCGACATCATCCAGTGGTCGGAAGACGAAGCCACCTTCATCGTCAACGCCCTGGCCCCGGCCGAAGTCTCCAAGGTCGTCATGGACGAGGAAGACGAGCGCGTCGAAGTGGTGGTTCCGGACGAGCAGCTGTCGCTGGCCATCGGCCGTCGCGGCCAGAACGTCCGTCTCGCCTCGCAGCTGACCGGCTGGCAGATCGACATCATGACCGAAAGCCAGGAGAGCGAGCGCCGTCAGCGCGAGTTCACCGAGCGTACGGCCCTGTTCCAGGAAGCCCTGGACGTCGACGAGGTCATCGCCCAGCTGCTGGTCACCGAAGGCTTCGCCGCGGTGGAAGACGTCGCCTATGTCGACACCCACGAGATCGGTTCGATCGAGGGCTTCGACGACGAGACCGCCGAGGAACTGCAGGCCCGCGCCCGTGAATTCCTCGAGAAGGAAGCCGCCGCTCTGGACGCCAAGCGCGTCGAGCTGGGCGTGCAGGACGAACTGCTGGGCGTCGAGGGCGTGACCCTGGCCATGGCCGTGGCCCTGGGCGAAGGCGACGTGAAGACGATCGAAGACCTGGCCGGCCTCGTCCCCGACGACATGCGCGGCTGGTTCGAGAGCAAGGGCGGCGAGCGCGTGCGCGAGCCGGGCATCCTCGAAAGCTTCAACCTGTCGCCCGACGACGCCGAAGCCCTGATCATGCGCGCTCGTATCGCCATGGGCTGGGTCGAGGCCCCGCCGGAGCCGGAATACGAAGAGGCCGAAGAGGCCGAGGTTGCTGAAGCCGAAGGCGAGGAAGCCCCCGCCGCCGAAGAAGCCGCCGAAGAGCAGTAAGAGACAGAGCCGGCCCTTCCGATCCTCGGAAGGGCCGCTTCCTTTGAAGACGCATGATCGACCAAGCCGCCCCCAAGACCCACGCCGAAGCCAGCCGCGCGCGCAAGGACATCGTCCTGGGCGAGGCGGTCGACGAGGCGCGCCTGGTGCGGTTCGTGGCCGGACCCGACGGCGTCGTCATTCCCGACGTGGCCCGCAAGCTGCCGGGGCGCGGCATGTGGGTGGCGGCCGACCGCGAGTCGATCGCCGCGGCCGTGAAGAAGAACGCCTTCTCGCGCTCGGCCAAGGCCAAGTTGTCGGCTCCGGCCGACCTGGCCGATCAGGTGGAACGGCTGCTGGCCAAGCGGGTTCTGGACGGCCTGGGCCTTGCACGGCGCTCGGGGAGCATTATTTCCGGCTTCGAAAAGGTTCTGGCGGCCCTGGCCTCGGGCAAGACCGCCTGGTTGATCGAAGCCGCCGACGGCGCCGATGACGGCCGCCGAAAGGTCTTTTCAGCCGTCCGCAAAGCGCCGAACACCCCGAGAATCCTCGGTATGTTCACATCCGACGAATTGGGTTTGGCCTTGGGCGGGGAGAATGTGATACACACGGCGCTCCTCGCGGGGCGAGGCACGGATCGCTGGACTTTGGACGTCGAGCGGTTATCAGGCTTCCGTCCTTTCACGCCGCCGGACTGGGTGGTGCGTCAGAACGAGGAGCCCTAGGCTTCGATACGTCCTCGGATGGCTTCATTCGGTGGCGAAAATAGCCTAGAACCTGAATGTTGGAGCAAGCCGCCTCAGGCGTCGCGCTCTTGAGCGAAGGGCCGGGAAACGCGCTTCCTATTGGAGGTACGTCCGGGCCCCTTTCTCGTATGGATTGATCGGTTTTTTGGGCCGGGAACCCGCCCGGCGGAAGTACAAGCGAGCGCATGAGCGACGAGAACGATAACGGTCGGCCTGGTTCCAACCCCGGTGGGCGCGCGCCCATCACCCTGAAGCCCCGCCAGGGCTCGGTGAGCGCCGGCGTTGTGAAGCAGAGCTTCAGCCACGGCAGGACCAAGACGGTGGTTGTCGAGACGAAGCGCACGCGTCCGCATGCGCCGGCTTCCGGCAACCTCGCCGCGCCGTCCCAGGCCGAGCGTCGCCACGACGCGCCGCGCCCGCAGGGCGGCGGTGGCGGCGGAGCCGCCGGCGGTCTGTCGCAGGACGAGATGCGCGCTCGCCAGCGCGCCATCGAGGCCGCTCGCGAAGCCCAGGAGCGCCAGGCCGCCGAGCGTCGCGCCGCTGACGCCCGCGCCGCCGCCGAGGCCGCCGCGGCTCGCGAAGCCGCCGCCAAGGCTGCCGCCGCCAAGGCCGCCGCTGAAGCCGCCGCCGCCAAGCCGGCTCCGGCCGCGCCGACCCCGGCCGCCGCTGCTCCGGTCGCGCCCGCGCCGACGCCCGCTCCGGCCCCGGCCGCGCCGCGCGGCGAAGCGCCTCGCGCCGAGGCTCCGGCTCGTCCCAGCGCGCCGGGCCAGACCCGCACCTACGAACCCAGCCGTGAGCGCCGCGACGACCGTCCGACGACCACGACCTACCGGCCGACGCCGGGCGGCGACCGTCCGCAAGGCGATCGTCCCCAGGGTGACCGTCCGCAGGGCGACCGTCCGTTCAACCAGCGCTCTCCGCGCCAGGACGGGCCGTACAACCAGCGTGCGCCCCGTCAGGACGGCCCGTACAATCAACGCGCTCCGCGTCCGGACGGCGATCGTCCGCGCGGCCCGCGTCCGGAAGGCGCCGGCGGCGGCTACCGTTCGGGCGGCGACCGCCCGCAGGGTGATCGTCCGCAAGGCGACCGTCCGCAGCAGACTGTCCGCTACTCGGCCCTCGCGCCGCGTCCGGCGCCTGGCGGCGCTCGTGGCCCTGGCGGCCCCGGCGGTCCGCGCGGTCCGCGTCCGGGCGTTCCCGCGTCGGCTCCGGCGACCCCGGAAATCCAGCGCGCCACCCGCTCGGCCCCGCGGCCCGGCGGCGGCCTGACCGATCGCCGTCCGGACGAGGATGACGATCGCCGCAAGGCCAACAACGCGCCGAACAAGGCCGTTTCGCGCGCCAAGGGCGCTCCGCAGCGCCGCGAAGGCCGTCTGACCATCCAGGCCGTGGCCGGCGACGGTGAGTCCGCCGACCGCATGCGCTCGCTGGCCTCGGTTCGCCGGGCCCGTGAACGCGAGAAGGAAAAGCGCCGTGGCGGCGCGGTCGAGCAGGCGCGCGTCGCCCGCGAGGTCGTGATCCCCGACGTCATCACCGTGCAGGAGCTGTCCAACCGGATGGCCGTGCGCGGCGTCGAGATCATCAAGTTCCTGATGCGTCAGGGCGTGATGCTGAAGATCAACGACGTCATCGACAACGACACCGCCGAGCTGGTGGCGACCGAATTCGGTCACACCGTGCGCCGCGTGTCGGAATCCGACGTCGAAGAAGGCTTCATCGGCGGCGACGACCACGACGATCACCTGGAAGCGCGTCCCCCGGTCGTCACGATCATGGGTCACGTCGACCACGGCAAGACCAGCCTGCTGGACGCCCTGCGTTCGACCGACGTGGCCGCCGGCGAGCACGGCGGCATCACCCAGCACATCGGCGCCTATCAGGTTCGCCTGAAGGACGGCCAGCGCGTGACGTTCCTCGACACGCCCGGCCACGCCGCGTTCTCGGCGATGCGCGCCCGCGGCGCCAACATCACCGACATCGTCGTGCTGGTGGTTGCCGGCGACGACGGCGTCATGCCGCAGACGATCGAGGCGATCAAACACGCCAAGGCCGCAGGCGTGCCGATCATCGTGGCCGTCAACAAGATGGACAAGCCGGGCTCGGATCCGACCCGCGTGGTCAACGAGCTGCTGCAGCACGAGATCGTCGTCGAAAGCCTGGGTGGCGACACCCAGATCATCGAGGTCTCGGCCAAGGCCCGCACCGGCCTGGACGACCTGCTCGACGCCATCCTGCTGCAGGCCGAAGTGCTCGACCTGAAGGCCAACCCCGACCGCACCGCCGACGGCGTGGTGATCGAGGCCAAGCTGGACAAGGGTCGCGGCGCCGTCTCGACCGTCCTGGTCAACCGCGGCACGCTCAAGCGCGGCGACATCGTCGTCGCCGGCGCCCAGTTCGGTCGCGTTCGCGCGCTGCTGAACGAGCGCAACGAGCAACTGACTGAAGCCGGTCCGGCCACTCCGGTCGAGATCCTGGGCCTGGACGGCGTTCCCTCGCCGGGCGAAGCCTTCGCCGTGGTCGAGAACGAAGCCCGCGCTCGCGAGCTGACCGAGTACCGCATCCGCCTGAAGCGCGAGAAGTCGCTGGCCCCGGTGGGCGCCGGCGCTTCGATGGCCGACATGATGGCCAAGCTGCAGGACAAGAAGCTGAAAGAGCTTCCGCTGATCATCAAGGCCGACGTGCAAGGTTCGGCCGAGGCGATCATCGGTTCGCTGGACAAGATGGCCACCGACGAGGTCCGCGCGCGGATCATCCTGTCGGGCGCCGGCGCGATCAGCGAAAGCGACGTCATGCTGGCCAAGGGCGCCGGCGCGCCGGTCATCGGCTTCAACGTCCGGGCCTCGGCCCAGGCGCGGGCCCTGGCCGAACGCGAAGGCGTCGAGATCCGCTACTACGCGATCATCTACGATCTGCTGGACGACATCAAAGGCGTGCTCTCGGGCATGCTGGCCCCGATCCAGCGCGAAACCTTCCTTGGTAACGCCGAAGTCCTGCAGGCCTTCGACATCACCAAGATCGGCAAGGTCGCCGGCTGTAAGGTCACCGAAGGCGTGGTCCGCAAGGGCGCGAAGGTCCGGATCATCCGTCAGGACATCGTCGTGCTCGAACTGGGCACGCTGCAGACGCTCAAGCGCTTCAAGGACGAGGTCAACGAAGTCCCCGTCGGTCAGGAGTGCGGCATGATGTTCGCGGGCTTCCAGGACATCAAGGTCGGCGACACCATCGAGTGCTTCACCGTCGAGGAGATCAAGCGCCAGCTCGACTAGGCGTTCGATCAGAACTCAGCTTAGAGGAAGGCGCGGACTTCGGTTCGCGCCTTTCTTGCGTTTGGGGTGTGTCGATGGAAGTCGCCGGGGATGTGGGTCTGGCCGATGTGCAGAAGGCGGCCGGTGCGTTGAGCGCTCACCTCCTGGGGGCGCGCCGGTTCCTCTACTGGCTCTACGTGCCGGGCCTCATCGCGACCATGTCTCTGGCCGCCTGGCTGCTCGATCGCGTCCTGCCTGGAACCGGCATTCTGGGGATACTGCTGATCGGCGCCGGCGGGATCTATGGCTTCCAGGCTTTTTGCCGAGACTCGATCGTCCGGGCCTGGGAGCGGCGGGGCGTGCCGCGCAAGTCGCCTTCCGCCTATCGTGTCGAAGACGAGGCGCTAGTGATCCAGTGGTACGCCACGGAGGTAAGTCTGGCCTGGAAAGGCGTGTCGCAGATCGCGCCGGCGCGCGGCGCGTGGGTCTTCATGGGGCCTGGCCTGGGCTATGTCCTGCCGACCGACCTGTTCCCCAGCCAGGATGCCGAGCGCGCCTTTCTCCAGGCCTGCCTGCAGCGGATGGCGCCTGAGGCCCAGGCCCGCAGCGCCAAGGCTCGAACGGTCGCGGGCTGATGCACGAGCGACTGGAATTCGCCGGAATTGAGCGCTAGCCGTTGTCCATGCGCATTCGAGCCCTTCTCGCCCTGACCGCGGTCGCCGCCTCCCTGAGCGCCTGCGCCACCGCCGATCGCTACGACGCCGCCGGCGACGTGCACGCCCTGCTGACGGCGATCCGCAACAACGACCGGGCGACCTTCGACAGCCTGGTCGACCACCGGGCCCTGACCGGCGCGGTCGAGGCGCGTCTGGTCGACGAGGCTCGCCGCTCGGGCGCGAAGGGGGGCTGGCAGGCGGCGATGATCGCCCTGGCCGGCCCGGCCGCCGACGTCGCCGGCGCGGCCCTGATCCGCCCCGAGGTGTTCCGCGCCGCGGCCAACTACTACGGCTACACCCCCGACAAGCCGATTCCCGGCCGCATCGCCATCGCCTCGGCCCTGCGGCCCGTCGGCGACGGCCGCGTCTGCGCCGCCAAGAAGGACGGCCCCTGCATGCTGACCTTCACCCGCGAGGGCGGAAGCTGGCGGCTGTCGGGCTTCGACGCCCAGGCCGTGAACCTGCAGCTCAAGCGATGAAGTCCGGCCTGCCCCTGTTGCTGGCCGCCACGGCGCTGCTGAGCGCCCTGGCGGGCCCGGCCGCGGCCGAGCGGCGGATGTTCTCCTACGACCCGATCTCGCCGGACGCCAAGCGGCTGACGGGAGCGGGGGTGACCGTGCTGTTCGAGCAGGGTCTGCTGGGCGCCCGCCCGATCAAGGTGCTGGCCACCGGCGTCCCGGCCCAGGCCCTGTTGCGCAAGGGCAGCGAGAAGGATCTCGGCAAGGGCGGGCTCGGAGCCATGTCCGGCGTCGACGCCGACGCGGCCCTGTACGAGGTCAACGGAACGGCCGAGCAGGGCAAGATCTATGTCCGGGCCTTCTGTCCGGGCTCCAAGCGCCTGTGGCTGAGCTTCAGCCGCATCGCCCTGCGCCACGACCTGCGCATCCAGGCGTTCGGCGACGATCCCAAGGCGCCGGGCCAGGCCCGCCTGTGCGGCACGCTGGACTTCTCCTATCGCGGTGAATGGCGGCTGCCGAGCGGCGGCCCGCCCGATCCCAACGAGGACTGGACCGACAGCCTCAACGGTCCGCGCTGAGGCTTCCTGGCGGCGCTTCGAGGAAAAGCCGGGTTTCCTTCCTCGGTCCGCGCCGCTAGGGTCGCGCCCATGATCGCGAGCGAACGCGGGACCCGGCGCTTCCAGCGCCGCCGCTCCCTGGGCACGAACGGACTCGTACGCAGCGCCTGACCGCTAGGGATCAGGCGTGGCGCTTATCTGCGCCCAGACGGACGGCCAGGCGCCGTCGAATGCAGAAGACCGGCGGCCAGGGCCGCCGCACGACAGTCTCGACGAAGAAGACCTCATGACCATCGACACCCAAGACTTGGCCCCGCAGGACTGGGCCGCGCGCTTCTCCGCGCGCATGGCCGGCATCCGCGCCAGCGAGATCCGCGAACTGCTGAAGCTGCTGGAGCAGCCCGACATCCTGTCCTTCGCCGGCGGCATCCCCGATCCGGCGCTGTTCCCGGCCGGGCCGATCCGCGAGGCCTATGCCGAGATCCTGGGCGACGGCGCCCAGGCGGCCCAGGCCCTGCAATACACCGTCAGCGAGGGCCACGGCCCGCTGCGCCGCTGGATCGCTGAGCGCATGACCCGCGACGGCATGCCGTGCGGGCCCGAGAACGTGCTGCTGACGGCCGGCTCGCAGCAGGCGCTCGACCTGCTGGGCAAGCTGTTCCTCGACCCCGGAGCCCCCGTCATGGTGGCCCGGCCGACCTATCTGGGCGCGCTGCAGGCCTTCAACGCCTATCAGCCGTCCTATCTCGACCTGCCCGAAGGCGTCCTGACCGGCGACAAGGCCGCCCAGGCGGCCGTGGAGGCCCGCAAGCCCCGCCTGGGCTACTTCGTGCCCGACTTCGCCAATCCCACCGGCGTCAGCCTCACCCTGGCCGAGCGCGAGGCGCTGCTCGACCTGGCGGAGGCTCTCGACTTCCCGCTGATCGAGGACGGCGCCTATCGCGAGCTGCGCTTCGGCGGCGAGGCCATCCCCTCGCTGCTGGCCCTGGACATCGCCCGCAACGGCTCGATCGAGGCCGCGCGCACCCTGTTCTGCGGCACCCTGTCCAAGACCCTGTCGCCGGCCCTGCGGATCGGCTGGATCTGCGGCCCGAAGGCGGCGATCGAGAAGCTGGTGCTGCTCAAGCAGGGCGGCGACCTGCATGTCTCGACCATCAACCAGATGGTCGCCCACCGCGTGGTCTCCGAAGGCTACGACCAGCACCTGGGCAATCTGCGGGCCGTCTATGGCGGCCAGGCCCGGGCGATGCTGGCGGCGCTGGAGCGGCACATGCCCGCGAGCGTCTCCTGGATCTCGCCGGAGGGCGGCATGTTCGTCTGGCTGACCCTGCCGGCGGGCGTCGACGGCAAGGCCCTGCTCGAGCGCGCGCTCGTCGAGGCCCGCGTGGCCTTCGTGCCCGGCGCGCCGTTCTTCGCCGAGGCGCCCGCGGCCAACACCCTGCGTCTCAGCTACTCCCTGCTGCCGCCCGAGCAGATCGAGGAGGGGGTGCGCCGGCTGGCGGGATTGATCAGGGAATAGCGATCATCCCCCTGAAGGGGGAGGCGGCCCAGAGGGCCGGAGGGGGGAAGTTTCTGCTGAGGTGGAGGTGGTTGCTGGCTCACAAGCCGCATCCCGCTCTGTCGGCCTCGCCTACACCTCTTTCTTCAGGGGGAAGGATCCAGACATGGAAACGGCCGCTCCCTTTAGGGAAGCGGCCGTTTTGGTGGAGCTAAGCGGAGTCGAACCGCTGACCTCTTGAATGCCATTCAAGCGCTCTACCAGCTGAGCTATAGCCCCGAGGCTTGGAAGCCTTGGTGTTCCCGGATGGTCGCCCGGGGAGGCGCGGAAACTATGTCGAGGCTTTTGCGGGATCAAGCCCCTCCGTCAAGGGAGGCTCAAGTTTTCCGCCAAGTCTTCGGCAGGTTCCAAAAATGGAAACGGCCGCTCCCTTTAGGGAAGCGGCCGTTTTGGTGGAGCTAAGCGGAGTCGAACCGCTGACCTCTTGAATGCCATTCAAGCGCTCTACCAGCTGAGCTATAGCCCCAAGGTCCGTTGGAAAATCACGAAGACTTTCCGTCGAATTCCTTAGTCTCTCCGGCGGTTCCGAGTGGCTGTCCCCCGAAGAGGCGCGGAACCTATGCCGAGGTTTTTCCGGGATCAAGCCCCTCGACGCACTTTTTTTCAGGGTGCGACGAAACGCTGTGGAGAACCCGAAAGACCGGGGTCGGATCGCTCCGACCCCGGCGCATTCGTCTTACCGGTCGTCGTCTTCGCCGTCCGGCAGGCCTTCGATCTCGTCGCCGAGGTCGTCTTCGTCCTCGTCCTCGAGGAACGGGACGTCGTCGCCGTCTTCGTCGGCCAGATCCTCGTCCTCGGCGAAGTCGACGCCCAGGTCGTCACCGCCCGGCGCCGGCTCGGCGGTCGGATCGCCGTCCTCGTCGTCGCCTTCGGTGACGTCAGCCTCGGCGGCCTCGTCGATTTCCGGGGTCTCGTCGACCTCGTCCTCGTAGCCGTCCTGCTCCTTGGGAGCGGGGGCTTCCTTTTCGTCCTCGGCGTCATAGTCCGGCGTAATGGCGCGGGCGCGCACGCGGCGGGACTTCAGCGCCTCTTCCGGGTCGAACTGCTCGCCGCACTTGGGGCAAACGGCCGGACGACGGTTGAGGTCGTAGAACTTCGATTGGCAGTTGGGGCAGATTTGTTTTGCGCCCAAGTCGGGATTAGCCAAGGCGGCGACCCTTTGATCCTGATGGGAAAAGCGGCGGCTGACTTGCCATGACGGGAGGCCGCTGTCAAAAGCAAACCCCTTCGCGAAACACCTATGTTGCAAGGAGCCGGTTTCGGCATGACCACGGCTGGATTGAAGAGCGCTCCGGGCGGAGCCCTTCGCGGTACGGTTCGGGCGCCTGGCGACAAGTCCATTTCGCACCGTTCGATGATCCTGGGCGCTCTGGCGAGCGGCACCACCACCATCGAGGGGCTGCTGGAAGGCGACGACGTCCTGGCGACCGCGCGGGCCATGCAGGCCTTCGGCGCGCGGGTCGAACAGGAAGGCGTCGGCCGCTGGCGCGTCGAGGGCAAGGGCGGCTTTTCCGAGCCCTCGGACGTCATCGACTGCGGCAACGCCGGCACCGGCGTGCGCCTGATCATGGGCGCGGCGGCGGGGTTCCCGATGTGCGCCACCTTCACCGGCGACGCCAGCCTGCGCGGCCGTCCGATGGGCCGCGTGCTCGATCCGCTGGCCCGCATGGGCGCGACCTGGTTCGGCCGCGACAAGGGCCGCCTGCCCCTGACGCTGAAGGGCGGCAGCCTTCGCGGCCTCGTCTACACCCTGCCGATGGCCTCGGCCCAGGTGAAGTCGGCCGTGCTGCTGGCCGGCCTGCACGCCGAGGGCGGCGTCGAGGTGATCGAACCGGAAGCCACCCGCGACCACACCGAGCGCATGCTGCGCGCCTTCGGCGCCGAGGTGCTGGTCGAGGACAAGAACGGTGTGCGCCACGTGCGTCTGCCGGAAGGCCAAAAGCTGAAGGGCACGCATGTGCAGGTGCCGGGCGACCCGTCTTCGGCCGCCTTCCCGCTGGTCGCGGCCCTGATTGTCCCCGGCTCGGAAGTGACGGTCGAGGGCGTGATGCTCAACGTGCTGCGCACGGGCCTCTTCACCACCCTGCAGGAGATGGGCGCGGACCTGACCATCTCGAACGTCCGCGTCGAGAGCGGCGAGGACGTCGGCGACATCACCGCCCGCCATTCGCAGCTGAAGGGCGTCGTCGTGCCGCCCGACCGCGCGCCCGCGATGATCGACGAATATCCGATCCTGGCCGTCGCCGCCGCTTTCGCCGACGGCCCGACCGTCATGCGCGGCATCGGCGAGATGCGGGTCAAGGAAAGCGATCGCATTGCCCTGACGGCGGCGGGCCTGCAGGCCTGCGGCGTCACGGTCGAGGAAGAGCCCGAAGGCATGACCGTGGTCGGCACGAAGGGCGGCAACCACCCCGTGCGCGGCGGAGGCAAGGTGATCACCCATGGCGATCACCGCATCGCCATGAGCCACCTGATCCTGGGCCTGGCCGCCCAGGAGCCTGTCGAGATCGACGAGCCGGGCATGATCGCCACCAGCTTCCCCGGCTTCGTGTCGCTGATGACGGGCCTGGGCGGCTCGATCGTCGAGGCCTGATCCCGGAGCGCGCCAGGGTTAAGTGTGGGCGGTTAACCCGCCCGGGGCGCGCTCAAAGCATTTGATTCTAGAGCCTGCTGACCAGCAGGCTCTAGCGAAACCCTCGTCCTTCGGCAGGCTCAGGATGAGGGTTTCTACTGATCGGCCTGTCCATTCGTCCTCACCCTGAGCCTGTCGAAGGGCGAGGACGACGCACGGAGCCAGCCATGGCCTTCATCATCGCCGTCGACGGTCCCGCCGCCTCGGGCAAGGGCACCATCGCCTCGCGCCTGGCGGCCCACTACGGCCTGCCGATGCTCGACACCGGCCTGCTCTATCGCGCGGTCGGGGTGCGCCTGCTGGACGCCGGCGGCGACCTTGACGACGCGGCGGCCGCCGAGGCCTCTGCCCGCGGCCTCGACCTCGCCGAACTGGAAAAGCCGGAAGTGCGCACCCGCGCCGCCGGCGAGGCCGCCAGCCGGGTGGCCGTGCATCCGGGCGTGCGCTCGGCCCTGTTCGACCTGCAGCGGGCGTTCGCGGCCCAGGAGGGCGGCGCGGTGCTCGACGGCCGCGACATCGGCACGGTCATCGCCCCCGATGCGCCGGCCAAGCTCTATGTCACCGCCAGCGCCGAGGTGCGGGCCGACCGCCGTTGGAAACAGCTGACCGGGCAGGGCGAAAACGTCACCTTCGACGAGATCCTGGCCGATATCCGCAAGCGCGACGAGCGCGACGGCGGCCGCAAGGACGCGCCCATGACCCAGGCTGTGGACGCGATCTTGCTTGATACGTCGGAAATGACTATATCCCAGGCCTTCGATGCGGCTCTCCGCATCGTCGAGACGGCGCGCGCCCGGTGAGGAAACTCCAAGGGCTAATCTAACGCCCGCCTCGCCGCCGCTTTAGGACGCGACGGACCGCATCAGAAAAATCCAATCACCCGGAATCCCGAGAACCGTCACCCGACGGCGCTCATCGCAGGGCTTCCCACAACCCAGAGACCTTAGATCAGCATGGCTGACGATATGAGCTTCAACCCCACGCGCGACGATTTCGAAGCGCTCCTCAACGACTCCATGGGCGGCCGCGACTTCGCGGAAGGCTCCGTGGTCAAGGGCAAGGTCGTTGGGATCGAGAAGGACTTCGCGATCATCGACGTCGGTCTGAAGACCGAAGGCCGCGTCCAGCTGAAGGAATTCGGCGTCGACGAAGCCGGCAAGGCGACCATCAAGGTCGGCGACACCGTCGAAGTCTTCCTCGAGCGCCTCGAAAACGCCATGGGCGAAGCGGTGATCAGCCGCGAAAAGGCCAAGCGCGAAGAAGCCTGGACCCGTCTGGAAGGCGTCTACGCCAAGAACGAGCCGGTGATGGGCGCCATCGTCGGCCGCGTGAAGGGCGGCTTCACCGTCGACCTCGGCGGCGCCTCGGCCTTCCTGCCGGGCTCGCAAGTCGACATCCGTCCGGTGCGCGACGTCGGCCCGCTGATGGGCAAGGAACAGCCCTTCGCCATCCTGAAGATGGACCGTCCGCGCGGCAACATCGTCGTCTCGCGTCGCGCCATCCTGGAAGAAGCCCGCGCCGAGCAGCGCACCGAACTGGTGTCGCAGCTGCAAGAGGGTGAAATCCGCGAAGGCGTCGTCAAGAACATCACCGACTACGGTGCGTTCGTCGACCTGGGCGGCATCGACGGCCTGCTGCAC
>CBINOL010000088.1:0-21207 GCA_966252285.1 uncultured Caulobacter sp.
AACGTAGAGTGTCATTGCTATGATCATTGCTACCCAGAACCCGACGTTCACCGCGGTTTTGTAGTTGGCGCGTGACACTTCGTCGTTGACGAGCGCGCGCACATCCTTTCCGAAGCCGAACCCACCGCGACGGACGAAGACGAGGTCGACGACTACGACGACTCCCGCGCCATCTACCTGCTCGGCTTCGACGACGACATGCAGCTGGAGGTCGGCCTGCGCCTGCGGCCCACCGACGACCGCTGCATGCTGGCCGACAAGTTCGCCCACCTGATCGCGCCGGACGAGACCCCCAAGAAGGGTCACGACGTGTGGGAGGCCAGCCGCCTCTTCACCACCGAGGCCTATCGCGCCAAGAAAGGTCCGGGTCGGGGGACCCGGGTGTTCGAGGCCTGGGCCGCGGCCATGGAGCTGGCGCTGGTCAACAACGTCACCCGCTTCGTCGGCATGATCGACATGGCGCTGTACCCCGGCATCATGAACTCGCCGATCGATACGCGCCTCGTCGGTCTGCCGCGGCCGTACGAGTTCGGAATCGTCGCCGGTTCGGAAATTCCCCTGTCGCAAGAACTGCTGCAACGGGTGCGCGAATCGATCGCCATCGAATCTACGGTCGGCTATCACGTCGACGAACTCGACCTGCGGGCCTTCGGCGATCTCGCCGCCGTGCAGCGTCAGGTGCTGCGGGCGATGACGCCTCAGATTCTTCCGGGTTCGGAGCGTGACGAAACCCTTTCCGCAGAAGCGCTTTACCGCTTGCACGACGCGAGCGGCCAAGCTCGGCGGATCTGGAACGATCGCGGTCGGAAATCGGAGTTTCAGCTTAACGCTTAGGCGGAGCCCAAGCTCCACCTCAGCGACGTAGCGCCGCACCTGTCCTAGCTCGGCTTTCGCCTACGCCCCGGTCGTGTCATTTTACACAAACAACCGTTGGAGGCGAAAAAGTTGAGTGAAGAAACCGAAGGCCGGCGACCCAACCCGGTCGATCTGCACGTCGGCGGTCGAGTCCGTATGCGTCGCAAGCTGTTGGGCGTGAGCCAGGAACAACTGGCCGATTCCCTGGGCCTGACGTTCCAGCAGGTCCAAAAGTACGAGCGTGGCGCCAACCGCGTCAGCGCTTCGAAACTGTACGAAATCGCCCGCACCCTGCAGGTGCCGGTGTCCTTCTTCTTCGACGGCCTTGCCGACCCGATGAGCGGCGCCGAAGAGGACGAAGTCGGCCACCACGCCGAACGCGTCGTTCAGGAATTCCTGACCACGCCGGAAGGCCTGGAACTGGCCGAAGTGTTCCCGAAGATCAATCGCGGCCGCGTCCGCCGCCAGGTCCTGGACCTCGTCCGCGCCATGGCCGAGGAAGCCGCCCGCGCCGACGCCTGATCCTCGCGATCACCGAGTAAAAGCTTAGAAGAGCCTCGCCTCCCCCCAGGCGAGGCTTTTTCTATGGGCGCCCGTTTCTTTGGGGACCTGTCAGCCGGTGCTGGCCCGGCTCTGGGCCGCCAGCCAGATCCGCTTGGCGGTCTGCAGGCTGGCGGGAGCCAGGCCCCGCAGGTCATGGCTGCGCAGGAAGGTCAGGCCCAGCTCGCGATCCTTGCGCCAGGCCACCTTCACGTCGTGCGCGAAGCCGCCGACCAGATCGACCAACTGGACGGTGGCCGGCGGGGTCGACCCCGACAGCATCAGGATGCGCGCGCCGCCGTCCGAGACGTCCTTGATCACGCAGTCCCAGGCGAAGGCGCCGCACAGCACCTTGCCCGACCTGTTGGTGTTCAGGCGCGGCGCAGCGCGACGATCGGCCCCCGTGCCTGAATCAAACCTCGACATGACACCAACAACGCACGGCGCGGTTAATCGGTCGTCGTTTTAGACGGTTTTTCCAGCGTTTACCTAAGCTTGGCCGTGGATGGATCGGACGCCGGCTCAGGCCGCGTCCCGCCCAGGCTCGGGCCGCCAGCCGTTGTTCAGCAGGTCCAGCGCCATCAGGTGCGCCAGTTCCAGCACCTGGCCCTCGAGGCTGTCGAGCAGCTCCAGGCGGCGCGAGGGCGACGGCGTGTGGGCGTAGAGCGCGCACAGCACGTGCAGCCGGGCGCGGATGCTGGGCGGCTGGAAGGTCGAATGCAGCACCGACGGGGCGCCAAGCTCGGCGTCGGAAACCCCGCGACGGCCGAACGGACCCGACGGCGCATCCTCGGGCGCGTCCCCGAGCCCGGGCCACGACGACCCCTGCCCCGCGCCTCCATGCCCCGGCGCCTGGACCTGACCCTGCTGCTGCGACGACTTCCTGGACATGACTGAACTACGCTTTCCTTCCTCGGGGTTAGAACTAATCAGGCCACCAGGGCCGGAGCGCCGCAGCGCATGCCGTTGGCGCGCACGTCGGCTTCGCCCAGCCCGACGCCGACCAGGGCGGTCAGGCGGTTGATCGCCAGGTCCAGGGGCGAGGCGGCCGCCGCCAGCAGCGGCTTCAGAGCGGCCAGGATCGACGACTCGCCCAGGCCCAGCTGCAGGCCCAGCAGGTGGACGTCGAGCGACAGGTTGCCGATCAGGGTGGCCACCGTGGTCGACACCAGGTCGTTGGTCTTCACGGTCTTGACCGTGCCGGCCGCCACGTCGGCGCTGCTGAACACGACGTTGCGGAACGTGGCCCCACCGAGGTCGACCTTCGACGCGCCGTCGACGGTGAACAGCGGCGCCTGGACGATGCGACCCTTGGTCGGGGTCAGGCCGACCTTGAAGTTCGACAGCTTGCTGGTGTCGATCTGGCCGATGGTCAGCGAGCCGACGCTGGGTTTGACCGCCAGGGTCGTCGTGCGCGCCTTGCAGTCCAGAGCGGCTAGCTTGGCCTCGCCCGAGGCCAGCTCGACCAGCAGCGGCACCTTGACCTGGGCCAGGCCGCCCAGGATGCCCGAACCCAACAGCTTGGCCTCGACATAGAGCCGCGTCTGGGCGGTGCGGATGACCACCGACTTGTCCTGCGTCACCGTCATGTACGGCGAGTTGTTCATCGGCTCGCCGATGGCCAGCCAGGCGTCGACATCGGCCAGGCCCGGGATGGCCGTGCCCAGATCCAGCTGCACCTGGCGCGCGCCGTTGCTGAGCATCAGCATGGCGTTGGCCAACTGCATGGCGTCGGTGCCGATGCCCGCGCTGGAACCGCCGGCCACGTGATCCTGGCCGCCATAGGGACCAAGATCGACCAGGGTGCTGAGCTTGACGCTCTGGTTGGAGGCCGTGGCCGAGGCCAGAACGGTGGCGGCGCTGGCCGCGCGGCTGTCGCCGGCGGCCGTCAGCACGTCGGCCAGCACCGACAGGGCCTTGCCGGTCTTGACGTTGGTGGCCAGCAGGTCGTCGTAGCTGGCGGCGTTGATCCCCAGCTTGGTGTTCAGGGCGTCGAGATAGTCGAACAGGTCGACGTCGGCGTCGACCAGGGCGTTGTAGTCCATTACCGACAGACTGACCTTGCTGCCGGTCAGGCCGGTCAGCAGGGCGTTGGCGACCCCCGCGTCGAGACTGGCCAGCCGCGTGCCGATCGAGAAGCTGGCCAGGTCGGCGCGCGTGGCCGTCGCCTGGCGGCGGATCGGGATCGTCTTCTTGCCCAGCAGGGCCTGGCCGAAGAACAGGTCGGCCTCGCCCTGCAGGACGACGCGGGCGGCGTCGGGGTCGACCTCGCCGGCCTTGAAGCGCTGGCTGGGACCGCCGGCCGCGCGGGAATCATAACGGCCGCGCGCGACCTGCGCCTTCACCGCCCCGCCGATCGGATTGATCTCGACCGTGGCGTTGGCGGCGGCCTGGGCGCGAGCGATGTCGCTGGCGGCGGCCAGCGCCGCCAGATCGGCCACGCCCTGCAGACGGCGCGACTGCAGATAGACAGAGCCCAGGTCGACGGCCAGGGCGGCCAGGCCGACGCCCCCGGTCAGGGCGGCCGCGGCGATGATCGCCACGCCGCCGTCCTGGTTGCGAAGCCAGCGGCGCATCATTCAGTAGCCCCCCAGACGGACCGACGCCTGGCGCGTGATCATGCTCGACGGCATCGGCGCGATCTTGGCGAAGGCGAAGACGACGGTCTTGGAGGCGTCGTACGAGACCGACACCACGGTGCGGTCGGGACGCTCGGTGACGGTGGTCTTCACCAGCGCGGTGTCGAGACCGGCGTAGTCGGCCGCGCCCTCGGCCGCGGCGGCCTTGGCCAGGGACGCGCGTTCGGCGCCGTTCAACCCGGCCACCGCCGCCCGGGCGGCGTCGTTGGCGACCTGTTGCACCGAGTGGGCCATCCAGAAATAGGCGCCCCAGCCCAGCATCCCCACCACGAGAATGATGAGCATCGGGCACACGAGAGCGAACTCGACCAGGGCGGTCCCGGTCCGGTCCGCGCCGAACTTCTGGAAGAACTGCTGTTTCTGCATCGACGCCTCCGCACATCCTTTCGGTTGCGGCGTAAGCGTAAGTCGACCTTGGCTGTCGGCGAGTTCTCACGGAAAATCCGCGTTATTTGAAGTTCGCGTAGTTGAGAACTTGGCCGTAGTGCGACGTTGTGCCGCTGGGATAACACTGTTGTCCCCAGACTCGCGTGGCGGTAACTTTAAGTCGCAACCAACCAACCATTCCGAGAGTTTGTTTCAGCGATTGCGGAGCGTCCGGATTTTGCGTGGATCTGGAGAGGGTGACATGAAGTCGCGCGACATCGCACCGGCCAGGGTGACCGCCGGGGAAATCAGCAGAAACTTCGGTCAGTGGCAGGACGTAGCCCTGTCAGGACCGGTGATCGTGACTCACCACGGCCGACCACGGGTGGTGATGATCTCGGCCGAGCACTATGCGGCCGCGGGCCTGGCCGAAGGACCGGCGGGCTTCGACAACGATTCCGCGCTGCAGACCGCGGAAACGGCTCGCTCGGCGATCGTGGGGCACCTGAACGAGGCCTTCGTAGCGCTCGATCCCGATCTCAGGATCACAGCCGTCAACGCCGTCTTCGAGGATCTGAAGGGCGCCAGCGCCGCCCAGCTGGTCGGCCTGGCCTGGACCGAGGTGTTCAGCGCCCCGGTGCAAGCCCTGATCGGCGAGCAGTTCCGCCGCGTACTGCGCACCGGCGAGTCGCTGGAGTTCGAGTCGGAATCGACGGTGCAGGGCCGCTGCTTCGGCGTTCGCGTGTTCCCCTATCCCGGCGGCGTGGCGGCTCTGTTCGTCAACCGCACCGAGGAACGCGACCTGCGCGCCCGCCTCGATCGGGCCGCGGCGCTGGAAACCGCCCTGTCGGTGCTGCCCGGCGTAGCCACGGCCCGGCTCAACATCCGCGGCGTGCTGGCCTCGATGGACGCCGACTTCCTGCGGCTGACCGGCTTCTCGGAAGCCGAACTGCGCGACTGCCGGCTCAGCGACATCGTCCGGCCGGCCGAGCGCCGCGCCCTGACCCAGGCCGTCGAGCACGCCCTGCAGGGCGACGCGCCGGGTCGCCTGCCCGTGACGCTGCTGGTCAAGGACGGCGCCGAGCGGACGGTCGAACTGGCCCTGGCCACGGTGCGCCGCGACGGCGTGCCCGAAGGGGTGCTGGCGGTGCTGTCGGCCTGATCCGAGCCGTTCCGGCCCGGATCGAACTTGACCGAACGGAACATTCGCGCGGGCCTGCCAGCCTGGGCGCTTGTGTTTTCGACGTCCGCGAGGCAAAGCCAAAACGTTGATTTTCGTATACGGAAATAACGTCATGGCGACGCCGCCTCCCGCACACCCGATCGACCGGCACGTCGGCGCGATGATCCGCGCCCATCGCCGCGCGGCCGGCGTGTCGCAGGAGGAACTGGGCGCGGCCCTGGGCCTGACCTTCCAGCAGATTCAGAAGTACGAGACCGGCGAGAACCGCATCAGCGCCTCCAAGCTGGTCGAGGTGGCGCGGGTGCTGTCGCTGCCCGTCGGCGCGCTGTTCGAGGGCGTCGACGTCGTCGCCGGTGGCGGCGAGAGCCTGATCGCCCGCTTCATGAGCCTGCGCGAAGCCACCCCGTTCATGGAAGCCGCCGTCGCCTTGCCCGAACCGGTGCGCAACGAGCTGTTCCGCCTCGCGACCGTATACGCCGCCGAGGAGCAGGCGACGGGCTGACCGTCTTCTGGCCTACATGATGGTCAGTGAGTGCGAGACGCTCAGCGTCCCGGTGATGTAGCAGTCCTCCCCACCCGGAAGGTATGTCGAGGTGAAGGTGACTGAACTGGGCGCCCCATTGGTCCAAGCGACATTCGGCGTACCGTAGCAGGCGCTCAACGGGCCGATGAAGCCCATGTCCATCGTGGCCGAAGTCGTGCTGTTGGGGACCAGAGACCAGGGGAAGTTGTTGGGCAGCAGGAACGCCCCACACACAAACGAGCCGCCAGTCATGGAGCCGCTGGTGATTACGCCGCCCGCTCCACCGCTGGCGATATCGCCGGTCAGGGTGATGTTGCAGGTCGCCGTTCCGGTGTAGGGCCGAGCGATCGTCAAGACCCCGCTCATGGTGAAGCCGGTCACCGGATTGGGCGTAAAGGTCGCTGCCGACGCGGGGGCGGCGGTCATCGCCAGGATGGCGGCGGACAGAGCAAAGGCGCACTTCATCACGCTCATCTCCCCAATCGCGACTTATCGCTTATCAAGGATACTTACATTGCTTTAAGTTGCATGACAACGGAGCGAACTACGCAGGGCTGTCTGTGGCCTCACCCGACGGCATCACAGCAGATTTCGGTCACGGCGGGAGATTTGAGCAGGGCGAAAATCGCGCCCGAGGAACGCGCGTACGAACGCCACAACCATTGGCAAAAGGCGTCAAGTCAACGGATTGTCGGGAGAAACCGTTGGTGGCTGGGGGCGGGATCGAACCGCCGACCTGTGGGTTATGAATCCACCGCTCTAACCATCTGAGCTACCCAGCCGCCGAAGCGGAGCGGGCTTATAAGCGCAAACCGGGGCGGGCTTCAAGCCCGGTTTGCGATGTCATCCACAACTGCGCTCAAACGCTTGGCCAGGCTGTCGGGGCCGTAGTCGGCCAGGACCGCCTCGCGGGCTTTGGCGCCGAACGCCGTCGACGCGGCCGGATCGGCGATCAGGCCCGCCAGGGCCTCGGCCAGGGCCACGGCGTCGCCGGGCGGCAGCAGGCGGCCGCTGGCGCCTTCGACGATCATCTCGTCGGGCCCGGGAATGGCGCTGGCGGCGACCGGCAGGCCGACGGCCATGGCTTCCAGCAGCACCAGCGGGAACCCTTCCTGGTAGGACGGGAAGGCGAAGACGTCGCCGGTGGCCAGGAAGGCCGAGGCGTCGCGCCAGCCGACCAGGCGCACGCGGTCGCCCAGGCCGTGCTCGGCGATCAGGCCCTCCAGCTTGCCGCGCTCGTCGCCCTCGCCGGCGATCTCGACCTCGAAGGCCAGGCCCCGGTCGCGCAGCAGCGCCGCGGCGGCGACCAGCACGTCGAAGCCCTTCTTGGGGTGCAGGCGGCCGGCGGCGACGATGCGGGGCGGCCGGCCGGCCTGCGCGAACGGCTGGGCCAGCGTGGTGGGGATCTTCACGGCGTTCGGCACGAAGTGCACGCGGCTGGCCGGCACGCCGCGCTCGACCGCCAGCTCGGCCAGGTGGCGGCCGACGCAGATATAGTCGGTGCGAGTGGTCTCGATGTCGAACACCGGCTTGTGGACGCAGATCGCCAGGCGCGTCGTCTTCGGCGCGGCCTTCTCGAACAGGCGGGCCGGCCGCTGGCCGTGGCTGAGGATGATCGCCGGCTTCACCGCCCGCACGATCCGCCCGGCCGCGCCCAGGGTGAGCGGATCCCAGTCGGTGTGGGCGGGCATCGACAGCAGCGGCGGGGTCCGCCCCGCCTGCGCCTTGGCCACCGCCCCGCCGGCCCGGACCACGCCCGCGCAGATCCCGCCCCGGCGCGCGGCCCAGGCCTCCAGGATCGGCTGGTAGTCGAGGAACACCTGCTCCAGGCCGCCCAGACCCTTGCCCAGCATGGCGTGCAGGATGGCGGTCAAGGGCGGGCTCCGGAAACGAGAGAAAGCGAATGGGGGAAGGGCCGGAAACTTCCCCGCGCCGCCGCCGGTGTCAATGAGCGGTGGAAACTCGGAGCGGCGGAAATTGGGAGCGACGGAAAATGGGCCGCCTCCCCTCGCCCGCCGGACGAAAAGGCGGTTATGGTCGCCGCATGCGTTCTTCCCTGATCTTCGCCGCCTCCGCCCTGCTCGCCATCGCCGCCTGCGGCCCCGGCGAAGCCCAAGACAGCAGCGCTCCGGCCGTGGCCGCCGACGGCGGTCCGGTCGAGACCCGCCCGGCCAACGCGCCCGACCAGAAGCCCGCCTTCGCCGGCCAGACCCGCGCCCCGCTGAAGGCCGCCGGCGTCGAATACCAGGTGCAGGTCGTGGCCAAGGGACTGGACCATCCCTGGGCCATCGCCTTCCTGCCCGACGGCTCGGCGCTCGTGACCGAGAAGGGCGCCGGTCGCCTGCGGATCCTGGCCAAGGACGGCAAGCTGTCGCCCGCCGTGGCCGGCGTGCCGGCGGTGGACGTCAACGGCCAGGGCGGCCTGCTGGGCCTAGCGATCGACCCGCATTATGCCGAGAACGGCCTCGTCTACTGGAGCTATGCCGAGCCGCGCGACGGCGGCAACGGCACGGCCGTGGCCCGCGGCAAGCTGGTTCCCGGCGCTGCGCCCAAGCTCGAGAACGTCCAGGTCATCTGGCGCCAGACCCCGACCCTGGCCTCGGCCCTGCACTTCGGCGGCCGGCTGGTCTTCGCCCGCGACGGCGACCTGTTCGTCACCACCGGCGAGCGCTCGATCCTCGAAGGCCGCATGCAGGCCCAGCGCCTGGACGGCACGCTGGGCAAGGTGGTGCGGATCAAGCCCGACGGCTCGATCCCCGCCGACAATCCCTTCGTCGGTCAGGCCGGGGCCAAGCCCGAGATCTGGTCGATCGGCCACCGCAACCTGCAGGCCGCCGCCATCAATCCCAAGACCGGCGAGCTGTGGACCGTCGAGCACGGCGCCAAGGGCGGCGACGAACTGAACATTCCCCGCGCCGGCAAGAACTATGGCTGGCCGTCGATCACCTACGGCGAGGAGTATTCCGGCAAGCCGATCGGCGACGGGATCACCGCCAAGGAAGGCCTGGAGCAGCCGATCTACTACTGGGATCCGGTGATCGCGCCCTCGGGCATGGCCTTCTACGAAGGCGCCCTGTTTCCGGCCTGGAAGGGCAGCCTGCTCGTCGGTTCGCTCAAGGAGCACCACATCGCCCGCCTGACGCTGGACGGCGACAAGGTGGTCGGCGAGGAACGCATCGCCGCCGAGTTCGGCGAGCGCATCCGCGACGTCGTCGTCGGCCCCGACGGCGCGGTGTGGGCGGTGACCGACGAAGACGACGGCAAGGTCATCCGGATCGTCCCGAAGGGCTGAACCCTCGCTGGCGGGCGATTGACGAATCCACCGAAGGCTGCACGGCTGCGCCTGCAACCTTCGAGGTCGAGATGATCAGTCGCCGCCACGCCCTTTGCCTGCTTTCGTCGCCGCTGCTGGCGGGTCTCGCCGCGCCCGCCCTGGCCGCGGGCAGGGTGATCGCCGCGCCGATCACCCTCAATGACAAGCGGATCCTCCTCGACGTCGCGATCGGCGGCCAGGGCCCCTATCCCTTCGTGATCGACTCCGGCGGCGCGCTCAGCCTGATCCGCGAAAGCCTCGCGCAGGAGCTCAACCTCAAGCGCGTGAGAACGATCCAGCTGAACGGAAAGAGTTCGCCGATCTACGCCGCCAAGGACGTCGTCCTGGGCGGCGCCCTGCGCCAGCCCGACGTGATGTTCGGCGGCGTCGACGGCGCACGCCTCGGCGGACAGGGCTCTCTGGCGTCCGGGCTGCTGACCGCCGGCGATTGCGAGCTCGATCTCGACGCCGGCCAATGGCGGCTGTTTCCCGACTCGCCTCCGGACCGCACGGCCTACACCCGCCTGAAGGCCGTGCTGCGCCAGGAAAGCCAGGGCGCGACCAAGCGGATCTTCGCCGACGTGATGCTCGACGGCGAGCCGATCGAGGCCCTGCTGGACACGGGCTGGCCCCACGCCCTGTGCCTTTCGCACGAGCAAGGCGTCGCGCGCGGACTGTGGAACGACACCACGCCCTTCGCCCCGATCCAGCTCTCGAACGGGGTGACGGGGGCCGCGCCGAACCCCGGACGGCTGGTCCGCGTCAAGCGCCTGGAACTGGGCCCGATCGTGCTGGAGCAGGCGCTCGTCGCCATCCGTCCCGAGGGCAAGCGCGGCGGCGGGGCGATCGCCGGCCTGCCCTTCCTGCGGATGATGAACTGGTCGCTGTCCACCGAGGCCCTGTGGGTCCGGCGCAACGCCCAGGCGGCCACCTTCAACAGCTATGGGCGCTCGGGCCTCTGGGTCGCCGAGCAGCGCGGCGCGGTGCGGGTTGAGGTCGTGGGCGCGGGCGGTCCGGCGGCCAAGGCCGGCGTGCGGCCGGGCGACGTCATCGAGGGCGGACGCGACCTGCAGGCGACCCTCGCCCTGCTGGACGGGCCGGTCGGCCAGCCGATCGCCCTGACGCTCAAGCGCGGCGGCGAAACGGTGCGGGCCGAGTTCGCGCCGGCCGACTACCTCTAGCGGGCCGTCAATCGACTTCGCGGCGGGCGCGCCAGGCTTTGCGGGCCTCCGACGGCTTGCCCTTGACCAGGGCCCCGGCCGCCAGCCCCGCCAGGAACGAGGCGGTCGGATGGGCCAGGATGATGTCGGCCACCCGCTCCTCGATCGGGGCCTTGCGCTCCTTGGCCTGCTGGTTGGACTGGGCCAGCGCCCAGATCGCCACCACAGCCGCGGCGCTCGCCGCGCCGAAGGCGTGGGCCCAGGCCGCGCCGACCAGCGAGGCCAGGAAGGCGAACACCGCCATTGCGCCCGAGATCGCGGCGATCGCCGCGGCCATGACGAGGCCAGCGCCGCGCACCAGGCGCGAAGTCAGCCTGTCGATGAAATCGTCCACCATCGCCCTCTCCGTCGAACAGCCTGTTGGGCTAACGCACGAGGCGGGGTTTGGTGTCAGCCAGCCGACTTAAGTCGGGTCGGTCAGCAGGTCGGCGACCGCCTCGCCGATCGCCAGGCTGCTGGTCAGGCCCGGGCTCTCGATGCCGAACAGCGCCACGAGGCCCGGCAAGCCATGGGTGTCGGCGCCGCGCAGCTGGAAGTCGGGCTGGGGCTCGTCGGGGCCGTGGATCTTGGGGCGCACGCCGGCGTAGTCGGGCGTCAGCGCGCCATCGGGCAGGCCCGGCCAGAACTTGCGGATATAGGACGCGAAGGCCTCGGCCCGGCTGGGATCGATCGAGTAGTCGGGCGCGGGCACATATTCCAGGTCGGGACCGAACACCGCCTGGCCGCCCATGTCGTTGCGATAGTGGGTGCCCAGCGCCCCATGGATGGGCGGCGGATAGACGAGCCGCTGGAACGGCGCCTTGCCCATCAGGCGGAAATAGACCCCCTTGCCGTAGTGGGCCTTCGGGATCTGGTCCTTCGGGAACCCCTCGATGCTGGCTGCCACGTCCTGGGCCGACAGGCCCGGCGCGGTGACCAGCAGGCGGCAGGTCAGGCTGGTCGGCTCGGCCCCGCCGGCCCGCACGGAAAAGCCGCCGGCCTCCAGCGGCGTCGCGCCCTCGAAGGGCGTTCCCAGCACCACCGCCCCGCCGGCGGCCTCGATCTCGCCGTGCAGGGCCAGCATGTAGTCGTGGCTGGCGAAGACCCCGCTTTCCGGCGACAGTAGGGCCGCGTGGGCGTTGAGGCCGGGCTCCAGCGCCTGGGCCTGGCTCCCTGTGAGCCGCTCCATGCCCTCGACGTCGTTGGCCACGGCCTGGTCCCAGATGGCGTCGAGGCGGGCGATCTCGTCCTGGCTGGTGGCGACCACCAGCTTGCCGCACTTCTTGTAGGGCGCCTTGTGGGCGTCGAGGAACGCATAGAGCCGACGCCGCCCCTGCACGCACAGGCGGGCCTTCAGCGAGCCGGTCGGATAATAGAGACCGCCGTGGATCACCTCGGAATTGCGCGACGACACGCCCTGGCCGATGTGGCCCTCGGCCTCCAGCACGGCGACGACCAGCCCCCGCTGCGCCAGGGCATAGCCGCAGGCCAGCCCCACGGCGCCGGCGCCCACCACCACGGCGTCGAAATCGAAGTCGGTCATTTGAACGCCACCGGCTTTCGCGCCCCGTGCCGGACGCCGAGTATGAGAATGTCCCGCTCGCGGATGCGGTAGAGGACGATGTAGGGCGGGACGGTCACGCCCCGCACGTTCGCGCCATAGTCCGGCTTCAGCCCATGGCCTTCTGGCGTGCTGGCGAGACTCTGACAGCGCTGCAGCAGGTGAGCGACGAAAACCGAGGCGGCACGAGGCTTATCCGCGGCGATATCGTCGCCGATGCCTTGGATATCCCTCGCGGCCGAAGCGCTCAGGCGAACAGGCCTCAAGCCCCATCGCCCCGGGCGTTCGCCATCTGCTCGTACCTGCTCTTCAAGGCATGAAGAAACTCGAAGGCGTCGACCTCGCCCGCGCTCGGATCAGCCTCGACCTCTTCGGCGAGTGCGTTGAACGCCGCCTCTCCGCCCAGCAGATCGACCGCCCTGAAATGCTCGAGTTCGAGCAACGCCGACGTCACGGCCTCGTCCAGCGACGCGAACTCCCCGGCGGCGACCCGCGCATCCAGCGCCTCGACGGCGCTGGCGGGCAGGTTCACGGAAACCAGAGGGGCGTTCTGCAAAGGCCTGTTCATGGCGGGAAGCCTAACACGAACCCCTGCCCGCGCCATCCGCCCCCAAGCTTCGCCATTGCCAAAGGGCGTGCGACGTGATCAGCCGAAGATTGTGTCCGGAGCCTCGACGTCCATGCGCATCCTCGCCCTCCCCGCCATCGCCCTGCCCTGCGCCCTGCTGGCGGCAACCGCCCTGGCGCAGACGCCGGCCTACCACCGGCTGACCGGCGACCAGGTGATCTGGAACCGCAAGCCCGAAGGCGGAGACATCGCGGCCGCCTATCCCCGCGCGGCCATGGACGCGGGGCGCGCCGGAGCGGCGGTGCTGGAATGCCTGCTCACCCCCAAGGGCGGTGTCGACGACTGCGTGGTGCTGGCCGAATCCGAGCCCGCCTTCGGCGAGGCCTCGCTGAAGGTCGTGCGCAGGTTCGGTTTCGACCCGCGCAAGGCGCCCCCGGAAGCGCTGACCGGGGCGGTCGTGGCGATCCCGATCAGCTGGGGCGCGCCCAACGCCGCGCCGCCCTCGCTGGAGTACGTCGCCGGCCGCCGCGCCTATCTGATGACGCCGACCACGGCCGCCGGAAAGATCGCCTGCGGAACCAAGGCCGCGCCCGACCAGCGCTGCGACCTGCACGACCTCTCCTGGGACAGGCAGCCCCTTCTGGAAGACACCGCGCCCGCCGTGCGGAGCGTCAACGGCGGCCCGCCCGTCACCGGCCTTCTGTGCACCCCGCGCCCGGACCGCCAGCTGGATGGCTGCGAGCCCCTCGGCGAGCCGACGGACGCCCAGCTGACCGCCATGGACCAGCTGGCCGGGATGTACACCGCCAAGGCCGAAGCCAACGACAAGACGCCGCTGGCTCAGGGCCGGGTCATGCTGCGGTTCAACTGGCCGGTGCTGCGGCGGGCGGTCGACGCCAGCCGCCTCAGCCCGCCGCCCAAGCCCTGACGCCGCCCGCTCAGGCGGCGCCCTCCCACTGCCCCCACAGCTTGGCGGCGGTCGCCTTGGCCTTCTCGACCGCCGCTTCCTTGACGTGGCCATAGCCGCGGATCTCGGACGGAACCTGGGCCAGCTTGAGGGCCAGCGCCTTGTTCTCCGGACGCAGGCCCGCGCCCAGACGGTCCAGCGTGACCTCGTAGTCGGCGATCAGGCCGCGCTCCATCTTCCGCTCCTCGGTCTTGCCGAAGATGTCGAAGGCCCCGCCGCGCAGGCCCTTCATGCGGGCGATCGTCGGGAAGGCGAGGTCCAGCATCCAGCCGCCGAAGGCGATCTTCCGCGGCTTGCCGTCCTTGCCCTTGGGCGCGATCAACGGCGGCGACAGCCAGACCTTGGCCTTGCCGCCCTTGAAGGTCCCGGCCAGTTCCTTGGCGAAGCGGCCGTCGGTGTAGAGCCTCGCGACCTCGTACTCGTCCTTGTAGGCCATCAGCCTGTAGAGGTTGGTCGCCGCGGCGCGGGTCAGCGGCAGGTCAGCCCCCTCGCCCACCACCGCGACCTCGGCATGGCGAACCTTGGCGATGCGTTCGGCGTAGCGGGCGGCGTAGTGGGCGTCCTGGTAGGCGACCAGGTCTTCCACCCGGCGGGCGATCAGGGCGTCCAGCGGTTCGGTCTCGGGCGTGACGACCTCGACCGGCTTGTCGCCGGCCGCGGCCGGGTCGAAGGCGATCTGGCGGCCCAGTTCGAAGGCCTGCAGGTTGGCCTCGGCGTCCACCCCGTTCAGCTTGATGGCGCGATAGAGGGCGCGGCTGGAGACCGGGATCACCCCGCGCTGCCAGGCGAAACCGACCATGATCATGTTGGCGTAGATGGCGTCGCCGAACCGGGCCTCGGCCAGGCGCTGGGCCGGGCAGGCGTCGAAGGCCTTGGTGGCGGCCTTGACGCGGCGCGCCATGGCCCCGCCGTCGAACTTCACGTCGCGGCTGGTGACGAAGTCGGCGGTGGGGGCGAAGTCGCTGTTGCCGAACGCCATGGTGCGGTCCTTGGCGTAGAGGGCCAGGGCCTCGGGGCTGGCCGCGACCAGCAGGTCGCAGGCGATCAGCACGTCGGCGCTGGCGGCCGGCACGCGGCCGCCGACCACCGTCTCCTCGGTCTCGCCGATCTTGACGTGACTGAACACCGAGCCGCCCTTCTGGGCCAGACCCGTCATGTCGACCACGCTGCCGGCGCGACCGTCGACGTGGGCGGCCATGGCCAGGATCGAAGCCACGGTGGTCACGCCGGTGCCGCCGACGCCGGTGAAGATGATCCGGCGCACGCCGTGGAACTCTTCGAAGGCCGGCAGCGGCGTGGAATCTGCCGACAGCGGCGCGGGCTTGGCCTTCTCGCCGGCCTTTTCGGCCCCTTCCAGGGTGACGAAGGACGGGCAGAAGCCCTCAAGGCACGAATAGTCCTGATTGCAGCTCGATTGGTTGATCTTGCGCTTGCGGCCGAAGGCGGTGTCCAGCGGCTCGACCGACACGCAGTTGGACTTCACCGAGCAGTCGCCGCAGCCCTCGCAGACCAGCGGGTTGATGAAGACCTTCTGCGTCGCCTTGGCCATGGTCCCGCGCTTGCGGCGGCGGCGCTTCTCGGTGGCGCAGGTTTGGTCGTAGAGCAGCACCGTGGTCCCGGGCGTGTCGCGCAGGGCCTTCTGTACGGTCATCAGCTCGGAGCGCGGGAAGACCTCGACCCCGGGGGCCAGGTCGCTGACCCCGGCGTAGCGTTCCAGTTCGTCGACGACGATGACCGTCTTGGTCACGCCTTCGCTGGCCAGCTGGCGGGTGATCTGGGCCGGGGTGAAGCCGCTCTCGGCGCGCTGGCCGCCGGTCATGGCCACCGCGTCGTTGAACAAGAGCTTGTAGGTGATGTTGGCGCCGGCCGCGACGGCGGCGCGGATGGCCAGCGAGCCGGAGTGGTTGTAGGTGCCGTCGCCCAAGTTCTGGAAGACGTGCTTCTCGGTGGTGAAGGGGGCTGCGCCCACCCAGGTCAGGCCCTCGCCGCCCATGTGGGTGTTGAGGTCGGTCGACGGATCGTTGAAGCCAGCCATGTAGTGGCAGCCGATACCCGCCAGCGCCCGGCTGCCTTCCGGCAGCTTGGTCGAGGTGTTGTGCGGGCAGCCCGAGCAGAAGAAAGGCTTGCGGGCCTGGTCCGAGGCCAGGCTGACGGCGGCGACGCCGGCCGCCGAGACGCGGTTCAGATAGGCCCGCGCCCGCTCCATGTGCGGTCCGTCGGGCAGGCGGTCGTAGATCGCCAGGGCGATTTCGGCCACCGACAGCGAGCCCAGTTCCGACAGCAGCGGATGGCCCTTCTCGTCGGTCTTGCCGATGATGCGCGGGCGGGCCTGGGCCGGCAGGTCATAGAGCGCCGCCCGAGCCTGGGGCTCGATCAGTGCGCGCTTGTGCTCGATGACCATCAGGGTCTCGAGGCCGGCGGCGAAGGCGCGCAGGCCCAGCGGCTCCAGAGGCCACGGCATGCCCACCTTATAGACCGAGACGCCCAGGTCGGCGGCTTCCTGCAGGCTCATGCCCATGGCCGAGAAGGCCTCCAGCACGTCCTTATAGGCCTGGCCCTGGCAGACGATGCCCAGGCGGGCCTTGCCGACCTTCACGTGCGAGGCGCCCAGCACCACGCGGTCGATCTGGTTGGCGCGGGCGAAGGCCAGGGCGGCGGGGATCTTGTGGAGACGGAGGCGGCGCTCCTTCTCCATCGGCTGGTCCTTCAGCCGGATGCCGAGACCGCCGGGCGGCATGGCGAATTCGGGAATGACCGCCTGGTGGCGACCCAGCGAGACGTCGATCGTGACGCCGCTGTCCATGGTGTCGGCGAGAGCGATCAGGCCGGTCCACAGCCCCGAAAACCGCGACATCGCGATGCCCAGGATGCCGTAGTCCAGCACCTCCTGCACGTCGGCGGGCGACAGGACGGGGATCTCGAAGTCCTGGAAGGCGAACTCCGACTGCGACGGCAGGGTCGAGCTCTTGCAGGCGTGGTCGTCGCCGGCCACGGCCAGGACGCCGCCGGTCG
Source organism: uncultured Caulobacter sp. (assembly GCA_966252285.1). Taxonomy (GTDB): domain Bacteria; phylum Pseudomonadota; class Alphaproteobacteria; order Caulobacterales; family Caulobacteraceae; genus Caulobacter. The sequence goes on from CBINOL010000088.1 coordinate 16,727, forward strand.
GGAAGGTCCCGGCGAAATTGGCGTGCTTGAAGACGTCGCCGGTGCGGTCGACGCCCGGCGCCTTGCCGTACCACATGCCATAGACGCCATCGTGCGTGGCGCCGGGGAAGAGGTTGGCCTGCTGGCTGCCCCAGACCGCGGTGGCGGCGAGGTCTTCGTTCAGGCCTTCCTTGAAGACCACGTCGTGCGCGGTGAGCAGCTTCTTTATACGCGCGGCCTGCTGGTCGAGGCCGCCGAGCGGCGAGCCGCGATAGCCCGACATGAAGCCGGCGGTGTTCAGGCCGGCGAGTCGGTCCAGGCGCTTTCTATCGAGCAGCACACGGAGCAGCGCCTGCACGCCAGTGATGAAGGCGCGACCATCTTCGAGCACATATTTGTCGTCGAGCGTGACTTCCGAGTGCCGCATGGCAAAAATTTTCCTCCCGGGTCTTTTCGCCCGTAAGGCAATATCTTATAGAAGCGCGGAAATTGTTTGCCCAAGGCGTGCCCGACTCAGGCGGGCTTTGCGCAAGATCGACGCGTCAAACACCCTCTGGGGGGAGGAATTCTTGTCCGAACAACTCGACGCCGTGGATGCCAAGATCCTGGATCTCATCCAACACGACGCCGGACTGTCCGTCGCCGAGATCGCCGAGCGAGTCGGGCTGTCCTCCAGCCCGTGCTGGCGGCGTATCAAGCGCCTGGAAGACGCCGGCGTCATCCAGCGCCGCGTGACCATCCTGGACCGCGAAAAGCTGGGCCTGGGCTTCGAGGTCTATTGCACCGTGAAGCTGTCGCTGCCGACCAAGGAAAACCTCGAGACCTTCGAGCACGCGGTCGCCAAGTGGGCCGAGGTGGTGCAGTGCGCCACCGTGACCGGCGCGGCCGACTACGAGATGCGCATCGTCACCCGCGACATGCACGCCTTCGACGAATTCCTGCGCGACAAGATCCTGTCGCTGGGCCTGGTGTCTAACATCGAGAGCCGCATCGTCATCCGCGGCGTCAAGAACTCGACCGCCGTGCCGCTGGGCCTGGTCAGCCCCTACGTCAGCCCGCTGGGCTAAGAGGCGTTCGTTCGAGGGCGGTGGGGCCGCCCTCGACGAGACCCCTTGCATCCCCCCTTGCATCCGAAGACGGACCGTCCTCTCCTAGGCGCAAGGTCGAGCCACATCGACCGGGAGGACAAGCCCCATGGGCCAGCACGCCGACCAAGCCGGCGAACACCGCGCCGCCAGCGAAAAGCGCTATCGCACCTTCGCTGACTTCTATCCCTTCTACCTCTCCGAACATCTCAATCGCACCAGCCGCCGGCTGCACGTCATTGGGACAGGCCTGGTGATCGTCAGCCTGGTGATGGGCTTCACGGTCAGCCCGTGGTTCTTCCTGGTCGCGCCGCTGGTCGGCTACGGCTTCGCCTGGGTCGGCCACTTCGTGTTCGAGAAGAACCGTCCGGCCACCTTCACCTATCCGCTCTACAGCCTGATGGGCGATTTTAGGCTGTTCTTCGAAACCGTGGCGGCCCGCCGGCCCTGGTGACGCCGGAAAACCGAGACGGGGCTTTCTGACTGGCGCCGCGCTTGCTGCTCAGGCTGGCAAGCGACCCATTTCGAGAAAGCCGCCGCCTCATGTTCCAGAAGAAGAAAGACGCCCCCGCCCCGCTGGCCCTGGAGCCGCTGGCGGCCGCTCCTACGCCCGCGCCGCTGGCCCAGACCGCCGCTCCGGCTCCGCCGCCGCGCCCCAAGCCCGCCTCGCTGATCGCCCAGGGCCTGACCATCCGCGGCGACGTCTCGGGCGACGGCGAGCTGCACCTGGACTGCGTGGTCCAGGGCGACATCAAGGTCGGCAAGCTGGTGCTGGGCCCCAACGGCCGCGTGGAAGGCTCGATCGCCGCCCAGGCCGTCGAGATCCACGGCAAGGTGATCGGGGCCGTCGCGGCCCGCCAGGTCCGCCTCTACGGCACGGCCAAGGTCGAGGGCGACATCGCCCACGAGCAGCTGGCCATGGAGAGCGGCGCCGACTTCCAGGGCCGTAGCGTCAAGTTCACGCGCCCCGCGCCACAACCGGCCCCCGCGCCCGCCGCCCAGGCTCCGGTCGCGCCGGCCGCCTACGCGCCCGCCGTCGGCTGACCCTCTGGCAACTGGGCGGGAGGTCCGGGTATTGTTCGGATCGAGGCGCCTGACCGCGCCCCGCTTTTCGGGACAGTAGCCGATGACCACCGCCGCCCGCCTCGCCCTGCTCCTGGCCGTCCTCGCGGCGGCCGGCTGCTCGCGCAACGACGACAAGGCTGCCGCCCCGGCCGCCGGCGCGTCTTCGGCCAAGAGCGAGGCGGCGCCCGCGGCCGGCGGTCCGCCAAGGCCCCTGCGCGCCGGCCTCTGGAAGACCACCGCCAGCACGCCCAGCGGCGAGCAGAGCACCACCCAGTGCGTCGCCGAGGGCCATGACCCCGCCGCCGAGGCCGCCAAGGCCGCGCCCTGCGGCCAGGCTCAGGTCACTCCGGTCATCGACGGCTTCACCCTGGAGCTGACCTGCCGCAAGGACGCCATCACATACAGCCTGGCCGGCGTGGTGAAGGGCGACTTCCAGACCCGCACGACCACCGATCTGGAAATGAAGGTTCAGGCCTACGGCGCGTCCAAGACGATGCGGCTGCACAGCGAGAGCGTCTATCTGGGCCCCTGCGAGGCCAGGGACGAGCAGACGTCGCCTCAGCCCAAGGAATAGGCGCCGAGCTTAGCCAAAATACCTTATGTGGCGCCTGCGCCACAAACGCCGAGCTTCGCGGATAACGTCGCTTTTTTACAGGAACAGCAAGGCTTGTAGGTTCATTGTCACTGCATGGGGGTTCCGTGAGTTCGAGGAGCCGATGACGATGAGCGGTCCGCATCTGACCGTCGTGCCGGAAGAAACCGCCGGCGCCGAAGTCTACAACCTGACCCGTGGGCCGGAGACGACGGCCCAGCGCCTGCAACGCCTGCAACAAGAAGCCCGCCAGCTGGCCCGAGAAGAAGTCGAGGCCCTGGAACGGGACCTGATCGCCCTGGGCGAACGGGCCCAGCAGATCGCCCACGGGGGCGAGGCCTATGCCGTAGGCCTGCGGGAGATGGCCTCCCGGCTGTCGTCCGAGCTGCCTCAGAAGGCCCAGTCGCTGCGCGCCATCCTGGAACGCACCGCGCGCGACTGACGCCGCAAAGCAAACGGCCCGGAAGCAAAGCCTCCGGGCCGTCGAATTCTCGATACTGAATCGCAGCGGGCTCTACAGGCCCGGCAGCTTGATCTTGCCTTGCTTGTCGCGGCTGATGATGACCGCGCCGCCGCCCGTGAGGGTCTTCAGGCGGGCCTCTTCGGCGGCCGCGTCGACCGGCACCGGAGCCGTGGCGCCGGCTTCCGCCGCCGTCACCGCGCCGGCGGTCTTGTCGTCCTTGCGCCAGAACATGACCTTCTTGGCGAAGCTCTCGTCCTTGTGGGCCAGGTCGCCGTTCTCGTCGTCGACGACGAAGCGGATCAGCGGGTCAGCCTTGTCGACGCCGGCCTTGGACACCAGCAGCTTTTCGCCGTCGGTGCGGTTGGCCGCCAGGCTCTGGCCCAGCAGCGCCTGACGCGCGGCGCTTTCCGGCTGCAGTTCCTGCGGACGCGGCTCGCCGGGCGCCGGCGGGCGCAGGCTGTAGTCGGGCGGAACGACGAGCGGAGCCTTGGTGACGACGCGGAACTCGTCGGGGACCACCTTGCTCATGCCCAGGGCCTTCGAGGCCGACTGGCAGCCGGCCAGACCGGTGGCGGCCACGGCGGCCAGCACGCTCAGGGTCGCAACCCGGTTGAACTTCATGAACCCATGCTCCAGCGGCCGCCCCCGGGGCCGAAAATCGGACGCCCTCGATACGACATCCGAAGGCGGGCGCCAATGTCCTTCGAATTTGTGGCCTTGCTTGGGCGCTAAGCCCCGGTTTGGCCCCTATTCCGTCTGGTGCGACAGCTTGTTCTCTTCACCGATGAAACTGTCCAGCAACAGGAACGCCACCCCGACCGTGATGCCCGAGTCGGCGACGTTGAACACCCAGGGGAAATACAGTCGCGACACGTCGATGAAGTCGACGACGTAGCCGTAGATCACCCGGTCGATCAGGTTGTTGCCGATCGCCCCCCCGATGATCATGCCCAGGCCCAGCGCCGTCAGCGGCCGTACGGCCTTGCGCGCCCAGATCGCCAGGCCGACCACCACCGCCGCCGAGAAGATCGTCAGCAGCCAGCGCCCCCACTCGGCGTGGTCTCGCAGCAGGCCAAAGCTCATGCCGTAGTTATGGACCATGGTCAGCTTGACCGGCCCCAGCAGCGAGGCGCTGGAGCCCTGGGCCGAGCCCAGCAGGCCCAGCACCCAGAGCTTGGAGATCTGGTCGAGCACCACCGTGGCGACGGCGACGGCGTAGGCGGTCCAGCCCAGGCGGGTGATCTTCAAGTGCCTCTCCGTTCAAGCCCTCCCCCTCGATGGGGGAGGGTTGGGTGGG
>CBINOL010000089.1:0-21049 GCA_966252285.1 uncultured Caulobacter sp.
TGGCGGTGCTGGCTCCACGCCCGCCCTGGTCGTCGTGTACGCCAGCCGCGCCGACGAGCGCCGCATCCTTACCACCCTGGACGGCCTGGCGACAGCTGCCGAGGGCCTGAAAGGCCCGGCCCTGCTGATGGTCGGCGAGGCCATGGCCATGGCCGATGTCAAAGTTCCCGGCGAGACCGCAACGCTCGCCGCCTTCGAAGTTCAAAACGTGAGTTCGGGCCAATGAAAGCCGTGACCGCCAATCGCCTGATCGACGGGGAGGTCGTCTTCTGGAAGGAAGGCGCGTGGGTGGACGGCTTCGGCGACGCCCAGCTGTTCGACGACGCCGATGGCGAGCAGGTCGAGGCCGCCGTGGCCGCCGGCAAGGCCGCCCCGACCGTGATCGTCGATCCCTATCCGATCGACCTCGTCACCGTCGAAGGCCTGGGCCTGGCGCCGGTCAGCTACCGCGAACGCATCCGCGCCCTTGGCCCGACCAACGAGCTTCTCCATGGCAAGCAGGCCGAGGGCGGCGCCGTCGTCGAGGCCATCCGTCACGCTTCCGGCGCCGCCCGTTCGACGGGCCGTGTCGACCTGATCCGCCGCAAGTAGGCCGACCCCATGTATCAGTACGACGTCATCGACCGTGAATTCCTGACGGACCGCTCCAACGAGTTCCGTCACCAGGTCACGCGCCGCCTGGCCGGCGACCTGACCGAGGACCAGTTCAAGCCGCTGCGCCTGATGAACGGTCTCTATCTGCAGCTCCACGCCTACATGCTGCGGGTCGCCATCCCCTACGGCTCGCTCAATTCCCGCCAGGCCCGCCGCCTGGCCTGGGTCGCCCGCACCTACGACAAGGGCTACGGGCACATGACCACACGTCAGAACATCCAGTTCAACTGGATCAAGCTGAAGGACGCGCCGGACATCCTGGACGCCCTGGCCGAGGTCGACCTGCACGCCATCCAGACCAGCGGCAACTGCATCCGCAACACCACTGCCGACCCCTATGCCGGCGCCACCGCCGAGGAGATCGACGATCCGCGCGTGTGGTCGGAAGTGATCCGCCAGTGGTCGACCCTGCACCCCGAGTTCTCGTACCTGCCGCGCAAGTTCAAGATCGCCATCACCGGCGCCCTGACCGACCGCGCCGCGGTGAAGGTGCATGACATCGGCCTGATCCTGCGCCGGGCCCGCGACGGCTCGCTGGGCTTCGAGGTGATCGTCGGCGGCGGGCAGGGGCGCACGCCCTATGTCGGTCCGACCATCAAGCACCACCTGCCGGCGTCCAGTCTGCTGAGCTATCTGGAAGCCGTGCTGCGCGTCTACAACCGCCACGGCCGTCGCGACAACATCTACAAGGCCCGCATCAAGATCCTGGTCGCCGCTCTCGGCGCCGAGGAGTTCGGCCGTCAGGTCGAGGAAGAGTGGGCCAAGATCGATCAAGGCCGCGCCGACCTGGGCGACCTGGAGCTGGCCCGCATTCGCGGCGCCTTCGCCCAGACCCCGTTCGAGACCCTGCCGGCCCGTTCTGAAGTCTTCGAGGCCGCCAGGGCCGCCAGCTCGTCCCTGGCCCGCTTCGCGCGCAACAATGTCAAAGCCCACAAGAAGCCGGGCTACGCCATCGTCGAGGTCTCGCTGAAGGCCGTCGGCCAGACGCCGGGCGACGCCACCGCCGACCAGCTGGACGTCGTGGCGGATCTCGCCGAACGCTACAGCCTGGACGACCTGCGCGTGACCCACGCCCAGAACCTGGTGCTGCCGCACGTCAAACTCGACGACCTGCCGGCGGTGCACGCGGCGCTGGAGGCCGCGGGCCTGGCCACGGCCAACATCGACCTGATCAGCGACATCATCGCCTGCCCGGGCCTGGACTACTGCGCTCTTGCCAACGCCCGCGCCATCCCGATCGCCCAGGACATCGCCAAGACCTTCGCCGACCCCGACCGGGCCGAGACGATCGGCGAACTGAAGATCAAGATCAGCGGCTGCATCAACGCCTGCGGCCACCACCACGTGGCCCACATCGGCATCCTGGGCGTCGATAAGAAGGGCGAGGAGTTCTACCAGCTCTCGCTCGGCGGTTCGGGCGCGGAAGACGCCTCGATCGGCAAGATCCTGGGCCCGGCCCTGTCGGCCGACCGCGTCGCCCCCGCCATCGACACCCTGGTCGACACCTATCTGGCCGCGCGCCAGGGCGAGGAGCGCTTCCTCGACACCTATCGCCGCGTCGGCCTCGAGCCCTTCAAGGAAGCGGTCTATGCCCAAGCTGATTAAGCTCGCCGGTTCGCAAGCCCAGTGGGCCGAGGACGCCTTCGTCAACGTGACCGACGAAGACGCCATTCCGGAAGCCGGCGACGTCATCTTGTCGCTGACCCGCTTCCAGGCCGAGGGCGACACGCTGCTGTCGTCCAACAGCCGCCGCGTCGGCGTGCGCATCGAGCCGGCCGAAGAGGTCGAGGCCCTGGCCTACGACCTGCCGCGCCTGTCGGTGGTGGCCCTGGCCTTCCCGAAGTATCGCGACGGCCGCGCCTACACCTCGGCGCGCCTGCTGCGCGAGCGCTTCAAGTATGAAGGCGAGGTCCGCGCTGTCGGCGACGTGTTGCAGGAGCAGGCCGGCTTCATGGTCCGCTGCGGCTTCGACGCGTTCGAGCCCAACGACGGCGCGACGCCCGAGGCCTGGACCAAGGCTGCCAATCGCTTCCGCCACGTCTATCAGCGCGCGGTCGACACTCGTCCGATCGCCGCCGACGAGCGGGCGCAGGCTCAAGCCAAGGAAGGCGCGCTCTGATGGCCTACGACCAGACCGACGCCGCGCCGACCCTGGCGGCGCGGCTGGACGCCGAACTGCGCGACGCCCATCCGCTGACCATCCTGCGCAAGGCCTACGAGACCTTCGGCGACAAGCTGGCCCTGGTCAGCTCGTTTGGCGCGGAATCGGCGGTGCTGCTGCACCTGGCCAGCCGGGTCTCGCCGAAGATTCCGGTGCTGTTCCTCGACACCGGCATGCTGTTCGGCCAGACTCTGGACTATCGCAAGAGCCTGGCCGCGACCCTGGGCCTGACCGACGTGCGCGACCTGCGGCCGGCCTTCGCCGACCTGGCGGTCACCGATCCCCGGTCGGACCTGTGGCGCACCGACACCGACGCCTGCTGCCACATCCGCAAGGTGCTGCCGCTGGACCGGGCGCTGGAAGGCTTCTCGGGCTGGGTGACCGGCCGCAAGCGCTTCCATGGCGGCGATCGCCTGCGCCTGGCCGTGGTCGAGGAATCCGAAGGCCAGATCAAGTTCAACCCGCTGGCCAACTGGAGCAAGGCCGAGCTCGACGCCTATGCGGCCGAGCACCAGTTGCCGGCTCACCCGCTGGTGGCGCAGGGTTTCCCGTCCCTGGGCTGCTGGCCGTGCACCAAGCCGGTCGACGACCCCAACGCCGACGTCCGCGCCGGCCGCTGGCAGGGCCAGGACAAGACCGAGTGCGGCATCCATGTCGCCCGTGCGCCGGGCGTCGCCCCGAACGTCGGCGGCGACATCTAGGCCTCAGGCCTGGGACGAGAACCCCTTGCGGGTCATCTTGCCCCAGCCCTGGGCGCCGGTCAGGAACTGCCACGTCCCGCGAAGCCGCCAGAAGTTGTTGATCTGGCGATAGCCGAAGTTTTCCAGGATCGCCGTGCCCATCAGCACGGCCAGGCTGCCGGCGTTGGGAAAACGGCGCAGCTCCGTCTCTTCCAGAGCCAGCGCCCCGACGCTGATGACGATGCCGAAGCCGAAGGTCACCGCCAGCAGGGCCCAGAGGTACTCGATGTCGAGCACCCCCAGCAGCCAGAAGGCCGGGATCAGGACGTAGCCGAAGATCTCGATCAGCGGCCCCAGCACGTCGACCAGCAGGATATGTCCGAAACCGACGACGCCGATCCGCCCATAGCGCGGGTTCAGGATCATGTCGCGATGGCGGAAGAAGGTCTCCAGCGCCCCGCGATGCCAGCGGGCCCGCTGCCGTGACAGCACGGCCATGGTTTCCGGCGCCTCGGTCCAGCACACCGGCTCAGGCGTGAAGGCGACCCGATAGGGCTTGCGCAGGCGGCGGTAGTGCTTGTGCAGCTTGACCACCAGCTCCATGTCCTCGCCGACGGTGCCGTGGCTGTAGCCGCCGACGTCCAGCACCGCCTGGCGCCGGAAGAGGCCGAAGGCGCCCGAGATGATGGTCAGGGTCGAGATGCGGCTCCAGGCCAAGCGGGCCATCAGGAAGGCGCGCAGATATTCGATGGTCTGCAGCCGCGCGAGCATGTTCTTGGGCACGCCGACCTCGACCACCCGGCCGAACGAGATCTTGCAGCCGTTGGCGATGCGGATCGTGCCGCCCACGGCCACGGTGCGCTCGGGATCCTCGACGAAGGGCGCCACCGCGCGCAGCAGGGCGTCGACCTCCAGCAGGCTGTCGGCGTCCATCGAGCAGACGATCGGCGAACGCGACAGGTTGATCGCCGCGTTCAGGGCGTCGGCCTTGCCGCCGTTCTCCTTGTCGACGACCAGCAGGCGCGGCTGGTTGGCGGCGGCGTAGAGGCCGCGGATCCTCTGGCAGGGCGCGGCGAGGTCGTAGTGCCGCTCGACCGGATGCAGTTCGAAGGCGTCGACCAGCACCTGCAACGTTTCGTCCTTGGAGCCGTCGTTGACCACCACGACCTCGAAGTGCGGGTACTGCAGGGCCAGCAGCGACCTGACGCTTTCCACGATGGTCAGGGCCTCGTTGTAGGCCGGCGCCATCAGGGTGATCGGCGGTGCGGCCTCCGCGTAGCGACGCCACAGCAGGGCGGCCTGGTTGACCGGCGGCGCCTGCGAGAGGGCCCTGGCGGCCAGCAGGAGCTGGTAGAGATAAAGCGCGTTCTGAGCCAGTCCGGTGGCGATCACCGCCCAGGCGATGGCTTCGGCGAAGCGGACGACGGCAAGCGCGAGGGTTTCCAGTTCCGGCATGGCTCAGCCGCCTTCCGCCAGGGCGCGCTCGGCCGCGCGGTGTGCGACAGGTCGCGCGTCGTCGGCCGCGACGGTTTCAAGCAGCCCGCGCCCAAGCTTGCCCAGCCGACTCAGGGCGTCGCCGGCACGAAAGCGCACCCACCATTCGGGGTCGTCGAGCAGGGCGGCGACCGCCGGGGCCAGCCGGACGAGGCCGGCCGCGCCGACGGCTTCGGCTCCGGCCGCGCGGACGGTCCAGATCTGATCGGCGAGGGCGCTGGCCAAGGTGTCGGCGGCGGCCGGATGCTGCAGGCGGCCCAGGCCTCGCACCGCCGCCGTGCGGACATCGGGATCCGGATCGGTCGCCGCCGCGGCGAGCGCGGGGACGGCCTCGTAGGCGCCGGAACGTCCGAGGGCGTCCAGCAGCACGGCCCGCATCAGCGGTGTCAGGTCCTGACGCCGCAGCGCCAGAAGGCCTTCAGCGGGCGCGCCGGCCACTGCCTGGCGCATCACCTCCGCGAAGATCCTCGATGGCGCCAGTTCGCCGGTTCCCACATAGTCGAGCAGGCGCGAAGGCGTCGGTGGCGCGCCGGCGTCGGCCAGCCCCTTGATCGCGGCCATGCGCACGTTCGCGTCCTTGGAGCGAATGGCCCGCCGCAGGGCCGCCTTGACCTCGTCGCCGCCGAGAGCGGCCAGCGCCTCGACGCTGGTCAGGCGCTCGTCGCGCGAGCCATGCAGGACCCGGCCCTCCAGGGCCTCGATCAGGCCGAGATTTCTCAGGGCGTCCATGGCCCGTTCCTGGTCAGCGCCACGGATCAGGCCCTGAAAGTCCAGAATCGCTTCGGCCAGCACCTGCGGGCGCGCCACGAACGGCGACAGTGCGCCGGCGGCTTCCGCCTGGCCGCGGAGCAGGCCCGACAGCGCCTGGATGATCAGCTTGCGTTCGGCCGCGCGCTTGGCGGCGTGGCCCTCCTTTACCAGACGCGCCAGGATGAGGCCCGACATCCAGGTCAGGGCCGCGCCGATCAGGACGAGGGCGGCCACCCAGATCAGCGTCAGCGACGACATCTAGAACCGTCGAGTGACGGCGACCCCGACCTCGTCGCGGTCATAGGCCGTGCGCTTTTCATGCGCCCCGACGATCTGCACCGTCCAGCGCGGCGTCAGGTCGTAGGCGACGCCGCCGGAGACGGCTTCCACGGGCACGGTGTTTCCGTCGGCGCTTTCCGGGGCGTCGGCATAGCTCAGGCGCAGGCGCAGGCGCTCGGTCGCCGACCACTCGCCGTTCAGGGTGTAGCCGGACTGATGCTTGCCGCGTTCGTCCTCGGTGTTGATGGAGCGCGCCGTCAGCGACACGGGCCCGGCCGCCAGGGTCAGATAGGGTTGCAGGCTCTTGACCTCGCCCACGGCGTAGCGCGACCAGACCGCGTCCAGGCCGAGGCGAACCCGCCGGTCGCCCTCCGAGAGCAGGCCGACCGAACCGCCAGCGCGGATCGACAGTTCAGGCCGATAATCTGCGTCGGGCGCGCCGCCGACGGCCACGAAACCGTCCACGCGCGAGCTGAACCTGCGGGCGACCAGCGCCTCGGCATAGGTGTCGGAAACGCCGAAGCGCTCGGTATGCTCGATCGAGCCGCCGAGGGTTGTGTCTGGATCGACCCGTTTCGACAGGGCGACGGTCGTCGAACTCCAGTGACCCAGGTCCTTGGTCAGTTCGCTGCGCGCGTAGGCCATGTCCAGCCGCCAGGTCGGCTCGCCCGGCATGGCCAGGGTGGCGGCGATCTGCTGCGAGAGCCCTTTGGCCTCGGCGTCGTCCGGGGCGGTCGCCAGCAGCGGGGCCAGACGCCGTCGCGCCAGTTCGGGGCGGCCGGCGAACAGGGCCGAACGGGCATAGGCGATGCGGGCGTCGCGGTAGTCGGGGGCCAGTCCCAGGGTCGTCTCGAAGGCCCGGTCGGCCTCGGCGTAACGCTGGGCGGCCAGGCGCGAGAGGCCCAGGTTCAGCCAGACGTCCGGATCCTTGGGGCGCTGTTTGGCCAGCAGGTCGAAGGCGGCGATCGCCTCGGCGGTGCGGCCGGCCTGACGGGCCTGCACGGCGGCCGCATAGGCCGGGTCGGCCGTCTCCGGCGCCTGGACCGCCACGGCCTCGATCATGCGGCCACCGGGGCGATGCGGAACAGGCGGGCCAGCAGTTCGTCGGGGTCGAAGGGCTTGGGCAGGTAGTCGGCGGCGCCCAGGTTGAGGGCGGTGACGATGTCGTTGCGCCCCTTCAGGGCGGTCAGCATGACCACGGGGATGTCGCGTAGGGCGTCGTCGCCCTTCATCCGGCGCAGGACCTCGAACCCGTCGATGATCGGCATCATGCCGTCCAGTACGACGACGTGCGGTCGCTCGGTGCGGGCGGCCTCCAGCACGGCGCGACCGTCCTCGAACACCGTGACCGCGTAGCCGGCCATGCTGAGCTTGTGCTCGAGGATTTCGCGGAGCAGGGCGTCATCGTCGGCGATGAGCACCGAAGGCGAGGACGCAAGGTTACTTTCAGATCGCCTGGACACCATTCCTCGCCTGCAAGCTGAGCTTCAAGAGAGTCGCGACACCAATTCAGAGTGGTGCAGAACGGCCGGGGAGGCTAGCGCGAACATCTCGCGTTTGGTTAACTTCCCGACATTGCACGCATGCAGCGAAACGGCCGCTTTCGCGGCCGTGTCCAATGCTCGATCTGTCGTCGGAAGAGGCTCGGGCCGGCTATTCCGGCGGGCAGCCCTTGAATTCGCCGACCTTGGTCACCGAAAGGTGCGCCAGGTTCAGGCCCGCCAGCGGCTTCATCGAGCTGGCGCCCTGGCCGCTGAACATGTCGATCTTGTTGCCCTTGATCGCGCCGCCGATGTCGGAAGCGTACCAGTAGCCGTCGTGGGTTTCGCCGTTGGGCATCGGCAGGCCGACGGTCTCCTTGATGAAGACGACGGTCCGGCGGGGGATCACCTTGGTGTCCACGGCCAGGGTGCGCATCGCCACCACCTTGCAGCCAAGGCTGTCGAGGGCGCGGATGCCCTTGGCGCCGGCGTGGTACAGGGTGGCCTTCATCTTGTATTCGATGGAGCCGGGGATCGAGCCGGTCAGAGCCCCTGCGATCAGTTCGCCCAGCGGATCGCTGGCGCGTTCGGAGTCGGGGCCCGCGGCGGCGGGAAGAGCGGCGAACATGGCCATGAAGGCCAAAATTCCGGCGAGCGTGCGTCGCATCGAGGGGGTCCTCTTATCGGCGTATCTGTCGGTTCGGCGGCTTCCTTAAGCCGATCACGGCTCCGTGACAACCCGCTTAAAGTCGCCCGATTAGGGCGGAATCGGACGAAAACTTCTGGTGAAGCTCGGAACTCGGGTGAAAATTCAATCGTTTAGCGCGCCATTTGAAAAGTGGGGGAGGGCGGCGGAATGACGCTCCGGATCTTCGGCGACGGCAAGTCGGGCAACTGTCTGAAGGTGAAATGGACGGCCCAGCACCTGCACCTGCCCTTCGAATGGATCGAGGTCGACATCCTCAAGGGCGAGTCTCGCACCGCCGAGTTTCTCGCCATGAATCCCGCCGGCCAGGTGCCGGCGGTGATCCTCGAGGACGGCCGCGGGCTGGCCCAGTCCAACGCCATCATGCTGCACCTGGCCGAGGGCTCGGTGCTGATCCCGGCCGATCCCTACCTCAAGGCCAAGATGTACGAGTGGCTGTTCTGGGAGCAGTACAGCCACGAGCCCTATGTGGCCGTCGCCCGCTTCCAGGTCGCCTACATGGGCAAGGCGGTGGATAGCCTCGACGGCAAGCTGGTCGAGCGGGGCCGTGCGGCTCTGGCGCGCCTGGAAAACGGGCTCTCCGAGAACGGCTTCCTGGTCGGCGATCGCCTGACCCTGGCGGACATCGCGCTGGTGGCCTACACCCGTGTCGCCCACGAGGGCGGTTTCGATCTGGCGCGCTATCCGGCCGTGAAGGCCTGGGTCGGCCGCGTCGAGACGGCCCTCGGCATCGCTTAAGTCTTCGGAGCGCGCATGAAGTCGCCGTCTTCTACTTTGAAGGTTCTCGTCCTGGCCGCCGTCGTGGCGGCGCCGGCCCAGTCGGCCCTGGCCTGGGGCGCTTCCGGTCACCGGATGATCGGGGTGCTGGGCGCCCAGGCCCTGCCGGACGACGTGCCGGCCTTCGTGCGCAGCCCCTACGGCGTGGCCGCCATCGGCGAGTACGCCCGCGAGCCCGACCGCTGGAAGGGCTCGGGCAAGGTGCACGATCACGACCGCGACGCCGCCCACTTCCTCGACCTCGACGACGAGGGCCGCATGTTCGGCGGTCCGAAGTTCACGGTCGAGACCCTGCCGGCGACCCGCGCCGACTACGCCACGGCCCTGCGGGCGGTCGGCCAGGACGAATGGAAGGCCGGCTATCTGCCGTACGCCATGATCGACGGCTATCAGCAGCTGGTGAAGGACTTCACCTACTGGCGCATCCTGGTCGCCGCCGAGAAGCAGACCACCGACGCCCAGAAGAAGGCCTGGTACGCCGCCGACCTCAAGCGGCGCGAAGAGCTGCTGCTGCGCGACCTGGGCGTCTGGGCCCACTACATCGGCGACGGCAGCCAGCCGCTGCACATGAGCGTGCACTACAACGGCTGGGGCGACTATCCCAACCCCAACGGCTACACCCAGAGCCGCGGCACGCACGGCGCCTTCGAGGGGCCGCTGGTCAAGGCCGTGGCCAAGGACGACGAGGTCAAGGCCAAGATGCCGGCGCTGCGCGACTGCGCCTGCAGCTACGAGACCCGCATGGTCGGCTACCTGACCACGACCTGGAAGCTGACAGAGCCGCTCTATCAGCTCGAGAAGTCGGGCGGCATGGTCGCCACCGATCCGCGCGCCAAGGCCTTCGTCGACGAGCGCCTGGCCGCCGGCGCCGCCGAGCTGCGCGACATGGTCACGATGGCCTGGAAGGCCAGCGCCGACGGCAAGATCGGCTATCGCCCCGAGATCAGCGTCGCCGACGTCGAGAGCGGCAAGGCCGATCCTTGGAACGACCTGTTCGGCAAGGACTGACCGCTTGATCGCGTTCTACGCCCCCGACGCGTCGCTGGACTACGGCGACCGTCACGCCGCCTTCGGCATCGCCGAGAACGCGCGGGGGCAAATCGCGCTGGTGGAAGTCACCAAGCCCGGCAAGGCGCCCTATTTCGACCTGCCGGGCGGCGCGGTGGATGGCGACGAGACCGAAACCCAGGCCCTGATCCGCGAATTCGGCGAGGAGACGGGCCTTGTGGTCGAGATCGGCGCGCTCGTGGTCGACGTCTCCCAGCCGTTCCTGAAGTCCGACGGCCAGCCGGTGCGAAACTACGGCGGTATCTATGCCGTGGTCCTGGCCGGCGAGCGGCCGGAGCTGAAGGTCGAGGACGACCACAAGCTGGTCTGGCTCGATCCGCGCGACGCCGTGGTCGCGCTGCGCCACGACGCCCACTCGTGGGCCGTCGCGGCGTGGATGCGCAAAGGCTAGTTGGCCTTCTTCTTCAACGCCGCCTTGGCCTCGGCCGGCGCGACCTGGTCGAACAGCATCGACAGGTGCTGGTCCTTGGCGTGGTCGTTGTGCAGGTCCCAGGCCAGCGAGATCGGTAGGCGCAGGCGGCCGCCGTCGGGCAGGCGGGCCACCAGTACGCGCCAGCTGAAGCCGTCGCCCGGATCGCCCAGCGGGCCGAACTCCAGCGGCGCCGGATCGCGCAGGCGGAAGGCGCGGTCGGCCTTGGCGGTGAACCAGGCCAGGTCGTCGGCGGCGGTCGGGTCGGCGGCCTTGGGCAGAAGCTCGCCCTTGAGATTGCGGGCCATGACAGCCTCCGAAGCATTGAAAGCGCGGCTCTCTAGCACTTCGGGCGGCGACTTCCCATGTCGAAGGCGCGGGCAGGGCGCCTGAAACGGAAAGGCTCCAGGTGAGCAAGGATCGGCCGATCAAGCGCGTGCGCGCCGACTGGAACGAGGTGGTTCTGGTCTGCCGCAAGTGCTCGCGCAAGCTGGACGGCGGCTTCGGCAAGGACGGTGAGCAGAGCTTCGCCAAGGCTCTGCGCAAGGCCTCAGGCGGCGGCAAGGGCAAGGACCGCAAGGCGCCGCTGGCGGTGATCGAGGTCGGCTGCTTCGACGTCTGCCCCAAGGACGCCGTGGTGGCGGTCAACGCTTCGAAGCCCCGCGAGTGGGTCGTCGTACCGCGCGGCGCGTCCATGGACGCCGCCGTCGCCCGTCTTGGCCTGGCCGCCAACGACGCCGAGGCGGCCTGATTGAGGAAGCAAGCCGACGAGTCTGCTATCAGGCGCTGATGAGCCGAAAACGCGCCGACATCCTGCTGGTCGAGAAGGGCCTGTTCGACAGCCGCGCCAAGGCGCGCGCCGCCATCGAGGCCGGCCGCGTCACGGCCGATGGCAAGGTGGTCGCCAAGGCTTCGGAGGCGATCGACGAGGCTTCAGACATCGTCGCCGAGGCCGCCCATCCCTGGGTCGGGCGCGGCGCGCTGAAGCTGGTTCGGGCGCTGGAGCTGTGGCCCGTCGTGGTCGAAGGCCGGACCGCGATCGACGTCGGCGCCTCGACCGGCGGCTTCACCGAGGTCCTGCTGTCGAAAGGCGCGGCGCGGGTCCTGGCCGTCGACGTGGGCCGGGATCAACTGCATTCCAGCCTGAAGAGCGATCCGCGCGTCGAAGACCTGTCGCCGCTGGACGCCCGCGCTCTGGGTGCGGAACACGCGCCGGACGGCGTTGATCTGGTCGTCACCGACGTCAGCTTCATCTCGCTGGAAAAGGCCCTGCCGGCGGCGCTGGGCCTGGCGCGCCCTGGCGCGGATCTGGTCGCCCTGGTCAAGCCGCAGTTCGAGGCCGGTCGCGAGAACGTCGGCAAGGGCGGGCTGGTCAAGGATCCGGAGGTCATCGCCGCCTGCGTCGAGCGTGTCTCGGCGTTTCTGGAAGTGTCTGGCTGGACCGTCCGCGACAGCGCCGACAGCCCGATCGCCGGCGGCGAGGGACAGGTCGAAAAGCTGCTCTGGGCGGTGAAGGCCTAACCCCGCAGCGCTGCCAGCGCCTCGGGATACCGTCGCGACAGCGGCGCCTCGACCGCGCCCAGCTCTACGGTGTAGTCGCCCGATCCTTCCGGCCGCAGCCCCGTCACGCGTGCTGCATTGACCAACCAGGAACGATGGGTGCGCACGAAGCCTTGCGTCGCCAGTTCGGTCTCCAGCGCCGTCAGCGATGACCGCATAAGCGGTCGTCGGTCGTCGGCCAGCAGGAACTCTGCGTAGTTGCCGGCCGAGCGTACGGCCAGGATGTCCGCGATCGGCGTGCGCACCAGCCGTGCGCCGTCGCGGATGTCGAACATCGCCGGCGAAGGCGCCGGAGCCGCGGTTGGGACTGGCGCCTCGGCGGCGGCGTCGCGGGCCATCCGCGCCAGCAGCCAGAACACCACGAACGCCAGCACATAGGCGATCACGTCCTTGCGCAGCTCGTAGACGAACTCCGGTCCGATCGGCCCGAAATCGTAGCCTTCGCCCAGGATCAGGCGATGGGCGATCTTCCGCAGCACGACAAAGCCGCTCACGTGCAGGCTCGAGTAGGCCAGCAGGGCGACGGCGTGGACCGGCAGGGCGCGGGCCAGGGAGGGCCTCGTCCGATGCGTCCAGAGCGCGACGGCGGCCGGCAGCAGCATGATCAGAACCGTGACCAGGCCGCTGGACACCTCCCAGATCGCCGGCCGCCAGGGGCCAAGCCGCGGCGCGTCGTGGATAATGGTCAGGATGTTGATGACGGTGATGGCCGCGACGATGGCCAGGCCGCACAGCCAGCCGCGCAGCAACAGGCGGCGCTCGGCGCCGCTCATCCCCCAGCGCGCGCCGTTCGTCCCGGAGGGCGCAGCGGCGTCACCGGCAGGGCGCCGTTCGTCACCCGGGGCTTGGCGTGCGGCGGCCGGCGCGGACTTCTCCCCGGCGACGCCATCGTTCGGAACCAACCGCAATGTCCCCTTCGCCTTCGCAGGACCTCGCCCGCCGCCATGACCTCGACTGGATCAGGGTGGGCGCGTTCTTCCTGCTGATTCTGTATCACGTGGGCATGTTCTACGTGCCCTGGGAGTGGCACGTGAAGTCGCCCCATCCGATCCCGGCGCTGGAGCCGGTGATGATGCTGACCAACCCCTGGCGGCTGACCCTGCTGTTCCTCGTCTCGGGCGCGGCCACGCGTTTCATGGCCGACAAGGTCAGCGTCGGGAAGCTCGCGGGCGCGCGCATCGGGCGGCTTCTGCCGCCGCTGCTGCTGGCCATGGCCGTGATCGTGCCGCCGCAGTCCTACTATCAGGTCGCCGAGTACGTGGCCGCCCATCCGCGGGCGCCGTTCGGCGTCGATCCGTGGCCGACCTTCTGGGCCAAGTACCTGACCGCCTCGGGCGGCTGGTGCGGCGAGGACGGCGACTGCCTGATCACCCCGACCTGGAACCACATGTGGTTCGTCGCCTACCTGCTGGTCTACACGCTGGTGCTAGCCCTGCTGCTGGCGATCGTTCCAAGGCTGGCCGAGAGAGTGCAGGCGGCCTGCGAGCGGGTGCTGGCCGGCCCCTGGCTGCTGGTCCTGCCGATCGTGTTCCTGGCGCTGGCCCGTGCGACGCTGTTTCCGATCTTCGACATCACCCACGCCCTGGTCGACGACTGGTACAATCACGCCATCTCGTTCGCCGCATTCTTGCTGGGCTTTGGGCTGGCCAAGTCCTCGGCGTTGCGCGAGCGGCTGATCGCCATGCGCTGGCCGGCCCTTATCCTGGCCCTGACCGCCTACGCAGCCTTCGCCACCTACGCCTGGATCTACCGGCAAGGCGACCCGGCCGAGGGGCTGCGGCTGGCCATGCGCGGGGTCTATGCGGTCGACCAATGGTGCGCGATCGCCGCCATTCTCGGCTTTGGCGCCAAGCATCTGAACAGAGGCGGACCGGTGCTGCGCTACCTGACCCTGGGGGTTTTCCCGTTCTACATCTGCCACCAGACCGTGACGGTCGTCCTGGCGCATCACCTGGCCAGGCTGGGGCTGCCGCAGGGACTGGAGGCGCTGATCCTGGTCGCGGGCACCTTCGGCGCCTGCTTCGCCACCTACGAGATCGTCAGGCGCATTCCGGGCGTACGGGTGCTGTTCGGTCTGCGGGCTCAACCCGCCGTCGAGGCCAGCCGCCCGCCGGCCTTCGCATAGGCCTGGGTTCCGCGGGTCAGCACCTGGTCGGCGCCCACGATCTCGGCGATGCCAATGTCGCCGGCGCCGGCCAGCCGTTCGTACAGCGCCGAGAAGTCGCGCAGGGTCACTTCCTGCAGCGTCTGGATCGACGGGATGACGAAATAGACCTGCTGGAAGTCGTCGATGCGGTAGGGCGTGCGCATCACCCGCTCCAGGTCGAAACCGATCCGGTTGGGGGAGGGGTCTTCAAGGGCGAAGATCGACTCCGTGCGCGAGGAGACGATGCCCGCGCCATAGATCCGCAGGCCCGCCGGCGTGGCCATCAGGCCGAATTCGACCGTGTACCAGTAGAGCCTGGCCAGGTTGGCCAGCCGGCCCAGGCCCAGCGCGCGCTGGCCGCCCTTGCCGTAGGCCTGCATGTAGTCGGCGAACACCGGATCGGTCAGCATCGGCACGTGGCCGAACACGTCGTGGAAGACGTCCGGTTCCTGCAGGTAGTCCAGTTCGTGCGGCTTGCGGATGAACTGGCCGGCCGGGAAGCGGCGATTGGCCAGGTGATCGAAGAACACGTCGTCGGGCACCAGGCCCGGCACGGCCACGACGCTCCAGCCGGTCAGGCGCTGGAGCTCTTCGTTGATCCGGTTGAAGTCGGGAATGCCGGTGCGGTGCAGGTCCAGCGCGTCCAGGCCGCGCAGGAACTCGTCGCAGGCTCGGTTCTGCAGCACCTTGGCCTGGCGCTCGTAGAGCGTGATCCAGACGTCGTGCTCGGCCTGGCTATAGGCTTCCCAGCCCTGATCGATCGTCCAATCGGGGCGAGCCCCTGGGGGCGGCCCGCCGCTGAAACCGTCTGCGCTCATGAAACGACGTTACGCCCGGATCGCGGCAAGTTTCGTTCGATTTTTGCGCGCAACCGCCAGGTCGGCGGTCAGGCCTTGCCCTCAGTGCGAGATCCGGGGACGAAGCTTGTAGGCGCCGTGATCGAAGGATTCGAAGATCAGCGACGCCTGCGGGTGATGCACGGGCTCGCCGCTGTCGTCGGGCAGCAGGTTCTGCTCGGACACGTAGGCGACGTAGGTGTTGTCGTCGTTCTCGGCCAGCAGGTGATAGAACGGCTGGTCCTTGGACGGACGAATGTCCTCGGGAATCGACTCCCACCACTCTTCCGTATTGGCGAACACCGGGTCGACGTCGAACACCACGCCCCGGAAGGGGAAGATGCGGTGTCTGACGACCTGGCCGATCGCAAATTTGGCGAGTCTCTCGTTCATGATGAAGAGATTACGACGAGTCTCCTGACTGAATCCTGAACGTAACCCGCGTTCATTGCAGGCTCACGCCGCCTTCCGGTGCATCGACACGGTTGCTATGGTCTTCGACGAAGTGAGGCGGTTCGTGACGAATCGCCTGCGAGACAGGTGGAACGACCATGTCGGAGGCGCCGAGAGCGCCCGGCGGACCCCGTGGCCAGGGTGGTCAGGGCTCGCGCCGGTCTCCGGGCGAGCAGCCGTGCTATGCGGCGCTCGATCTCGGAACCAATAATTGCCGCCTCCTGGTGGCGACGCCTTCGCCGCGCGGCTTCCGCGTCATCGAGGCCTATTCCCGTATCGTCAGGCTGGGGGAGGGGCTGTCCCAGACCGGCCAGCTGTCTGACGCCGCGATGGAGCGGTCGATGGCCGCGCTCAAGGTCTGCGCCGAAAAGATCCGTCGCCGCCGGGCCATCCGGGTCAAGGCCGTGGCGACCCAGGCCTGTCGCGGCGCCAGCAATGGCACCGAGTTCGTCCGTCGGGTGGCCGAGGAGACGGGCCTTCGCCTTCAGATCATCACGCCGCGCGAAGAGGCCCAGCTGTCGGTCGCCGGCTGCATGAGCCTGTTCGACCGCGACGCCGACGCGGCTTTGGTCGTCGATGTCGGCGGCGGTTCGACCGAGCTGTCGTGGGTGGACCTCAAGGGCGGCGGGCTCGACGCCAAGCCGCGTCAGTTCGAGGCCTGGAAGCTGCCGATCCGCGCCTGGCTGTCCATTCCGATCGGCGTCGTCACCCTGGCCGAGCGTTTCCCTGAGGGCGAGCGGGCCGACGACGGCTGGTTCCGGGCCATGGTCGAGGAGGTGAAGTCGAAGATCTCGGCCTTCCCGCACGCCGCGCCCATGCGCAAGACCTTCGACGCCGGCCGCGCCCACATGGTCGGCACCTCGGGCGCGATCACCAGTCTGGCGGGGCTGCACCTTGGCCTGCCGCGCTACGACCGCAACGTCGTCGACGGCCTCTGGATGCAGCGTTCCGACTGCGAGGCGGCGGCCGGACGGCTGCTGCAACTGACCGCCAAGGAGCGGGCGCTGGAGCCCTGCATCGGCGCCGATCGCGCTGACCTCGTGCTGGCCGGCGCGGCCATTCTTCAAGCCGTTCAAGAGCTTTGGCCATGTTCGCGCGTGCGAGTCGCCGACCGAGGGCTTAGAGAGGGGCTACTGATGTCTCTGATGTCGGATCGGCAGAAGCGCCCCCGCCGCCGGCGGCGCGGCGGAGCCGGTTCGGCCCCAACGGTGAACGCATGAACGACGAAATCCCCCGCCGCCGGATGGTCAAGCCGCCCACAGGCGGCAATGCCGACGGCCGCGCCAAGCCCGCGCGCCTCAAGACCGCCGATGGCCGCACGCCCAGCCAGCAGGCCTGGCTGGAGCGTCAGATCAACGACCCGTTCTCGGCCAAGGCCCGGGCGCTCGGCTATCGCAGCCGCGCGGCCTTCAAGATCAGCGAGATCGACGAGAAGTTCCGCTTCTTCAAGAAAGGCGCGCGCGTCATCGACCTTGGCTGCGCGCCCGGCGGCTGGCTGCAGATCGCGGTCGAGCGCGGCGTGACCCAGCTCGTGGGCGTCGATCTCCTGCACGTCGATCCGGTCGAGCCGGCCCACATCATCGAGATGGACTTCACCGACCCGGCCTGTCCGCCCAAGCTGATCGAGCTCCTGGGCGGCGCGCCAGATCTGGTGATGTCGGACATGGCTCCCAACACCGTGGGCCATCGCGAGACCGACCACCTGCGCATCGTCGGCCTGATCGAGATCGGCGCCGAGTTCGCCATCGAGACCCTGAAGCCCGGCGGCGCCTTCGTCGCCAAGGCCTTCCAGGGCGGCGAGACCGCCGAGGTCATCGCCCGGCTGAAGAAGAACTTCGAGAAGGTCCAGCACTTCAAGCCCAAGGCCAGCCGCCAGGACAGCTCCGAGGTCTTCCTCGTGGCGACGGGGTTCAAGGGAAGGTAGCCGTCCGATGGTCGCTGCGTTGGTCTCATTGATGATCGCGGCCGCCACATCGACGTCGGCCTGCGTCATTACCGAAACCGCCGCCCGCGACAGCCTGCGGTTCGACGGCTATCCGGCCGAGGCCTGGAGCGGCGTTCCCGCCAAGCCCGTGCTGGATACGCCCGACAAGCGCCTGTTTCGAACCGCGCTGCGTGAGGGCGCGGCCAAGGGGCCCAACTTTGCGGGTCACATGACGATCGTCCAGTGGGGCTGCGGGACCTCCTGCGTGGCCTGGGCGGCGGTGGACGCCCGGACGGGCCGGGTCTCGAAACTGTCCGGCGCGGACTACATGGATACCAATGGCGTGGGTGGAATGCTCCACGGCGTGAACTTCGAGCGCGGCAGCCGGGTGCTCGTGCTGGCCGGCGCGCCGCGAGAGGACCAGGCCCGCGCGGGAGTCTATCGCTATCTCTGGACCGGTAAAGGGTTCCAACTGCTCGGCTTCGTTTCGCGGGCGAAGGCCTGCGAGGCGTTCGACGGCCACTAACGAAAGTGCGCTCTGACAGGCTCGGCATGGATAGCGGCGCCATTTGATGCTAGATTTAGTGCCATAAGGAGTTCGCCGCATGCGCACGACACTGGCCCTGGACGACGACCTGCTGGCCCGCGCCGCCGCTCTCACAGGCATCCAGGAAAAGGCGGCGCTGGTGCGCGAGGCCCTTAAAGCGCTTGTCGAGCGCGAAAGCGCACGTCGACTGGCGCTGCTGGGCAGCAGTGAACCGGATCTCGATTTTGTTTCTCGTCGGAGGCCTGGAGCCGCGTGATCCTGGTCGATAGTTCGGTCTGGGTCACGCATTTGCGCGCCGCCGATCCGGTACTGGTGCGGTTGTTGGAAGACAGCAGGGTGCTCGCTCATCCTTTCGTCGTCGGGGAACTGGCGCTCGGCAATCTCAAGAACCGAACGGCATTTCTGGAAGCGCTGCGGCAGATGCCGATGGCGACCTCGGCGACCGATGCGGAGGTGTTCGACTTCATCGAAAGCCATCGCCTCTACGGCCGCGGGATTGGTCATGTCGATGCGCACCTTCTGGCGGCCGTGTGTTTGACCGCCGGCGCTCGTCTTTGGACGCGGGATCAGCGCCTAGATGGTGTGGCGCGGGATCTAGGGGTGGAATTTCATCCTGTCGCCTGAAGGCGCAGATTTCATGCCGCAGGGCGCTCTCCACGCCTCGACAAACGCCCGCCTCGCGACTATACGAGCGCCGCAAAATGGAGAATCCGATGGAGATTCGCGAAGGGCTCACCTTCGACGACGTTTTGCTCGAACCTGGTCCGTCCGACGTCATGCCGACGCAAGTGACGACCGAGACCAAGTTCACGCGTGAAATCAGTCTGAACATCCCGCTCGTGTCCGCCGCCATGGACACGGTCACCGAAAGCCGTCTCGCCATCGCCATGGCGCAGGCCGGCGGTCTGGGCATCCTGCACCGCAACCTCACCAACGAGGAGCAGGCCGACCAGGTGCGCGAGGTCAAGCGCTACGAAAGCGGCATGGTCATCAACCCGCTGACCATCCACCCCGACACGACCCTGGCCGAGATCCGCGAGATCACGGCTCGTCGCAAGATCTCGGGCTTCCCGGTGGTCGAGCGCGACACGGGCAAGCTGGTGGGCATCCTGACGAACCGCGACATGCGCTTCGAGGGCGACGCCAACGTGCCGGCCTCGGCGCTGATGACCCGCGAGAACCTGATCACGGTCGGCGAGGGCGTGGATCACCGCGAGGCTCGCGAGCTTCTCCGCAAGCACAAGATCGAACGCCTGATCGTCGTCGACGACGCCTATCGCGCCGTCGGCTTGATCACGGTGAAGGACATCGAGAAGGCCCAGGCTCACCCCCTGGCCGCCAAGGACGACAAGGGCCGCCTTCTGGTCGGCGCGGCCTCGACCGTCGGCGACGCCGGTTTCGAGCGCTCCATGGGCCTGGTTGACGCCGGCGTCGACGTCGTCGTCATCGACACCGCCCACGGCCACTCCAGCCAGGTCGCCGCGGCGGTTTCGCGCCTGAAGCGCGAAGCCAACCGCGTCCAGATCGTGGCCGGCAACATCGCCACCTACGACGCCGCCCGCGCCCTGATCGACGCTGGCGCCGACGCGGTGAAGGTGGGCATCGGTCCGGGCTCGATCTGCACCACCCGCATCGTCGCGGGCGTGGGCGTGCCGCAGCTGACCGCGATCATGGAAGCCGTCCGCGCCGGTCGCGAGAGCGGCGTGCCGGTGATCGCCGACGGCGGCATCAAGTTCTCGGGCGACCTGGCCAAGGCCATCGCCGCGGGCGCTTCGACCGCCATGATGGGCTCGATGTTCGCCGGCACCGAAGAGGCGCCGGGCGAGGTGTTCCTGTACCAGGGCCGCTCGTACAAGAGCTATCGCGGCATGGGTTCGGTGGGCGCCATGGCCCGCGGCTCGGCCGACCGTTACTTCCAGAAGGAAGTGACCGACAGCTTCAAGCTCGTTCCGGAAGGCATCGAGGGGCAGACCCCGTTCAAGGGTCCGATCTCGCCGGTGCTTCACCAGCTGGTCGGCGGTCTGCGCGCCGCCATGGGCTATGTCGGCGCGCCGACCATCCCTGAGCTGCAGGAGCGCGCCCGCTTCGTCCGGATCACCGGCGCCGGCCTGCGTGAAAGCCACGTCCACGACGTGATGATCACGCGCGAAGCTCCCAACTATCCGAGCGCGGTCTAAGCCATGCAAATGGCCTTCGAGCTGAAGATGCTGGCGGTCGCGGTCGTCATCGGGTTGGTCCACCTTCTGTGGGCCAGCGCGGCGGCGCAGCCCCAGCGCGGCTTGAAGTGGAATGTCGGCTCGCGGGAGACGCCGGTCGCGCTGACCGGCATGGCCGGACGGCTCGAAAGGGCCTTCGCCAACTTCCGCGAGACCTTCCCGTTCTTCGTCGCCGCCGTGCTGGTCGCCTATCTGGGCGGCCGGCTCGGCGCGCTGACCGCAACCGGCGCCGCGCTCTATGTCGGCGCACGGGCGGTCTATGTCTTTCTCTATGCGTTCGGCGTGCCGGTCGTTCGCAGCCTGGTCTGGGTCGCCTCGATGGCGGGCCTCGGCTTGGTCCTTCTGGCGTTGGTGATTTAGCTCCATGCGTGACGGAGGACGGGTTTCCGCGGCGATCGAGGTTCTGACCGAGATCGAGACGCGGCATTTTCCAGTGAAAATGGCGCTCAAGCGCTGGGGCGAGGCCGCGCGCTACGCCGGCTCCAAGGACCGGGCCTTCGTCTCAGGCCTGGTGCTCGACGCCCTGCGCCGTAAGCGCTCGCTGGGCTGGATGATGGGCGACGCCGCCGCGCGCGGCGTGGTGCTGGGCGTCCTGGCCTTCGTCTGGAAGTGGTCGGCCGAGCGCATCGCCGAGGCGGCTTCCGAAGAGCACGGTTTCGGTGCGCTGACCGAGACCGAACAGGCTCGCCTGAAGGAGCCCGTGTCGCTGGACGGCGCGCCCGCGCCCGTGGCCGGCGACTACCCCGACTGGCTGGAGCCGCACCTGGCCCGTGCGCTGGGCGCCGATCAGGTCGCCGAGATGGCCGCGCTGTCCGAGCGCGCGCCGGTCGACCTGCGGATCAACCTCCTGAAGACCGATGTCGAGCGCGGGGCCAAGGCCCTGGCCCTGATCAACGCCTCGCCGGCCG
>CBINOL010000090.1:0-20979 GCA_966252285.1 uncultured Caulobacter sp.
CCGGCCCGCGCCTGCTCCCGACGACGCTCCAGCTCTTCCAGGATGTGTTGCAAGGCTTACTCCGACCGGGCTGTGAACGTCGCAAAGAAGAGATTTTGCGTGGTGTTGGGCTCCTGTCTCAAGAAAATTGAGGCTGCGGCGAGGGCTTGCGAACTTGCATCTTGTGAAATAGCAAAGTTGCGAAATGGGAGAGAAGCTGTTCATCGGGCCGCGCCTGCGGCTGCTGCGCCAGGCCAAGGGCTGGAAGCTGGAGGCCTGCGCGGCTCAGCTGGGCCTTTCGGCCAGCTACCTGTCGCAGATCGAGGCCAACCAGCGGCCGGTCACCGCCCGGGTGCTGATCGACGTCATGCGCGTGTTCGAGGTCGACGCCGCTTCGCTGGACGCCGCTGACGACCAGCGCCTGATCGCCGACCTGCGCGAGGCCACGGCCGACGCGCCCGTCGGCGGTGACGCGCCGGCCCTGTCGGAGATCAAGGCGGCGGTGGCCAATACGCCCAACCTCGCCAAGGCCTATCTCGACCTGCACCGCGCCTATCGCCGCCTCGACGAGCGGCTGAAGGCGACCGAGGAGGCCGTGTCGCTGGACGAGCGCGGAGCGGCCAGCGCGCTCTTGCCCTACGAAGAGGTCCGCGACTTCTTCCATTACAAGAACAACTACATCCATAGCCTGGACGTCGCCGCCGAAGGGTTGGCGACCGAGATCGGCGGAGGCGGCGAGCGGGCGCTGGAAGCTTATCTGGCCGACCGCCTGGGCGTGCGGGTGGTGCGCGGTGACGAGCCTGACCTGCTGCGCCATTGGGACGCCGCCAGCCGCACGGTGACCATAGGCGCGGCCCATCCCGAGGCGACGCGCAGCTTCCAGCTGGCCTATCAGATCGCCGCCTTGACCCTGCCCGACATCGTCGAAGCCGAACTGGCGGCGGCGGGCTTTCGCAGCGACAGCGCCGCCAAGGTCTGCCGCACGGGCCTTCTGAACTACGCCGCCGGCGCGCTCGTTTTGCCCTATGAGCGGTTCCGCGAGGCGGCGCGGGCGGCCCGGCACGACATCGAGCGCTTGGCGCTGTCGTTCCAGACCAGCCTGGAGCAGGTGTTCCATCGGCTGTCGACGCTGCAGCGGCCGGGCGCCCGGGGCGTGCCGTTCTACTTCGTGCGGCTGGACCGGGCTGGCAACATCACCAAGCGCCACAGCGCCACGCGCTTGCAGTTCGCCCGCTTCGGCGGGGCCTGTCCGCTCTGGAACGTGCACGACGCCTTCGCCCGGCCCGACGCCTGGCTTGTGCAGCTGGCGCAGATGCCCGACGCGGTGCGCTATGTCTGCATCGCGCGCGGGGTGGTCAAGCCGTCGGGCGCCTATCGCCAGGCCGAGCGGCGCTACGCCCTGGGCCTGGGCTGCGAGGCCCGCTACGCCGACCAGCTGGTCTATGCCGATGGACTGGATCTGGCCGGGCCTTCTGCTCCGATCGGCGTCAGCTGCCGGATCTGCGAGCGGGACGACTGTTCCCAGCGGGCCTTCCCGCCAGTGGATCGGGCCTTCGAGGTGTTCGAGGACGACCGCCGCTGGGTGCCGTTCTCGCTGCGGGGATAGCTTCAGTCGATACGGTCGAGCAGGGCCTGGCCCGCTTCCGTCCAGGTTCCGCCGCGCCCGGACGGTGCGACCAGGCCGTAGTCGACGAGGAGCCCGACGGCGCGTTCGCCGGCGGACATGCTGAGATGGTCGAGTTCGCCGCCGCGGTCTTCAAGATACTGGGCGCACATCCAGGCGAGGGCGGAGAGCAGGCGCTGTTCTTGGCTGGTCATCCCGAGAGGATGTCGCCGAGAGACAGCGCCCGCAAGGTTGCTAGGCCTCGATGTCGACGTCCTTGGTTTCCTTCAGGAACAGCATGCCGATGATCGCCGTCACGGCGGCTACGACGATGGGGTACCAGAGGCCGTAGTAGATGTTGCCGGTGGCCGCGACCATGGCGAAGGCCGTGGTCGGAAGGAAGCCGCCGAACCAGCCGTTGCCGATGTGGTAGGGCAGGCTCATCGAGGTGTAGCGGATGTTGGTCGGGAACAGCTCGACCAGCATGGCCGCCACCGGGCCGTAGACCATGGTGACGTAGATCACCAGCAGGGTCAGGACGAAGATCACCAGCGGCTTGTTGATCTTGGCCGTGTCGGCCTTCTCGGGGTAGCCGGCGGTCTTCAGGGCCTGCGCGAGCTTGGCCTCCCAGGCCTTCTTCTCGACGGCGAACTGCTCCTTGGAGAGGGTCTCGCCGCGGAACGAGGGCAGGGTGGTCTCGCCGATGCGGACCTCGGCGATCTCGCCGGTCGCGATGGGCTGGTTCTCGTAGCTGACGCCGGCCTTGGCGAGATACGACTTGGCCAGGTCGCAGGAGGTGTTGAACACCGTCTTGCCGACGGGGTCGAACTGGAACGAGCAGTCGCCCGGATCTGCGATGACCGTCACCGGCGCCGAGGCCGTGGCGGCCGCCAGTTGCGGGTTGGCGGCGCTGGTCAGGGTCTTGAACAGCGGGAAGTAGGTGAGGGCGGCCAGCGCGCAGCCCAGCATGATGATCGGCTTGCGGCCGATCTTGTCCGATAGCCAGCCGCAGACCACGAAGAACGGCGTGCCGATCAGCAGGGCGACGGCCACCAGGGTGTTTGCCGTGGCGCCGTCGACCTTGAGCATCTTCTCGAGGAAGAACAGGGCGTAGAATTGGCCGGTGTACCAGACCACGGCCTGGCCGGCGGTCAGGCCGACGAGGGCCAGGATGACGATCTTCAGGTTACCCCAGCGGGCGAAGCTATCCTTCAGCGGCTGCTTGGTGCCCTTGCCCTCGCTGACCATCTTCTGGAACGAGGGGCTTTCCGACAGCTGCAGACGGATCCACAGCGACACGCCCAGCAGGGCGATCGAGATCAGGAACGGAATGCGCCAGCCGAAGGCCTGGAAGGCGTCTTCGCCGACGGTCGAGCGGGTGGCCAGGATCACCACCAGGCTCAGGAACAGGCCGAAGGTCGCGGTGATCTGGATGAAGCTGGTGTAGAAGCCGCGCCGTCCGTGCGGGGCATGCTCGGCGACATAGGTCGCCGCGCCGCCGTACTCGCCGCCCAGTGCCAGGCCCTGCAGCAGGCGCATCAAGACGAGCGCGATGGGGGCGGCGACGCCGATCTGCTCATAGCTGGGCAGCAGGCCGACCACGAAGGTCGACAGGCCCATCAGCAGCATGGTGACGAGGAAGGTGTTCTTGCGGCCCCAGAGGTCGCCGAGGCGTCCGAACACCAGCGCGCCGAACGGACGCACTGCGAACCCGGCCGCGAAGGCCAGCAGGGCGAAGATGTAGCCCGTGGTCTCGTTCACGCCCGAGAAGAAGTGGTGGGTGATGTAGGTGGCCAGGGAGCCGTACAGGTAGAAGTCGTACCACTCGAAGACCGTGCCCACCGACGCCGCGCCGATGACCAAGGCGTCCTTGCGCTGAACGGTCTCTCCGTTCTTCGCGCCTGACGTCGCTACGGCGTCCGCCATACTCGTATCCTCCTCAAAAGCGTCGCCGCTTTGCGCGGCTGATCGTTGCGGGGGATGATGGCAGGCGCCTCGTGACTTACGTAAAGGGGAACTTTCGTGGAACGTAGGGTTGCGAACGACGATTTTCGGGGATTGAGTCGGCCGATGCTGCCACCGGTGGCATGACGAGCCCGCCAGGAGGTCAGGCCAGGACGTAGATCCAGGCCTCGACGAGACCGGCGCCGGTTTCGACCGTGAGGCTTACCCTACGGTAGCCGGCGCCCTCGAAGGCGTCGAGGCGGGCCCAGTGCGCTTCCAGCGCGTCGCTTTCCAGCACCTGCACCGCGATCGCCTCGCCGTCGGGATCGGGCACGAGGCCGGGGAAACCGATGGTCGCGCCCCAGCCTTCGGCGACCAGGCGGCCGCGCACGACGCCGGATGTCCAGGTTCCGCCCAGCGGCGCCAGGTGATGGTGGTTGGGCCGTCCGGGCGCGAGCGAGCCGTAGACCGCCAGGCGTTGAAGGGGACGCTCGGCATAGCGGCTGATCTCGACCAGGTTCTGGTCGGGATCGCGGAAATAGACCGACGTCATAGGGCCGAGCGCGCCGTTGCGGTCGACGGGGCCCAGTTCCACGGCGACGCCGCATTCGGCGAGGTGGGCGATCACCGCGTCGAGCGGCTGGCGGGTGATCAGGCAGAAGTCGCCGGCGCCCGCGATCGTTCGCGCGGCCTTGGGCGTGAAGGGGGCGTCGTCCGGGTGGAGATTGATCTTCCAGCGGCCGAAGCGGACGGCCGTCGGCTTGCCGGGCGTCGTCACCCGCTCGGCGCCGAGCACGCGCTCGTAGAATGCGGCGCTGGTTTCGACGGAGGCGACGGTCAGCACGAAGTGGTCGAGGCGGTCGATCTGGATCATCTCAGGCCTCCGTCAACCAGGCGCGCAGCAGGGCGGTCGTTTCCTCGGGGCGCTCCATGGCCGGCAGGTGGCCGCAGTCCTGGAAGACGTGCAGGCGCGAGCTGGGGATCGCCGCGTGGATCGCGCGGGACTCGGCCGGCGGGGTCAACTGGTCGGAATCGCCGACAGCCACCAGGGTCGGCATGGCGATGGAGGGCAGCAGCGGGCAGGAGTCGGGCCGACCGAGGATGGCGCGCTGCTGGCGCAGGAAGGCCGGTCCGCCGACGCGGGCGGCCATCTCCTTGACCTCGGCGCCCAGCGGCTCGTCGAGGCGGGAGGCGTGCAGCAACTGCGGCAGCATCCGTTGGGTGACGCCCAGGAACCGGCCGACCTCGAGCGCGGCCATGGCGCGGCGGCGGTTCTCGGCGCGAGCGGGGGTGTCGGGCGCGGCGCTGGTGGCCAGCAGGGCCAGGCGCTCGACCCGTTCCGGCGCCTGGCGCAGGATCTCGAAGGCCACGTAGCCGCCCATGGACAGGCCGGCCAGGGCGAAGGTGGGCGGGGCGGCGGCCAGCACGCGCTGGGCCATGGCCGCGACGCTGTCATCCAGGGTCAGGTCGGCGACGATCGGTTCGGCGATGTCGGCGAGACCTGCGGCCTGGTCGCGCCAGAGGCGGGCGTCGCACAGCAGGCCGGGCAGGAAGACAAGGGTCTGGCGGTCGGTCATGACGGGTCTTCCCGAGGAATGCGCAGGGCCAGGGCGACGCCGGCCAGGACGAGAGCGGCGGTGAAGCCGGCGACGGCGGGCCAGGCGCCGTGTCGCCAGAACCAGCCGCCGACCGCGCCGGCCAGGCTCGAGCCGGCATAGTAGAACAGCAGATAGAGCGCCGCCGACTGGCTCTTGGCCGTGCCAGCGAGGCGTCCGACCCAGCCGCTGGCCACCGCGTGGGCGATGAAGAAGCCGGTGGTGACCAGCGCGACGCCGGCGATGATGCAAGCCAGGCTGGCCGGCAGGGTCAGGACGATCCCGGCCAGGATGACCGCCAGGCCGACCAGCAGCAGGCGGCGACGGCCGTAGCGCTCGGCCAGCCGTCCGGCGGTCGACGACGACCAGACCCCGAAGGCGTAGACCAGGAAGATCAGGCCGACCTGGGTCTGGCTGAGGTGATAGGGCGCGCCCTCCAGCCGGAACTCGACGTAGTTGAACAAGGCCACGAACACGCCGGTCAGGCAGAAGCCCAGGCCGAACAGGGCCAGCAGGCCGGGGCGTCGCCAGGCCTCGTTCCAGGTTCGCAGGCGATCGGAGAGGCGCACGGGCGCCGGTGCACGCACGTGGCGGGGCCGGGGCAGCAGGGCGAAAAAGGCGAGGGCGGCGACCAGGTCGATCGCCCCGATGGCGGCCATGGCCATGCGCCAGTCAAAGGTCGCCAGCAAGAGGCCCATGCCGACGCGGCCGGCCATGCCGCCGAAGGCCGTGCCGGCGACGTAAAGACCCATGGCGGCGGCCAGGTCCGAGGCTTCGGTCTCTTCGGCCAGATAGGTCATGGCCACGGCGGGCACGCCGCCCAGCAGCAGACCCTCGGCGGCGCGGGCGAGCAACAGCAGCGGCCAGGTCGGGGCCAGGGCGGCGGCGAGGTTGCAGGCGGCCGCCAGCACCATGGAGCCGAACATCAGCGTCTTGAGGTTCAGCCTCTGGGCCGCGCCGCCGGCCATCAGGATGGCGATCGCCAAGGTGGCGGTGCTCAGCGACAGCGCCATGGCGCTCTGAGCCGGCGACAGGCCGAAGGTCCGCGCGAAGGTCGGCAGCAGGGGCTGCACGCAGTAGAGCAGGCTGAAGGTCGAGAAGCCGCCGAGGAACAGCGCCAGCGACATCCGGCGCAGACGTCCCGCGTCCCTGGCGGGCGAGGCGGCGATGGTGGCGGCGGCGGTCATGGCGGTGATCTAGAACTCCGCCGCCTGACAGTCCAATATATGACGATCGGATTTTCGATAGCTTTTGGAGATGATGTGGAGCTGCGTCACATCCGCTACTTCCTGGCCGTCGCCGAGGAAGGGCACTTCACGCGGGCGGCGGCGAAGATCGGCATCGGCCAGCCGCCGCTGAGCCAGCAGATCAAGGACCTTGAGGTCGAGCTGGGCGTGACCCTGTTCAAGCGCCTGCCGACCGGGGCGCAACTGACCGAGGCGGGCAGGGCGTTCCAGGCGGCCGTTCGCAACATGCCCGATCAGGCCAGGGCGGCGGCCGTCCAGGCCCAGAAGGCGGCGAGGGGCGAGAGCGGTTCGCTGCGCCTGGGCTTCACGGGATCGGCCGTTCTCAATCGCGCGGTGCAGGCCTCGGTGCGCGCCTATCGCCGGCGCTATCCGGACGTCGAGCTTTCGCTGAGCGAGACAAACAGCACCCATCTGGCGGCCGAGGTCGCGCAGGGGGCGCTGGATGCGGCCTTCCTGCGGCCCGGGGCCGTCGACCTGGCAGGACTGCGGGTGCACGACCTCGACGACGAGGAGATGGTGGCGGTGCTGCCGGCGTCGCATCCGGCGGCGGCCGGCGAGGCGGTCGATCTTCATGACCTGAGGAGCGAGGCCTTCATCCTTACGCCGCGCGGCCTTGGTCCCACGGTCTTCGACGCCGCGGTCGAGGCCTGCCGGCGCGCCGGTTTCGAGCCGACTCTGGGCCAGCCGGCGCCGCAGATGCTGTCGCTGGTGGCGCTGGTCGCGGCCGAGCTCGGGGTGTCGATCGTGCCGGTCTCGATGGCGCGCCTGGCGCTGGACGGGGTGGTCTTCCGGCCCATCGCCGGCGGAACGCCGATCGCGCAACTCAGCCTGGTTACTGGGAAAACGCCGTCACCCGCCCTGCAAAACTTTGTCAGGATCGCGCTCGGTTCCGAGGGTTGATTTGTAATATCAATACGAAGATATTCCGCGCCGAAATCCCGGCCGGGCCTTCATTGGCCGGGAAAGACAGAACGGGAGCATTCGCCATGTCGGGACAACTTCGGAAGCTGGGCCTGGGGCTTATCGCCGGCCTGATGGCCTCCACCGCCGCCGTCGCGGCCGAACCC
Organism: uncultured Caulobacter sp.; assembly: GCA_966252285.1. Classification (GTDB taxonomy): domain Bacteria; phylum Pseudomonadota; class Alphaproteobacteria; order Caulobacterales; family Caulobacteraceae; genus Caulobacter. The sequence goes on from CBINOL010000090.1 coordinate 7,436, forward strand.
GCCAAGGGGCCGAAGACCTATCTCGGTGTCGACATCTCCTACGCCAACGAGATGGACGACTGCGGCGCGGTCTACCGCTCGGGCGGCAAGACCGTCGAGCAGTACCAGTTCTTCAAGGACGCTGGCTCGAACATCGCCCGCATCCGCCTGTGGAACGACCCGCAGTGGACGAGCTATTCCAACATCGCCGACGTCACCAAGAGCATCAAGCGCGCCAAGGCCGCCGGCCTGCAGGTGCTGCTCGACTTCCACTATTCGGACGACTGGGCCGACGGTGAGAAGCAGCTGGCCCCCAAGGCCTGGGAGAAGCTGTCGACGCCGGAGCAGGCCAAGGCCCTTTACGCCTTCACCTACGACACCCTGACCAAGCTCGACGCGCAAGGGCTGATGCCCGACCTCGTGCAGGTGGGCAACGAGACCAACGGCGAGATCGTCTCGACGCTGGAAAAGGCCAAGGACCCGATCAACTGGGAGCGCAACGCGCTGCTGTTCAACGCCGGCATCAAGGCCGTGCGCGACGCGGGCGCCAAGGGCTCGAAGAACCCGCGGGTGATGCTGCACATCGCCCAGCCCGACACCGTCGAAGACTGGTTCGCGGCGGCGGCCAAGGCCGGCGTCACCGACTACGACATGATCGGCATCAGCTACTACAGCAAGTGGTCCAAGCGCTCGATGGCGCAGCTGGGCGAGTCCATCAACCGCCTGCGCCACACCTATGCGGCCGACGTGGTGGTGGTCGAGACGTCCTATCCCTTCACCACCGAGGGCGCCGACAGCTCGCCCAACCTGCTGGGCGAGGACTCGCTGATCCCCGGCTATCCGGCGACGCAGGAAGGTCAGAAGAAGTACCTGATCGACCTGACCCAACTGGTCTTCGCCAACGGCGGCACGGGCGTCTTCTACTGGGAGCCGGCCTGGGTCTCGACCAAGTGCAAGACCCGCTGGGGCACGGGCTCGAACTGGGAGAACTCGACCCTGTTCGACTTCAAGGGGCAGCCGGTCCAAGGGATCAAGTGGCTGTCGACGACCTACGCCATGCCGGTCGAGACGACCTTCAAGGTGGTGGCCGGCGACAAGGCGACGGCCTTCATCGACGGCGACTTCCTGGGAGGGGCCGGTCCGCGCCCGATGGTCCGCGAGGGCGCCGACTTCGTCTATCGCACGCGCCTGATGCCGGGCGCCTCGGTGACCGTCGCCACGGCCCCGACGGCGGAAGCGGTGGGGTCGGCTTCGGCTGTTACCGCGACCATCTTGGCCAAGCCCAGCGCGCTGCGACTGCCGGTCCAGCCCTGACGGCTTGTCAGATACGATTGATATGATAAATAGCACTGGCGCGCCGGTCCGCAGAGCCGGCGCGTCAGCGTCCGTCAGAGACGCGGTTCCTTTGGCGCGGACCATCGCGCCCCACTGATCCGGCCGTTTGACGCCGGTCCTCTCCACAAAACCAGAAGACAGCCACGCCCGCAGAAGGCGTCGCGTCCGAATTGGGGGAACTAGATGACCCGACAATCCATGCTGCTCGCCGCCGCCAGCGGTCTGAGCCTGCTCGCCGTTTCGTCCGCCGCCTGGGCGCAGGACGCCGCTCCCGCTTCCGACACCCAGGTCGAGGAAGTCGTCGTCACCGGCGTGCGCAAGAGCCTGCGCGACGCCCTGGGCGTGAAGCAAGGTTCCGACAAGGTGGTCGAGGCGATCTCGGCCAAGGACATCGGCCAGCTGCCCGACGTGACGATCGCCGAGTCGATCGCCCGCCTGCCTGGCGTGAACGCCACCCGCGACCGCGGCAACGACAGCCAGGCGGTGGTCCGCGGCCTGGGCGCCCGCCTCGTGCTGGGCACCATCAACAACCGTGAAGTCGCCTCGTCCGAGCCCGACCGCAACGTTCGCTGGGAAGTCTATCCCTCGGAAGTCGTGCAGGGCGTGCAGGTCTACAAGTCGCAGTCGGCCGACCTGATCGCCGGCGGCGTCGCGGCCACCATCAACATCCAGACGATCGACCCGCTGGACTACCGTGGTCCGTCGGTCGTGCTGCGCGCCGGCCCCGTCTACTACGACGGCGGCAAGGACATCCCGGACTACGGCCAGACCGGCTACCGCGCCAGCGGCTCGTTCGTGCACAAGTTCAACGACGACCTGGCCATGGTGCTGGGCCTGACCTCGCAGAAGCAGAAGAACGGCTACGTGTCGTTCCAAGGCTGGGGCTGGAACGACTCCAACATCCGCACCCCCGTCGGCGCCAGCGACTACAGCGGCGACCTGAACGGCGACGGCAAGACCGACGCCACGCCGTGGGGCCTGCAGCTGGAAGTCAAGAAGCTCGAGCAGAAGCGTGACGGCGTCTCGACCGGCCTGCAGTGGAAGCCGACCGACAACTTCGAACTGAAGTTCGACGCCCTCTACTCGAACATCAAGATCCGCGAAGACCAGGATCAGGCCGTCTACGCCCGCAACCGCGGCAACTGGAACAACGGCAACTGGGGCGACTACAACAGCGCCGGCGCGTCCTACGTGCTGGAAAACAACACCGTCGTCGCCGCGACCCTGCCGTACGGCTCGATCACCTCGGTCCTGGCCCGCTACACCGAAGACAAGACCCTGTTCGCCACCGGCCTGAACGGCAAGTGGACCAAGGACCTGTGGACCGTCGCCGGCGACATCTCGTACTCGAAGGCCGAGCGCGAGAACAACTGGCGCGCCGTCCGCATGGACAGCTGGCCCTCGTCGCTGAGCTATGACGTTCGCGCCGGCGCCAAGCCGTTCGTGACCGCCTCGCAGGACCCGATCTCGATGGTCCAGACGGCCCAGGCCGGCAAGGTCAGCGAGAACGGCGGCCAGAACGACGGCCTGGAGCACCTGAACGACGAACTCGTCGCCGGGGCCCTGGACTTCACCCGCGACCTGAGCGGCACGTTCAAGAGCCTGCAGTTCGGCTTCCGCGTGTCGGATCGCACCAAGGACCACAGCCAGGCCCAGTGGTTCGTCTGCGCCAATCCGGGCAATGTCAGCGACATCTACGACAAGAACCTGCGCGACGAGTGGGACAACTGCCTGCAGTCGACCACCGTGCCGGCCAGCCTGCTGAGCTCGTACAACATCGGCGGCTTCAATGTTCCGGGCATCATCACCGGCGACCTGGACGCCGTGGCCCGTGCGATCTACGGCGACAACGCCTTCAACTACGCCAACGCTCGCGACAACCTGGCCCAGCGCTGGAAGGTCAACGAGAAGGTCGGCGAGGCCTACGCCAAGCTGAACTTCGCCGCCGACAGCTTCGCCGGTTCGTGGCTGACGGGTAACGTCGGCGTGCGCGTGGTCACCACCAAGACCAGCAGCGACGGCTACCGCCAGGACGCCGGCGCCAGCACCTTCACCGCCGTGACGGTCGACAACGACTACACCGACGTCCTGCCGTCGGCGAACGCCAAGTTCGACTTCGGCGAAGGCAAGGTGGTGCGCGTGGGCCTGGCCCAGGTCGTGGCCCGTCCGCCGCTGGACGAACTGCGCGCCAGCAAGACCCTCAGCACCTGGGCGCCTTACACGGGCTCGGGCGGCAACCCGGACCTGAAGCCGTTCAAGGCCATCCAGTTCGACCTGTCGGGCGAGTGGTACTTCCGTCCGGAAGCCCTGGTCGCCCTGGCCTACTACTACAAGGACGTCGACACCTACATCGGCTGGACCCAGACGCCCGAGACCTACAACGGCACGACCTACGCGGTGGCCACCCCGGTCAACGGCGGCGGCGGCTACATCCAGGGCGTCGAGGCGACCTTCCAGACGCCGTTCTTCTTCCTGCCGTCGGGCCTGGACAAGTTCGGCATCTACTCGAACTACGCCTTCGTCGACTCCGACCTGAACGAGATGACGCCGTCGACCAAGCCTCTGTCGCTGACCGGCCTGGCCAAGCACACCGCGACGGTCGACCTCTGGTACTCCAACGGTCCGATCGAAGCCCGCCTGGGCTACAAGTACCACAGCCCGATGACCGTGATTTACGGTTGGAACGGTTCGGAACTGCAGACCCTGGGCACCGAAAAGACCCTGGACTTCAGCACCTCGTACCAGATCAACGATATGGTCGGCGTGCGCTTCCAGGCCAACAACCTGACCAACCGCGCCATGCGCACCTACCGCGACGGCGACGAAAACCGTCTGGGCCGCTACGACATCTATGGTCGTCGCTTCCTGATGGACGTCACGGTGAAGTTCTAAGACGTTCAGAGGCCTTGCGTGGACCTCGCCCTTCGACAAGCTCAGGGTGAGGTCCATGGCATCGCTTCGGCATTCGAAATCCTCGTCCTGAGCGTGTCGAAGGATCAGGATTTCGCACTCTTTCCAGGACGTCACTCCTCCCCGACGATCCTTTGCTAGGGGAGGGAGCCTCGCCGCTTCCTCCCCTTTCTTTTGCTTATGAGAGGTCCCCGATGGTCGAGTTCAGCCGCCGGCAAGCCCTGGCCGCCACCGCCGGCGTCGCCGCTTTCGCCGCCGCGTCTTCCGCCCGCGCCGCCAAGCCCGCCGCCGCTCCTGCCAAGAAGGCCGCGCCGGTTGTCGTCGACCTGGGCCCGCGCGAGCGCACCAGCCTGGACTTCGACTGGAAGTTCCACCTAGGCCACGCTCAGGATCCCGCCCGCGACTTCGGCTACGGCGCCAACCAGCGCACCTATGCCAAGGCCGGCGCCGATGCGCCCAACTGGTGGGTGGCCGCCGCCGCCCAGAAGGACTTCGACGACAGCGCCTGGACGCCGGTGACCGTGCCGCACGACTGGGCCGTCACCCTGCCGTTCGAGAACAACCTCGACTACAAGCCCAGCGGCAAGCCCGACGACGAGGACCTGCGCGCCGCCCACGGCTACAAGGCGATCGGCCGCGAGTTCCCGCAGAACAGCATCGGCTGGTACCGCAAGAAGTTTACCCTGCCGGCCGTCGAGACCGGTACGCGCCTGTCGATCGAGTTCGACGGCGTGATGCGCGACGCCGTGGTGATGGTGAACGGCTACGTCCTCGAGAGCGAGGAAAGCGGCTACGCCAGCTTCCGCGTCGACATCACCGACATCGCCAATGTCGGTGGTGAGAACCTGATCACCGTCCGTGTCGACGCCAGTCTGGGCGAAGGCTGGTTCTACGAAGGCGCGGGCATCTATCGCCACGTCTGGCTGGTCAAGACCGCCCCGGTGCACGTGCCCCAGTGGGGCGTCTTCGTGAAGTCCAAGGTCGACGGCACGCTGGAGATCGAGACCGACCTGATCAACGAAGGCGACGAGGCCGTCGAGTTCAGCCTGGTCCACTCCGTGCTCGACGGCGCGGGCAAGCCGGCCCTGGCCGTGGCGCCGGCGGCCGGCCGCCTGCCGGGCTGGCAGCGCCAGTCGCTGTCGCAGACCGTGACCCTGGCCAATCCGGTGCTGTGGTCTCTGGAGAACCCGCACCTCTACACCCTGGTCACCGAGGTGAAGGTCGGCGGCGCGGTGGTCGACCGCTACGCCACGCCGTTCGGCGTGCGCTCGGTGCGCTTCGACCCGAAGGAAGGCCTGTTCCTCAACGACAAGCACGTCAAGCTGCAGGGGACCTGCAACCACCAGGACCACGCCGGCGTCGGCGCGGGCATCCCCGACACCCTGCAGACCTGGCGGATCGAGCAGCTGCAGTCGATGGGCTGCAACGCCTATCGCGCCTCGCACAACCCGGCCACGCCCGAGCTGATGGACGCCTGCGACCGCCTGGGCATGCTGTTCATCGCCGAGACGCGTCGCATGTCCAGCGACCCGACCTCGCTGGACGAGATGGAGCGGCTGATCCGCCGCGATCGCAACCACCCCTGCATCATCCTGTGGTCGATCGGTAACGAGGAGCCGCAGCAGGGCACGGCGCGCGGCCGCAAGGTGGCCAAGACCATGCGCCGGCTGGTCAACCGCCTGGATCCGACCCGCGGCGTCACGGCGGCGATGGACTCAGGCTTCGGCGACGGCATCACCGCCGAGCTCGACGTCATCGGCTTCAACTACCGCCACGAGAAGATGGACGACTTCCACGCCCGCTTCCCGAACCTGCCGATCATCGGCAGCGAGAGCGGCAGCACGGTCACCACGCGCGGCGAATATCTGCGCAGCGACGCCAAGAGCTACGTTCCGGCCTACGACACCGACCACCCCTGGTGGGCGACCACGGCCGAGAAGTGGTGGAGCCACGCGGCCGACCGTCCGTGGATGGCCGGCGGCTTCATCTGGACCGGCTTCGACTATCGCGGCGAGCCGACACCCTTCAACCGCTGGCCCAGCATCAGCTCGCACTTCGGCGCGCTCGACACCTGCGGCTTCCCGAAGGACAACTATTACTACTACCGCGCCTGGTGGCGGAAAGAGCCGCTGCTGCACCTGTTCCCGCACTGGAACTGGGAAGGCCAGGAAGGCAAGCCCGTTCCGGTCTGGGTTCACAGCAATTGCGACAAGGTCGAGCTCTTCCTGAACGGCAAGAGCCAGGGCATGCGCGAGGTGAAGGCCAACCATCACGTCGAATGGTCGGTGCCCTACGCCCCGGGGGTGATCGAGGCCCACGGCTACAAGGACGGCAAGGTGATCCTGCGCCAGCGCCGCGAGACCGCCGGTCCCGCCGCCGCCGTGCGCCTGACCACCGATCGCTCGGCGCTCGCCGCCGACGGCCAGGACGTCGGCATCCTCAAGGTCGAGGTGGTCGACGCCAAGGGCCGTGTCGTGCCCAAGGCCGAAGACCTGGTCACCTTCGCGGTGACCGGCCCTGGCGAGGTGATCGGCGTCGGCAATGGCAACCCGACCAGCCACGAGAGCGACGTCGCCAGCGCGCGCAAGGTCTTCAACGGCCTGGCCCAGGTGATCGTCCGCACCAAGCGCGGCCAGGCCGGCGAAGTGCGGGTGCTGGCCTCGGCTCCTGGCCTGAAGCCAGCTTCGCTGGCGCTGAAGGCGGGCTAAAGGCTCCGCGCAAGATCCTTGCGCGAGGCGCGGAATTAGGGGTGGACGCTGGGCGCTAGCGCGGCAGTATCCACCCCTTCTTTCGCAAGCTTCGCCAGGATCGCCCATGCGCCGCCCGACCAAACTGCTGCTCGTTTCGCTGCTGGCCCTGGCGGCGGCGAGCCCGATGGCCGGCGTCGCCGCCGTGCGCGAGGCGCCTCAGGCGCTGTTCACCGGCCGCGACCTGTTCGGCCTGGAAGTCGCCTCCGATCCGCAGATCCGCCCCGACGGCGACCTGATCGCCTATGTCCGAGCCTCCAACGACATCATGGTCGACCGCGCCGTGCGCTCGATCTGGCTGATCGACACCAGGACCGGCGCCCAGACGCCGCTGGTGGCGGGGCAGGGCTCTGCGATGTCGCCGCGCTGGTCGCCCGATGGCCAGCGGCTGGCCTATGTGCAGGTGACGCCTGACGCCGGCGCGCAGCTCTACGTGCAGTGGGTCGCCACTGGCCGCACCGCGCGCCTGGCCACGCTGGTCGAGGCGCCCAGCGACCTGACCTGGTCGCCCGACGGCAAGACCATCGCCTTCACCATGCTGACCGCCGACGACGGCGCCAAGCTGGGATCGGCCCCGGAGGGTAAGCCCGAGAACGCCAAGTGGGCGCCGCCGCTGACCGTCGAGACCCGCGTCACCTTCCGCGGCGACGGCGAGGGCATGCTGAAGACCGGCTTCTCCAAGATCTACACCGTGTCGGCCGAGGGCGGCGCGCCGCGCCAGCTGACCTTCGGCAAGTTCGACGACCGTGGCCCGCTGTCCTTCACCAAGGACGGCCGCTACCTGCTGTTCTCGGCCAACCGCGCCGAAGGCTGGGAACGTAACCCGGCCGAGGCCGAGATCTGGCGTCTGACCCTGGCCGACGGTTCGCTGAAGGCCCTGACCACTCGCGTCGGTCCCGACGCCAATCCGTTGGTCTCGCCCGACGGCCGGCAGGTGGCCTATGTCGGCTATGACGACGCCCGCCGCCGCGGCTACGAGAACACCCGCCTCTACGTGATGGACATCGACGGCGGGAACAGCCGGGCGCTGACCGGCGACCTCGACCGCTCGATCGACAACCCGGTGTGGTCGGCCGACGGCCGCAGCCTGTACGTCTCCTACGACGAGAACGGCTCGGTGCGGGTGGCCCGCGTCGACCTGTCGGGCAAGGTCGACACGGTGGTGACCGGCCTGACCGGCGCGGGCCTGGACCGCCCCTACAGTGGCGGCGCCTTCAGCATCGCCCGCGATGGGACCGTGGCCTTCACCCAGGGCTCGACCAGCCGTCCCTCCGATATCGCCATCGCCAGGAAGGGCGGCGAGGCCAAGCGCCTGACCGCCCTGAACGCCGACCTCCTGGGCGCCAAGACCCTGGGCAAGGTCGAGGCCCTGCCGGTGAAGTCGTCCTTCGACGGCAAGGACATCGGCGCCTGGATCGTCACCCCGCCCAACTTCGATCCGGCCAAGAAGTATCCGCTGATCCTCGAGATCCACGGCGGGCCGTTCTCGGCCTACGGCCCCAGCTTCTCGACCGACAACCAGCTCTACGCGGCGGCCGGCTATGTGGTGGTCTACGCCAATCCGCGCGGCTCCACGTCGTACGGCGAGGCCTTCGCCAACGAGATCGACCGCAACTATCCCAGCCACGACTACGACGACCTGATGAGCGCGGTCGATGCGGCCATCGCCAAGGGCTTCGTCGACTCTGACCGGCTCTATGTCACCGGCGGCTCGGGCGGCGGCGCCCTGACGGCCTGGATCGTCGGCAAGACAAACCGCTTCGCGGCGGCCGCCACCCAGAAGCCGGTGATCAACTGGTCCAGCCAGGTGCTGACCACGGATGCGTACAGCTTCATGGCCTCGTACTGGTTCGGCAAGATGCCGTGGGAGGATCCGCAGGGCTACTGGGCGCGCTCGCCGCTGTCGCTGGTGGGCAACGTCAAGACGCCCACGCTGGTGGTGGTCGGCGACCAGGACCTGCGCACGCCGGTGGCCGAGTCCGAGCAGTACTACCAGGCCCTGCAGCTGCGCGGCGTGCCCACGGCCCTGGTCAAGGTGCCCGGCGCCAGCCACGGCGGCCTGGCCGTGCGGCCCTCGCAATCGGCCGCCAAGGCCTCGGCCATCCTGGCCTGGTTCGAGAAGTTCCAGACGCCGCCGAAGTAATGATCCTCCCCCTGAAGGGGGAGGTGGCCCGAAGGGCCGGAGGGGGAAGCGGCGGCTGAGGCGGCGCTATCACTTCCCCCTCAGTCGCTCCGCGACAGCTCCCCCTTCAGGGGGAGCATCCCAACGCCCAAAGAAAAAGCGGCGGGGCCTTTCGACCCCGCCGCCTGATCCCGTCCTGAACCCGAAGGCTTAGAACTTGGCCTTCACCGCCACGTAGAAGCGGCGGCCGAGCACGTCATAGGTCGACGGATCGGTGTTGGCCTGCACGTACGAGGTGAAGTACGGCGGCTGCTTGTCGGTCAGGTTGGTGACGCCGCCCCGGATCGAGTAGGTGTCGTTGATCTGCCAGCTGCCGTTCAGGTCGAAATAGTCGACGGCGTCGATCTTCTCCGAGGCGTCGGCCGCGTCGACCATCTTGCCGATGTGGCGCCAGCGCACGCCGACATCCACCGGACCCACGACCCAGCTGGTCGAGGCCGCGAACTTCCACTCGGGGTGGGAGACGGCCACCGAGCTGATCGAGGTGTTGCCGATCGTGCCCTTCAGCTCCTGGAACTCCTCGCCGGCCAGGCTCTGGACCTTGAAGCTGTCGAGGTAGTTGCCCACCACGTTGAACTTCAGCATGCCGTACTTGTCGTCGAGGCCGACCGCGCCCAGGCCGAAGGCCCAGTCCGCCTGGAAGTCGACGCCGCTGGTCTTGTAGCGGGCCAGGTTCAGGTTGGTCAGGGTGAGGGTGTCGATCTCGCCCGTCGAGCTGTTGCGCGAGAACAGGCTGCAATAGTAGGCGCTGTTGGCGTCGCCGTTGTAGCACTTGTCCAGCACGGTCGAGGCGTCGATGGTGCCGATCGCGTCCTTGATGTCGATCGAGTAGTAGTCGACCGACAGCGACAGGCGTTCGAACAGCGGGTTGTCGAAGCGCGGCGACCAGACGAAGCCGACATTATAGGTGTTGGCGGTCTCTTCCTTCAGGTCCGGGTTGCCGCCGGTCAGGGCGTTCACCTGGCTGTTGGCGTAGGTGTAGCTGTCGATGATCGCCGACGGCACGCCTTGCGACAGGCAGAGCGTGCGGACGTTGGCGGCGTTGGAGCCGGTCCGGTAGCTGCTGTTGTAGGCGCAGGGATCTTCGCTGATCGACGGATAGTCCTGGTTCTGCGGCGAGTAGAGCTCGCCGATCGACGGCGCGCGGACGGCGCGCTGGTAGCCGCCGCGGATGCGGAAGCCGTCGACGACCTCCCAGTCGCCGTCGACCTTGTAGGCGCCGACGGTGCCGATGGTCTGGTAGTCCGACATCCGGTAGCCGGCGTCGAGGTTCAGAGACTTGATGAACGGCAGGTCCTTGAGGACCGGCACCAGGATTTCGCCGTACAGCTCGTAGACGTCGGTCGAGGCGTCGATGGCGTCGGCGGCGTTGAAGCCGACCACGTCGCCGGTCGAGAGCAGGCTGTCGGGCACGTACTGGAAGCTGTCGAACTTGTAGTCCGCGCCCCAGGCGCCGCGCACTTCACCGGCCGGCAGGTTGAACAGGCCACCCTGGAAGTTCAGTTCGACCATGCGCTGTTCGGCGGCCGTCCAGTTCTTGGTCGTGCGCGAGATGTACGAGCGGCACGAGTCCGAGAGGGCGTTGTTGCCGAACGGGTCATAGCCGCCGGTGCAGATGCTGGCGCCGCCGTCGGCCGCGTCGAGCAGGGTCTGCACCGCCGAGTGGCTGACATTGCCCGACTGGGTCTCGTTCTGCTCCGAACGCCCGAACGAGGCATAGAGGTCGTAGGTCCAGTCCTTGAAGCCGGTCGCGCCGCGAACGCCGCCGGCCAGCTGGAAGACGTTGAAGGTGGTTTCCGAGATGCGGGCGCCGACGTCGGTGAAGCGCTTGCGCAGCAGGAAGTCGGCCGTCGGGTCGGCGCGGCTGGCCAGGATGGTCGACAGGTCGGTCGGGATGAAGGGGTTGGTGACCGGGACGGAGAAGCCGGTCGAGCTGGCCGCCGGCGACGGGGCCAGGATGGTGCGCGAGTCGTAGTGGGTGAAGTTGAACGAGCCGTAGACCTCGGCGTGCTCGTTGACCTCGTACTCGGTGGCCGCGTAGGCCGAGTAGCGGGTCAGCGGCAGCTGCAGCAGGTTCAGCGCGCCGGTGTTGTAGGTGCCGTTGACCGGGATCGTCGAGTAGTCGATCGCGTCCGAGCCGGTGTAGTTGACGCCGTTGTAGAACAGCGTGCCGTCGTTGTTGAAGCCGAGGTTGGCCGAGCGGCCGACGGTGCCCGCGGCGTAGCCGTACTTGGCGAACACCGCGTCGACGGCGGCCTGGCTCGGCAGGTTCGTGCCGGTGGCGTCATAGCGGCCGTACGGGGTGGTCGACGAGGCGCCCGAGATCTTCGCGAAGTCGCGGGCGGCGTTGTAGACCTCGCCGCGCTGCGAGTAGCTGACCGAGAACACGGCGTGGCCCTTGTCCTCGGCGTACTTGCCGCCGGCGGTCAGGCTGAGTGAGCTTTCCTTGCCGTCGCCCTGCTCGGTGATGCCGTACTGGGCGTCCATCTGCAGGCCGGTGAAGTTCTTGTTGAGCTTGAAGTTCACCACGCCCGACAGGGCGTCCGAGCCGTAGGTCGCCGAGGCGCCGCCCGAGATCACTTCGATGTTCTGGATCAGGGCCGAGGGGATGATGTTGACGTCGACGGTGCCGTCCGAGTTCGACGGAACCACGCGGTGGCCGTCGATCAGCACCATCGTGCGCTGCGTCCCCAGGCCGCGCAGGTCGATGTTGGCCTGGCCGCCGTTCGACGGGTTGTTCGAGGTCGACGACACGGCCGGCACGAACTGAGGCATCTGGTTGAGCAGGGTGTCGACCGTGACCGAACCGGTCTTCTCGATCGCTTCCTGGCCCATGGTCACGATCGGGCTGTTGGAGACGTAGTCGCGGCGCGCGATGCGCGAGCCGGTGACCACCACTTCTTCGACGGCGGAGGCGTCGTCGGTCGTCTGGGCCTGCGCCAGCATCGGCGCGGTCGTCATGGCGATGACGAGCGCGGAAGCGCCCAGCAGATAGGTATTTCTAGCCATTCATAGTCCCCAGTATTCGCCAAGGCTTCGCAGCCAAGGCCATGGTGGCGGAATAAAATTTCGCCGTGGGGCAGGGATGGGCGGGGTTTGTTTCGCGATTGTGAGGTGAAAGTTCTGTAACGTTCCGATGAATTACCAGAACGTCGGGATGTGGTTTACCGCCAATCGTATACCGCAGGGTTTTATTTGGATCGGATATCTGCTGGAAACCTATGGCGCGATCTTTGAAGCAAATTGCCGTTTTGTGTTGTGCTTGACGCAAACTGGCCGCGTGGCCCGGCAGCCACACCCCGTGTTCGTCTTTCGCCATGGCGGCGCAGGCGCCCAAACTGTAGTCTTTTGACCATGTCCGATGCTTCCGCCCGCCTTCGCCCTGCCTTGGAATGGCGCGCGCCCGGGCGCGCCGCGCCGATCGAGCGCTGGGCCCCGACCGAGGTCGCCGTGGGGCTGTCCTTCGATGGCCGACCGCACACGGTGCTGATGGCGACGCCGCGTGACGTGGCCGACCTCGCGCGGGGTTTCACCATCACCGAGGGCGTCGCCGCGCCCGAAGAGATCGCTTCCGTCGAGGTCCGCGAGGAAGAGCTTGGCCTGCTGGTCGATGTGCGCCTCGTCGAGGGCGCGGCTCGTCGCAAGGCCAGGCCGCGCAAGCTTGAGGGGCGGTCGAGTTGCGGCCTCTGCGGCGTGCAGCGGCTGGCCGACGCGGTGCGGCCCTTGCCGCCGGCGGCGGCCGGCGTCGCCATCGTCCATGCGGCGGTGCCGGCGGCCCTGGCCGATCTCGAAGCCGTCCAGGCCCTGGGGCGCAGCACCCGGGCCACCCATGCGGCGGCCTTCTGCGATGTCGACGGCCGGGTTCAGCTGCTGGCCGAGGACGTCGGCCGTCACAACGCCCTGGACAAGCTGGCGGGCGCCATGGCCCGCGAGGGGCGGGACGCCGGGGCCGGCTTTGTTCTGGTCACCAGCCGCTGCTCGTTCGAGATGGTCGAGAAGGCCGTGCGCATGGGGGCGGGGATGATCGTGGCGGTGTCGGCGCCGACCGACCTAGCCGTGCGCCGGGCCGAAGAGTCGGGCCTGACCCTGGTCGCCCTGGCTAGGCCCGACGGCCACATGGTGTTTTCCCGTCCCGACCGGCTGGTCGAGGCGGCGCTGGAGGTAGCGTAATGGCTGACGATTCCAATCCCGCTTCGGGCAAGATTCCGGGCGTGAAGCCCTATGACGCGCCGGCCGGCGGCTGGGGCGCGCTGAAGGCCGTGGCCGGCGCCCTGGCCGACCAGGAGACCATCGTCGAGGGCGGCAAGACCCTCATGCGGGCCAACCAGCCCGAGGGTTTCGACTGCCCCGGCTGCGCCTGGCCCGATCCCAAGCACACCTCGTCGTTCGAG
>CBINOL010000091.1:0-20425 GCA_966252285.1 uncultured Caulobacter sp.
TTCCATCGAAAGCACGCGGATGGCGTCCGCCATCTTCATCGGCAAAACGGGCATGAGATCTGGCTCTTCGGCTTTTATGTCTGTTGGGCGGCGGGGGCGCCTGCGCGGCCCGCACGTGACATGCGAGGCCGCCAGGGTCAAGCAAGCTGGCCGAAACGTCACCGTGTGCGGCCGCTATGCAACGGCGCGCGGACCGGATATAGCTGGACGCAGACTTATGCTCATTTTCAGCATAACCTCGAAAGGTCGACCGCGTGGGTAGCCCGTCGTTCTTCTCCCCCTATCGTCACGGCTTTGTCCGGGTCGCCGCCGCCGTTCCGAAGGTGACGCTGGTCGATCCGGCCGCCAACGCACGCGCCGTGCTGGACCTCGTGCGCCAGGGCCACGACCAGGGCGTGGCGGTCATGGCGTTTCCGGAGCTGGGCCTGACCGGCTACTCGATCGACGACCTGCTGCAGCAGGACGTGCTGCTAGACGCCGTCGAGGCGGCGATCGCCACGCTGGCCGAAGAGAGCAAGACGCTTTCCCCGCTGTTCGTGGTCGGCGCCCCGCTGCGCGAGGCGGGGCGCCTCTACAACACCGCCGTCGCCATCCATGCCGGCCGCGTGCTGGGCGTCACGCCCAAGAGCTTCCTGCCCAACTACCGCGAGTTCTACGAGCGCCGCTGGTTCACGCCCGGCGCCGGCGTCACCGGCAGGACCCTGAGCCTGGCCGGCCAGGACGTCCCGTTCGGGACCGACATCCTGTTCCGGGCCGGCGACTTCACCGTCGGCGTCGAGATCTGCGAGGACGTCTGGACGCCCAACCCGCCCAGCACCGCCCAGGCCCTGGCCGGGGCCGAGATCCTGCTGAACCTGTCGGCCAGCAACATCACCATCGGCAAGTCCGAGACCCGCCGCCTGCTGTGCGCCAGCCAGTCGGCCCGCGCGATCGCGGCCTATGTCTATTCGGCTGCCGGCGCGGGCGAGAGCTCGACCGACGTCGCCTGGGACGGCCACCTCGACATCCACGAGATGGGCGCCCTGCTGGCGGAGACCGAGCGCTTCTCCACCGGACCGACCTGGACCTTCGCCGACGTCGACGTCGAGCGCCTGCGCCAGGAGCGCATGCGGGTGGGCAGCTTCGGCGACGCGATGATGCTCGCGCCGCCCGCCGTTCCGTTCCGGATCGTCCCGTTCGAGTTCGTCCCGCCGGCCGGCGACCTGGCCCTGGCCCGGGCCGTCGAGCGCTTTCCGTTCACGCCCTCGGATCCGGCCAAGCTGCGCGAGAACTGCTACGAGGCCTACAACATCCAGGTCCAGGGCCTGGCCCGGCGGCTGGAGGCCTCGGGCCTGAAGAAGCTGGTGATCGGCATATCGGGCGGCCTCGACTCCACCCAGGCCCTGCTGGTGGCGGCCAAGGCGATGGACCAGCTGGGCCTGCCGCGCGCGAACATCCTGGCCTACACCCTGCCCGGCTTCGCCACCTCCGACCGCACCAAGGACAACGCCTGGGGCCTGATGCGCGCCATCGGGACCACCGCCGCCGAACTCGACATCCGCCCGGCCGCGACCCAGATGCTCAAGGACCTCGATCACCCGTTCGGGCGCGGCGAGCCGGTCTACGACGTGACCTTCGAGAACGTGCAGGCGGGCCTGCGCACCGACTACCTGTTCCGCCTGGCCAACCACAACGGGGGCCTGGTGGTGGGCACCGGCGACCTGTCGGAGCTGGCGCTGGGCTGGTGCACCTACGGCGTCGGCGACCACATGAGCCACTACAACCCCAATTGCGGGGCGGCCAAGACGCTGATCCAGCACCTGATCCGCTTCGTGGCCCATTCCGGCGACGTGGATGCGGCGACCACCGCCCTGCTGGAAGACATCCTGGCCACCGAGATCTCGCCCGAACTGGTGCCCGGCGAGCAGACCCAGGCCACCGAGAGCTTCGTGGGCCCCTACGCCCTGCAGGACTTCAACCTCTTCTATATGAGCCGCTACGGCATGGCGCCGTCGAAGATCGCCTTCCTGGCCTGGAGCGCCTGGCATGACGCGGCCAAGGGCGGCTGGCCGGTCGGCCTGCCGGAGACGGCCCGCCGCGCCTACGACCTGGCTGAAATCAGAAAGTGGCTGGAGCTCTTCCTCAAGCGCTTCTTCGCCAACCAGTTCAAGCGCTCGGCCGTTCCCAACGGCCCGAAGATCTCGTCGGGCGGGGCGCTGTCGCCGCGCGGCGACTGGCGCATGCCCTCGGACGCCAGGGCCGACGCCTGGCTGGCCGAGCTTTCGGCCAATATTCCAGGCTGAAGCTTCTCAATGCCGCCCAAGTCGCCACTATAAGGCGCGCGCAGGCGTCGCCCCCGGGGCGACCGCGCGATAAGAGGATCCCGTGACCAAGCTCTATCCCGTGATCCTGTGCGGCGGTTCGGGCACGCGCCTGTGGCCCGCCTCGCGGCTGGATCGCCCCAAGCAGTTCCTCAAGCTGCTGGGCCCGCACTCCAGCTTCCAGGAAACCCTGCTGCGGGTGCGCGACCTGGCCGACGGTCAGGAGATCATCATCGTCACCGGCGCGGCGATGATCGACTTCGTGCGCGAGCAGGCCCGCGAGATCGAGACGCCGGTCGTCATCCTGGTCGAGCCCGAGGCCCGCGACTCCGCCCCCGCCGTGGCCGCCGCCGCGGCCTATGTCGAGGCGCTGGATCCCGACGCCGTCGCCCTGATGCTGGCGGCCGATCACCACGTCGGCGAGGTCGAGCTGTTCAAGGACGCCGCCCGGCTGGCGGCCCAGGCGGCGGGCAAGGGGCTGATCGTCACCTTCGGGGTCCGGCCGACCGGTCCGGCCACCGGCTTTGGCTACATCCGCCCCGGCGCGGCCCTCGACGCCGAGGGCGTGTTCAAGGTCGCCGCCTTCGTCGAGAAGCCCGACCTGGACCTGGCCAAGACCTATGTCAGCCAGGGCTATCTCTGGAACAGCGGCAACTTCGCCTTCAAGGCCTCGACCATGCTGGCCGAGCTGGAGGCCTTCGAGCCCAGCATCGCGCGGGCCGCGCGCGAGGCCGTGGCCAAGGCCGAAAGAGCCGATACCGACGAGGCCTGCCTGAAGCTGGACGCCGCCAGCTTTGCGGCCGCGCCGAAGAAATCCCTCGACTACGCGGTCATGGAGCGTACGAGCCTGGCGGCCGTGGTCCCCGCCGCCTTCAGCTGGTCGGATCTGGGCGCCTGGGACGCCATCTGGGGCGCCTCGCCCCAGGACGGTCACGGCAACGCCGCCCAGGGCGACGTCACCCTGGTCGACACCCGCGGCGTGCTGGCCCGCTCCACCGGCCCCTTCGTCGGCGCGATCGGCGTCTCGGACCTGATGATCGTCGCCGAGCCGGACGCCGTCCTGGTCTGTCGCCGCGACGACGCCCAGGCCGTGAAGACCCTGGTCGACCGCCTGAAAGCCAATGGCCGCGACCTGGCCCAGCGCCACCCGGTGTCCGAAACGGCCGGCGTCGAGCGCCGGGTGCTGAGCAAGTCGGCCAGGGTCAGCGTCGAGATGTGGCTGCTGGCCCCCAGGGCCGAGGTCGACCTGCCCGGCGCGCGCATCCAGGTGCTGCAGGGCCAGCTGCGCTCCGACGCCGGCGACCTCGCCCCGGGCGACTTCGCCGCGCTGGCCGAGGGTCAGTCCGTGACGGCCTTCGAGCCCTCGACCGTGCTCGTCACGATCTTTTCGTGACGTACCTGTCCAGCTCCAGGATGGCGCAGACGATGTGGTAGAACGAGCTGGCCGGGGCCGCCTCGTCGACGAACGTCCCGTCGGCCTGCAGCTTGTCGCGCCAGAGACCGGGCACGGCCACGTCGAAATACTTCAGCAGCGCCTGCGCGCCATCGGCGGCCGTTTCCGCATAGGCGGCCTCGCCCGTCACGTCCGCCGCCAGGACGCCGGCCTTGATCCATTCGGTCTGGGCCCACAGACGGGCGACGTCGTCGTGCACGCTCATGTCGTCGAGCAGGGCGAAGATCGCCACGCCGCGCGCCGGATCGACGCCCGGACCCTTGCCGATCTCGATCATCCGCAGCGCGGCGGCCTTGGCGTCCTCGCGACCGGCCAGGGCGCCCCAGCGCAGCAGCAGCCAGGCCCATTCGAACTGGTGGCCGGGCTCGACGATCCGGCCCGCGACGCCCGGCGCCGGGTTCCAGTCGCCGTCATAGTATTCGCGCAGGCCGCCGCTCACCGGATCGATGAACTTGGACAGCGCCAGTTCGGCGATCTCGTCGGCCATCGCCCGCCAGCCGGCGTCGCCCCCGGCCTCCACCCAGGCCAGGCTGGCCTCGAACATGTGCATGTGCGGGTTGGACAGCAGCGGCGTGGTCGGCGGCGCGCTTTCCTCGAAGCCCGCGACCGGGTGCTTGAGCACGGCGTGCAGGGCGGCGCGCAGTTCCAGCGCGATGCGCGGCAGGTCCTCGCGCTCGGGCAGGGCCTGGCTGGCCAGGGCCAGGCCGAACAGCCCGAAGGCCTGGTCATAGAGGTCGACCTTGTCGTCCAGCGGCGACCCATCCGAGGCGACCAGGGTGCGGAAGAAGCCGTCGGGCCGGCGATAGTGGGCGAGGTAGAAATCCAGCCCGTGGGCCAGCGCTTCGCGCCAGGGCCCGTCCCAACCCAGGAGGCCGGCGGCGGCGTAGGAATAGATCTGCCGCGGCTGCACCCGCGCCCGGCGCGGCGCCTCCACCGGCGCGCCGTCCTGCGCGATCTTCTCGAAGAAGCCGCCGTTGACCCGGTCGGCCCCGACCGTCCACCACAGGGGGAAGGCGTCCTGCAGCGCCCAGGCCTTGAGACGGTCGCGGAGGCTGACGAGGCGGGCGGGGACGGTCATGCGGTTCTCCAGGGTTCCCGCGTTTCTAGCGGCCGGCGACCGCCACGCAACCCTCGGCTTGTGACACGTCCGCCCTTCCCCTAATGGCATGGGCCATGTCCGATATCGCGCCACTGAAAGCCGTCTTCTTCGACCGCGACGGCGTGCTGAACGTCGACCACGGCTATGTCCACGATCCGGCCAAGTTGGAATGGGTGGCCGGCGCCCGCGAGGCCGTCGCGGCCCTGACCGCGGCCGGCGTGCGCTCGATCGTCGTCACCAACCAGTCGGGCGTCGCGCGGGGCTATTTCGGCGAGGACGCGGTCCACGCCCTGCACGCCCACATGCAGCGCGAACTGGCCCTGCTGGGCGGCGAGATCACCGCCTTCTATCACTGCCCCTTTCTCGAGAACGCCGAGGTCGAGGCCTATCGTCACGACGACCATCCCGATCGCAAGCCCAACCCGGGCATGATCCTGCGGGGACTGGCCGAGAGCGGTCTGGCTCCGGAAGCCTGCGTCATGGTCGGCGACAAGAAGAGCGACATGGAAGCCGCGCGTCGCGCCGGCGTCGAAGGCTTCCTGTTCACCGGCGGCGACCTGCTGGCCTTCCTGCGCGAGCGGCTGGGCCCCCGCTTCCCCGCGCCGGCAGGGAGCGAGACGGCGGCGTGATCCGCATCCTGCAGTTCGGCGCGACCGGCCAGGTGGCCCAGGCGATGATCGCCGCCGCCGACGGCCGCGCGGTGCTGCAGGCCCTCTCACGACAGGACGTCGATCTCGCCGACCAGGCGGCCGTAGAGCAGGCGATCGCCACGGCCGATTGCGATCTCGTCCTCAACTGCGCCGGCTTCACCCTGGTCGACAAGGCTGAGGCCGAACCGGAAGCGGCGAGGGCCGCCAACGCCCTGGGACCGGCCGCCATGGCCCGCGCCTGCGCCGCGCGCGGCCTGCCCCTGGTTCACCTGTCCACCGACTGCGTGTTCGACGGAACGCTGGACCGCCCCTATCGCGAGGAAGATCCGCCCAACCCGCTCTCGGTCTACGGCCGCACCAAGCGAGACGGCGAGACCGCCGTCCTGGCCTGGGAGAAGGGCGTGGTCCTGCGGGTCTCCTGGGTGTTTTCGGTCTACGGCCGCAACTTCCTGCGGACCATGCTGCAGCTGGGGCGGACGCGCGAGGAACTGCGCCTGGTCGCCGACCAGTACGGCTGCCCGACCGACGCGGCCGCCTTGGCCCAGTTCATTCTGCGCGCGGCGCCCCGCTGGGCCGCCACCGAGCGCGGGGATCCGGCCTTCGGCCTCTTTCATTTCAACAATGGCCAGGCGACGTCCCGCCACGACATGGCGCTCGCCGCCCTGGTCCGAGACCCGCACAGGCGAGCCCGCGTGCTGCCGGTCGCCAAGGCGGATTTCCCCGAACCGGCGGCGCGCCCCCTGAACGGCGCGCTCGACAGCGGCAAGGTCGCGGCGGTGTTCGGCTGGCGCTCGGAGCCCTGGGCGCCGGCCGTGGCGCGCGCGGCCGACCAGATCCTCGCCGAGGGGGTCTAGACCGCGCGAAATCCTGGCGCCGCGGCCCCCGAGGGGCTAAACCCGCTGCAAATTCTCCACAACAAGGCCCCGCGCAGAGCCATGCAGATCTTCCTCGACAGCACCGACACCAAGGTCATCGCCGACTTCGCCGCCACCGGCCTGATCGACGGCGTCACCACCAACCCGACCCTGATCGCCAAGTCGGGCCGTCCGATGCTCGAAGTCATCGCCGAGATCTGCGACCTGGTCCCCGGCCCGATCAGCGCCGAAGTCGCCGCCACCACCGCCGACGCCATGATCGCCGAAGGCGCCAAGCTGGCGCAGATCGCTCCCAACGTCGTGATCAAGCTGCCGCTGACCCGCGACGGCCTGATCGCCTGCGGTCACTTCGCCAACGAAGGCGTCAAGACCAACGTCACCCTGTGCTTCTCGCCGGCCCAGGCCCTGCTGGCCGGCAAGGCCGGCGCGACCTACGTCTCGCCGTTCATCGGCCGCCTCGACGACTACGGCTTCGACGGCATGGACCTGATCCGCGACATCCGCGCCATCTACGACAACTACGGCTACGAGACCGAGATCCTGGCCGCCTCGGTGCGCAACACCAACCACGTCAAGGAAGCCGCCATCGCCGGCGCCGACGTCGTCACCATCCCGCCGGCGGTGTTCGGCGACATGTTCAAGCACCCGCTGACCGACAAGGGCCTCGAGCAGTTCCTGAAGGACTGGGCCAGCACCGGCCAGTCGATCCTCTAAGCCCGACGATTTTACAGTCGCCGCAATCCCTTGCGGCGCAAGGCGCGGCCCCGGATTCGTCCGGGGCCGTTTCTTTTTGCGGTCGCGAAGGTGGTTCGCAAATGCGAACTGGCGCGTTAGGGTCGCGAAACCTCGAGTTTGAGGAGCGCGCCCATGAAAGCCGCCGACATCGCCGTCGACATCTGCCTGGCCTCCGCCGAGGAGGCCGTGCGCTTCTCGCGTTTCGTGCAGAACTTCCTGGCCAGCAACGGCTTCCCGTTCGTGATGATCCACAACACCCCCGAGCTCGGCGCCGAGCGCCGCAAGGTGGTGTTCGAGGACGCCGGCGTGGGCCACAAGTTCGCCCGCGAATGGCGGATGGACCGCCTGGCCGCCGCCGGGGCCTGACGGCCAAGCTTGAAGAACGGCGTTTCCGGTTTCTGATTTTGGGCGTTACACAGGGTGATCGTTTCGCCCTGCCCCAGAGTCGCGCCATGAACGACCCCAAATCCGCCCTTCCTCCGGTCGCTGGTTCCGCGCTCGACCTGATCGGCCGCACGCCGATGCTGGAGGTGCGCAACCTCGACACCGGACCCTGCCGGCTGTTCCTGAAGCTCGAGAACCAGAACCCAGGCGGCTCGATCAAGGACCGCGTGGCCCGCTCGATGATCGAGGCGGCCGAGGCCGACGGCTCGCTGAAGCCCGGCGGGACGATCATCGAGGCGACCGCCGGCAACACCGGCCTTGGCCTGGCCCAGGTAGCGACCCTGAAGGGCTACAAGCTGATCCTGATCGTCCCCGACAAGATGGCGCGCGAGAAGATCCTGCACCTGCGGGCCATGGGCGTGGACGTTCGCCTGACCCGCAGCGACGTCGGCAAGGGCCACCCCGAATACTACCAGGACATGGCCCAGACGCTGGCCCAGTCGATCCCCGGCGCGATCTACGTCAACCAGTTCGCCAACCCGGCCAATCCGCGGGCGCATGAGACCGGCACCGGTCCGGAAATCCTCGAGCAGATGGACGGCGACGTCGACGCCGTGGTGGTGGGCGTCGGCTCGGGCGGCACCCTGACGGGCGTCGGCCGCTACATGGCCAAGCATTCCCCCAAGACGAAGATGGTGCTGGCCGACCCGGTCGGCTCGATCCTCTGCGACTACGTGGCCACCGGAACCTATGGCGAGGCCGGCTCGTGGATCGTCGAGGGCATCGGCGAGGACTTCATTCCCGACAACGCCCAGATGGACCTCGTCTCGAAGGCCTATTCGATCAGCGACCGCGAGAGCGTCGACACCGCCCGCGAACTGCTGCGCAAGGAGGGCGTGCTGGCCGGCTCGTCGTCGGGCTGCCTGCTGGCCGCCGCCCTGAAGTACTGCCGCGAGCAGACGCAAGCCCAGCGGGTGGTGACGCTGGTCTGCGACACCGGCGCCAAGTACCTGACCAAGATGTTCAACGACATGTGGCTGGCCGCGCACGGCTTCGACCAGCGCGAGCTGCACGGCGACCTGCGCGACCTGATCGCCAAGCGCTACGCCGACGGCGGGGTGATCGCCATCGGGCCGCAGGACACGTTGCTGACCGCCTACAACCGCATGCGCTCGTCCGACATCAGCCAGCTGCCGGTGGTCGATGCGGGCCGCCTGGTCGGCATTCTCGACGAGAGCGACATCCTGGCCGCCGTCGAGGGCGGCGACGAGCATCGCGGCACGCGCTTCAAGACCCCCGTCGCCGACGCCATGACCCGCGAGATCAACACCCTGCAGGCCCACCAGGGCGTCGAGGCCCTGCCCGAGGTGTTCGATCGCGACGAGGTGGCCCTGGTCGTCGACGGCGACGAGTTCGTCGGCGTCATCACCCGCGTCGACCTGCTCAACCACCTGCGGCTGGAGGCGTGAGGGCTTGCGCCCCACGCCTCCCCGGCACATTTTATGTCAAGGTTTGACATGAGGCCGCCATGTCCACGAACGTTCACCTAACGCCCGCGCTCGAGAAGTTCGCCAAGGATTGCGTGACCGAGGGGCGCTACAACAACGTCAGCGAAGTCGTCCGCTCCGGCTTGCGCCTCCTGCAGGAGGCCGAAGAGCGAAGGCGCTTCATGGCGATGCTGGAAACGATCGAAGCCGAAATCGATCGCGGCGAAGTGGTCACTCACGATGAGATGATGGCCGAGCTGGACGCCATCATCGAAGCCGTCGAGTAGATGGCCAGGGCCACGCTGTCCGTACCGGCGCAACGCGATGTCGCCGCGGCCGCGTTGTTCATCGCAAAGGACAGCAAGTCCGCCGCACGAAACTTTCAATCGAGAATGTCGGCGCTCCTGACCCAGCTCGGGGAGTTTCCCCATAGCGGCGCGACACGACCCGAAATCGTCGGCGCGCCATACCGGCTGGCGCCCCTCGTCGGCTTTCCATACGTCGCCGTTTACAACGCCGCCCGACGTCCACCGGTCATCATGCGAGTACTCCATGGCTCGCAGGACCTTCCGGCGCTCCTCAGCAACCTGCCGCAGAACGACGCCTAGTCAGAAAGCTCTTCCCGCATGACCGACATCCCCGGCAAGAACCGCCTGGCCTTCGCCACCCGCGCCATCCACGGCGGCCAGTTCCCCGATCCGACCACCGGCGCGGTGATGGTGCCGATCTACGCCACCTCGACCTACGTCCAGTCGAGCCCCGGCGAGCACAAGGGCTTCGAGTACAGCCGCAGCCAGAACCCCACCCGCTTCGCCTTCGAGCGGGCCATCGCCGACCTGGAGAGCGGGACGACCGGCTTCGCCTTCGCCTCGGGCCTGGCGGCGGCCTCGACGATCCTGGAGATCCTCGACAGCGGGGCCCACGTGATCGCCAGCGACGACCTCTACGGCGGCTCGTTCCGGCTGTTCGACAAGGTGCGCAAGCGCTCGGCCGGCCTGTCGTTCAGCTTCGTCGACATGGGCGACGTCTCGGCCATCGAAGCGGCGATCCGACCCGAGACGAAGATGATCTGGGTCGAGACCCCCACCAATCCGATGCTGCGCCTGGCCGACCTGGAGGCCATCGCGGCCTTGGCCAAGCGTCGCGGCCTGATCACCGTCGCCGACAACACCTTCGCCAGCCCCTACGTTCAACGGCCGCTGGAACTGGGCTTCGACATCGTCATGCACTCGGCCACCAAGTACCTGAACGGCCATTCCGACGTGGTCGCGGGCGTGGCCGTGGTCGGCGACAACGCCGAGCTGATCGACAAGCTGAAGTTCCTGCAGAACGCCGTCGGCGCGGTGCTGGGCCCGTTCGACAGCTTCCTCGCTTTGCGCGGGGTCAAGACCCTAGCGCTGCGCATGCAGCGAGCCTGCGACAGCGCGCTGGAGATCGCCCAGTGGCTGTCGACCCGCAAGGACGTCGAGCGGGTGATCTATCCGGGCCTGACCAGCCACCCGCAGCACGATCTGGCCCGCCGCCAGATGCACGGCGGCTTCGGCGGTATCATCTCCGTGGAACTGAAGGGCGACGAAGCCACCGCCCGCCGGATGCTGGAGCGCACGCGCCTGTTCACGCTGGCCGAGAGCCTGGGCGGGGTCGAGAGCCTGATCGAGCATCCGGCGATCATGACCCACGCCTCGATCCCCGCCGATCAGCGCAAGGCGCTGGGGATCAGCGACACCCTCATCCGGCTTTCGGTGGGGATTGAGGACTGCTCGGATCTGATTTCCGACCTTTCCTCGGCGCTCGCAACTTGAACAGGTGATGGTCCTTGTCGCCGGGCATGGCCGGCGACGGGTCCGGAGCCTTGGAGGCCCGGGGCGGCGGCAGTTCCCGCGTCGGGTCCTCGGCCCACAGGTGGGCGGCCAGCATCAGGTCGGTCTTGACCGGGCCGAAGTCCTCCTTGGCGGTCCAGACGCGGATGGCGGCCTGGGCGAACACCTCCGACAGGTCGGTGACCTCGATCATCGGCGCCGGATCCTTGCGCACGCGGGGATCGTGCTCGGCCCGCTCGCGCATCTTCTGCAGCACCACGACGAGGTCGGTCTTCAGCGGCACCTTGAACAGGATGTCGGCCCGGCGTGTGCGGTGGGTCGAGTAGTTGAGGATGACGTCGCCGAACACCTTGCTGTTGGGGATCATCACCTTGACGTTGTCGGGCGTGGCGATCTCGGTGAACAGCAGGTCCAGCGACTTGACCGTGCCCTGGCGGGTGGCGGTCTCGATGACGTCGCCGACGCGATAGGGGCGGAACAGCAGGATCATCACCCCGGCCGCCACGTTCGACAGCGCGCCCTGCAGGGCCAGGCCGATGGCCAGCGAGGCCGCGCCCAGCACGGCGATGATAGAGGTCGCCTGCACGCCCAGCTGCTGCAGCACCGCCACCAGGCCGATGGCGACGATGGCGTAGCGCACCAGCGACGAGACGAAGCTCTCCAGGGTCGGGTCGGGATTGGTGCGGTGCACACGGCCCAGCGCCCGCTTGGCCACCCCCGCCAGCCAGCCGGCCGCCCAGAAGGTGACGATCAGGATGATCGCGGCCACCACCAGGTTGACGGCGATCTTGCCCAGCCAGTCGAGGAAATGCCCGAACATGGTCTCGTCGGCCTTGATGTTGGCGATGGACGGCAGGGAAAGGTCTTCGGGTACGACGGTCGGCTTGCTCATGAAACTCTCGATGGCGCCCCCGCGCCGGCCGGTCAACGACAGCCGGCCAAGGTTCGTTCCCGCGTCCCTCTCCCCTTGCGGGAGAGGGTGGCCTCGCGCAGCGAGGTCGGGTGAGGGGTCGAAAGTCCTCTCCGCCGCCAAGGCCGATCGACCGGGCGCCAGATTGGCGGTTTTGAGAGACCCCTCATCCGACGGCCTTCGGCCGCCACCTTCTCCCGCAAGGGGAGAAGGGCCCCCAACAACAGACAGCCGAGAAACAGTCGGTTACATCAATTGGCTCGAAACCGCCGCCTTTGAACTCTAAGAGCCGCGCCCATGAGCATGCCTTTCATCGACCTCGCCGCGCAGCAGCGCCGGATCCGCGACAAGATCGACGCCGCCGTGGCGGCGGTACTGGACAGCGGGGCCTATGTCATGGGTCCGCAGGTCCGCGAGTTCGAAAGCCAGCTGGCCGCCTTCGGCCAGGCCGGCAAGGCGCTGTCCTGCGCCAACGGCACCGACGCCATCGCCCTGCCGCTGATGGCCTGGGGCGTGGGCGCGGGCGACGCCGTGTTCTGCCCGTCCTTCACCTTCGCCGCGACGCCGGAAGTCGTGCCGTGGGTCAACGCCACGCCGGTGTTCGTCGACGTGCTCCCGGACACCTACAACCTCGACCCCGCCAAGCTGGAAGCGGCCATCGCCGAGGTGAAGGCGCAGGGCAAGCTGACCCCCAAGGTCGTGATCGCCGTCGACCTGTTCGGCCAGCCGGCCGACTATCCGGCCATCAAGGCCATCTGCGACCGCGAAGGCCTCAAGCTGATCGCCGACAGCGCCCAGGGCTTCGGCTGCACCCTGCACGGCAAGCACCCGCTGCACTGGGCGGACGTGGCCACCACCAGCTTCTTCCCGGCCAAGCCGCTGGGCTGCTATGGCGACGGCGGCGCCGTGCTGACCAATGATCCGGTGCTGTGGGACCTGATGGACAGCTACCGCGTCCACGGCAAGGCGGTCGGCCCCGACCTCGAAGGCAAGACCTTCGACCACGACCCCAAGTACCTCAACACCCGCATCGGCATGAACTCGCGCCTCGACACCATCCAGGCGGCGATCCTGATCGAGAAACTGGCGATCTTCGCCGACGAGATAGAGCTGCGCCAGGCGGTGGCCGACCGCTACGCCGAGGGCCTGAAGGGCGCGGTGCTGTCGACCCCCAAGGTGATCGACGGCGGCGTCTCGGTCTGGGCCCAGTACGTCATCGAGCACGAGAACCGCGACGGCCTGGCCGCCCACCTCAAGGCCAAGGGCGTGCCGACCGCCGTCTACTATCCGGTGCCGATGCACGTGCAGGCGCCCTACGCGGCGTTCCCGCGCGGCGCCGGCGGCCTGCCGGTGACCGAGGCCAAGGCCGAAACGGTGCTCGCCCTGCCGATGCACCCTTACCTGTCGGAAGCTGACCAGGCGGTGATCATCGACGCGATCCGGGGCTTCAACGGCTAAGCTCCGCCTAATTGAGGCCGCAACTTCTGGCATTGTGCGCCGCACTACTCCCTGCCAGAAGGCCCGCATGCACGATCCGGTCACCAGCTTCGTCGTCTCGGTCTTCAGCGCGCCCAGCGCCGCCCTGATCATGGCCGGCGCCATCCTGGCCCTGGCCGTCGGACTGATCTTCCAGTCCGGGCATTTCGAGTTCGCGCCGCTGAAGGAAGACCTCCAGCGACGCGCGGACCTGCTGTCGGAACTGCGCGGGCCGGATCTGCAGAAGGCCTTCGCGGAGACCTTCCCGACCCTCGACAAGCGCCTGGGCGGCACGTCCTACCCCACCCTCGAGCTGGGCTGGGCGGCCTATCGCGGCCAGCTGGCCGAAACGGCGGACGGGCGCCTGGCCTCGTCGATCCATGCGGTCGACGCCTTCGAGCACGCCGACGGCCCGGCCCGCACCCTGGAGTGGTGGGCCAACCTGCTGGTCGCCATCGGCCTCGTGATCACCTTCATGGGCATCGTCGCGGCCCTGACCGAGGCGGTCGACGCCATGCAGCGCCAGGGCGGCGCCGGCATGCAGACAGCCCTGATGGGTTTGCTCGCCGTGGCCGCCACCAAGTTCTGGACCTCGATCGCCGGGGTGTTCGGCTCGATCATCCTGCGCCTGGTCGCACGCCGCCGTCGCCATGTCATCGAGGCGCAGGAAGCCCATTTCTTCGCCCTGCTGGACGGCTGCGTGCGTTTCGCCCCGCCTGAAAAGGTGATGCTGGAGCAGCTGGCGGTGCTGTCGCGCATCGAGGCCGCTCTTGGCGCCGGCGCGCCCCAGCGTCAGGCCCCGGCCGCGCCGAGCCTGGCCTGATGGCGGGCCTGGCCCGCGCCCGTCGGCGCCGTACGCCCGACCTGGAAGAGGGCGAAAGCTACTACGTGTCGATGACCGACATGATGGTCGGGGTGATCTTCATCTTCATCATCATGCTGAGCTACTTCGCCCTGCAGTTTCGGCAGTCGACCAAGGCCCTGACCGAGGCCAAGCATCCGGAAACCGCCGCCCTGCTGCAGACGGCCACGGCGCTGACGCCGCGCGACGTCACCGTCGAGATCGACGAGAAGGCGCGCGTGCTGTGCGTGCCCGGAACCGTCTTCGGCGGCGCCGAGGCCGATCGGCGCTGCTTCTCTTACGCCCCGCCGAGCAACGCTTCGGGCCTGGCCATCGCCGCCTCCGACGCCCAGAAGACGCTGATGGGCTTCCTCGACGCCGACCTGCGCGACGCCGGCGCCCCGCTGGTGGGCGACACCGCCGGCGGCGCCCTGTCGTTCTCGGCCGACGCCCTGTTCGAGCCCGGCTCGTCGACCCTGTCGGCGGGCGGCCGCGTGATCGCCGACCAGGTCGCCGCCTCGCTGGCCCAGCGCCTGCCCTGCCTGTCCTACGGCGGCGCGACCTCGGCCACCTGTCCCGAGGGCGAGGCCAAGCTGGCCCTGGTCAATGTGGTCAGCCAGACCAATCTCGACGCCTTCACGGCCGAGGGCCAGAAGGCCGCGGCCCTGTCCCTGGCGCGTTCGGCGGCCTTCCACCAGGGCCTGACCCGCGCCCAGCCGATGCTCGGCGCCCTGCGCAGCGCCCCGGCCGGCCAGCCCGGCTCGCAGCCCCTGCTGCGCGTGGCCAGCGTCGGCCAGTCGCAGGAAGGCGCCTCGCGCGCCGGCGAGGGACAGACCGTGAGCATCCAGTTCATCATGGCCCAGTAAGCGGGCCCGCGCGGTTGGCGCGCGGGTCCCATCGGCCTATATGCCGCGCGTTGCGTTTCGCGCCGGCCGGCGCCTCGCGCGTCCACGGCCGATAGAAAGCGCGTCATGCCCCGGGATACTCAGCAGACCACGTCACCCCATGCCGGCATGGGCTTCGCCCAGTTCGTCGCCCTGATCGCGGCGATGATGGCCACCAACGCCCTGGCTATCGACTCCATGCTGCCGGCCCTGCCGCAGATCAGCGCCAGCCTCGGCCTCACCGCCGACAACCAGCGCCAGTGGGTGATCACCGCCTATCTGCTGGGCTTCGGCGCGGCCCAGATCGCCTACGGCTCGCTGGCCGACCGCTACGGCCGCAAGCCGGTGCTGCTGGCCGGCCTTGGCCTCTACGTCCTCTTCAGCCTGGCCTGCGCCCTGACCACCTCGTTCGAGATGCTGCTGGTGGCCCGGGCCCTGACCGGGGTCGGCGCGGCGGCGACGCGCGTGCTGTCGGTGTCGATCGTCCGCGACTGCTATTCGGGCCGCCGCATGGCCCAGGTCATGTCGCTGTCGTTCATCGTCTTCCTGGCCGTGCCGATCGTCGCCCCGTCGATCGGCCAGGCCATCGTGCTGGTCGCGCCCTGGCGCTGGATCTTCGGCGTCATGGCCGTGTTCGGCGCCGCCGTGATCGCCTGGACCGCCCTGAAGCTGCCCGAGACCCTGCATCCGGAAGACCGCACCCCGATCTCGCCCGGCGCGATCCTGGGCGCCTTCCGCACCGCCCTGACCGACCGCGTCGCCATGGGCTACACCATCGCCGCCACCCTGGTGCTGGCCGGGCTGTTCGGCTTCATCAACTCGGCCCAGCAGGTGTTCGTCGACGCCCTGGGCGCGGGCGAGTGGTTCACGATCATCTTCGCCGGGATCGCCGGCGGCATCGCCCTGGCCTCGCTGGTCAACGCCCGCATCGTCGAGCGCCTGGGCATGCGCAAGGTCTCGCACGCAGCCCTGCTGGGCTTCATCGCCTTCGCCGGGGTGCACGCCGTCGTCGCCCACACCCAGCACGAGACGGTTTGGACCTTCGCCCTGCTGCAGGGCGGGATGATGTTCTGCTTTGGCCTGGTGATGTCGAACTTCGGGGCCATCGCCATGGAGCCGCTGGGCCACATCGCCGGCGCGGCAGCCTCGCTGCAGGGCTTCATCACCACCATCGGCGGGGCCCTGGGCGGCTTCCTGATCGGCCAGCTGTTCGACGGCACCGTCGGCCCGCTGACCGTGGGCTTCTTCGGCTTCGGCCTGGCCGGCCTGATCGCCGTGCTGGTCACCGAGAAGGGCAAGCTGTTCCAGACCGGCCACGGCGGCGGCGCGCCAGACATGGCGCACTAGACGTCGAGCATCCGCTCCAGCGTCGACAGCTCGTCCGCCTCGCGGGCGGGCTTGTCCCAGCGGATGCGGTTGATGCGGGGAAAGCGCATGGCCACGCCCGACTTGTGGCGGGTCGAGCGCTGCAGGCCCTCGAACGCCACCTCGAAGACGAGGCCGAAGTCGAGGTCGGCGCGCACCGAGCGCACCGGCCCGAACCGCTCGACGGTGTTGTCGCGGACGAACTTGTCGATCTGTTTGAGCTCCTCGTCGGTGAAGCCGAAATAGGCCTTGCCGACGGGGGTCAGCCTGCGCTCGCCCTTCTCGTCCTCGCGCCAGACGCCGAAGGTGTAGTCGGAATAGAAGCTCGAGCGCTTGCCGTGTCCGCGCTGGGCGTACATCAGCACCGCGTCGACCAGGTGCGGGTCGCGCTTCCACTTGAACCACGGCCCCTTGGGGCGACCGGGCTCGTAAGAACTGTCCCAGCGCTTGAGCATCAGCCCCTCGGCGACGCTCGGATCGCCCGGCGGCGGCTCGGCCCGCAGGGTGGCCAGGCCTTCCCAGGTCTCGAACGGCTGCAACGGCGACAGGTCGATGCGGCTCGTCGACAGCCGCCCGACGAAGGCTTCCAGCCGCCTGCGACGCTCGACGAAGGGCAGGCTCCGCAGATCCTCTAGCCCATCGAGCAGCAGGTCATAGGCCCGGATCCCGGCCGGATGGGCGGCCATCAGCTTGCCGTCCACCGTCTTGCGGTTCAGCCGCTGCTGCAGGTCGCCGAAGCTGGCGATCGCGCCGTCGCGCATGACCAGCAGCTCGCCGTCCAGCGCGCCCTCGAAGTCGAGCGCTTCGAGCACGTCGGGAAAGCTTGCCGAGATGTCGTCGCCGGTGCGGGTGTAGAGCCGCCGCTCGCCGCGCTCGCTGACCGCCTGGACGCGGATGCCGTCCCACTTCCATTCGGCGGCGTAGTCGGCGGGGCTGAGCTTTTCGAAGTCCACCGCCTCGTCGATAGCCTGGGCCAGCATCACCGGCCTAAAGCGGCCCGGGGCATCGGGCGATGGCCGCTCCGAGCGCCCCTCCAGCCAGGCGAAGAGGTCGCCGTAGGGCGGCTCGATGGCATGCCAGACCTCCTCGATGTCGGCGATCGGCACGCCGCCCAGATTGGCGCAGGCCTGCTTGGCCAGGCGCGACGACACGCCCACCCGCAGGCCGCCGGTCATCAGCTTGAGCAGCGCCCAGCGGCCGTCGGCGTCCAGCGCGTCGAGCCAGCCCTCGATCAGCGCCTGCGCCTGGGCGCGGGAGGTCGCCTTCAGCGCCTCGACCACCTCGGAAAGCTCAGGCTCGCGGTTTGCGCCCGGCCTGGCCGGCCAGACCAGGGCGACGGTCTCGGCCAGATCGCCGACATAGTCGTAGGACCAGGCGAACAGCTGGGCGTCCATCCGCGCCTCGACCGCCTTCCTGATGAAGGCCGGCTTGGCCGCGTCGAACGACAGGGCCCCGGTCAGGGCCGCCAGGGCGTAGCCGCGGTCGGGGTCCGCGGTCCCACGCAGGAAGCCCTCGATCAGGGTCAGCTTGGCGTTGCGCGAGGCCGTCAGCGACAGGCGGTCGAGAAGATGGGCGAAGGCGCGCATGGCTAGAGAATGTCGCGCCCGGGCTCAGGTTCAAGCGCGCCATGCTTGCGCGCAATTCAAACATTCGTTTAACTCGCGATAGAGGGAGACGATCGATGACCTTCCAGCCGCCCCAGCCCTTCACGCCCCACACCCGCACCAGCCCTCTGACCGCGCCCTGGGAGCCGATCTACGCCGACGTGCGCGAGGACCGCTGGGTGCTGGGGCTGGAAGCCCGCGAGGCGCACGCCAACTCACGCGGCGGGCCCCACGGCGGCCTGATCGCCGCCCTGTCCGACAACGCCATGGGCCTGTCCTGCGGCGTGCGGATGCGGCGCGAGGGCCTGGCCTTCAACGGCTTCGTCACCGTCTCGCTGGGCGTCGACTACCTGGCCGCGCCGAGCCTCGGCCAATGGCTTGAGTTCGACACCGACTTCATCAAGCCGGGCAAGAGCCTGTGCTACGCCGAGGCCACGGTCCGCGCCGACGGCAAGCCGGTGGCCCGGGCGCGGGGAACGTTCAAGGTGGTCTGAGGCGACTACTCGCCGTCGTCCTCGTCGTAACCGACCAGGCGCAGGGCGCGGGCGGGGATGCCTTCCAGCTCGCACCACCGCTCCAGGGCCTCCTCGCGGCCGTGGGTGATCCACACCTCGCCGGGGCGCAGCTCGGCCAGGGTGTCGGTCAGTTCGTCCCAGTCGGCGTGGTCGGAGATGATCAGCGGCAGCTCGACGCCCCGCTGACGCGCCCTCGCCCGCACGCGCATCCAGCCGCTGGCGAAGCAGTCGACGGGATCGGGAAACCTGCGGCTCCAGCGATCAGCCAGGGCCGAAGGCGGGGCGACGATGATCGATCCGGCGAAGTCGCCCGCCTTGCCGCGCTCGGTGGTCGCTGGCGCCAAGGGCCCCAGATCAACGCCGTGCGCCTCGTAGAGGCGGTTCAGCCGCTCCATGGCGCCGTGGACGTGGATCGTCCGGTCCCAGCCGGCCTCGCGCAGCAGCCTGATCACCCGCTGGGCCTTGCCCAGGGCATAGGCGCCGACGATGTGGGCGCGGTCGGGAAACTGCTCGACCGACTTCAAAAGGGCGGCGATCTCGCCCTTGTCGTCGGGATGGCGGAACACCGGCAGGCCGAAGGTCGCCTCGGTGACGAAGACGTCGCAGGGCGTCGGCTCGAACCGCGCGCAGGTGGGATCGCGACGGCGCTTGTAGTCGCCGGAAACGACGATGGTCAGGCCCTTCCAGCGCACCACCGCCTGGGCCGAACCCAGAACGTGGCCGGCGGGGACGAGGCCGATCTCGACGTCGTTGTGGGTGACGGTCTCGCCATAGGCCAGCGGCTGGCGCGCCGTGCAGAAGTCCTCGCCATAGCGCTCGGCCATGATCGCCAGGGTCTGGGGCGTGGCCAGCACCATCCCGTGGCCGGCGCGGGCATGGTCGGAGTGGCCGTGGGTGATCACCGCCCGGTCCACGGGACCGACCGGATCGATGTAGAAGTCGCCGGGCGGGCAGTAGAGCCCTCCGGGCTTCGGACAGAGAAGATCCTGAGGCTTGATCACGGCTGGATAAGACAACGCGCGATCCTGTAAGCCTATCCCTCATGAGCGAGACGGATATCGGCGAACAGCACCGCCTCATCGCCAAGGCGATGAACGAGGGCAGTCCACAGGCCAAGGCCCTGGGCTTTTCCACCCTGGAGATCGGCGACGGCGTCGCCATCCTCAAGGTGCCCTACCGCACCGAACTGGTCGGCGATCCCGAGACGGGCGTCATCGCGGGCGGGGTGGTCACCACCCTCCTCGACCACGCTTCGGGCCAGGCCGTGCACGCGGCCATGAGCCACTGGACCTCGATCGCCACGCTGGACCTGCGCATCGACTACATGCGGCCGGCCGAGCCCGGGAAGGACATTCTGGCCCGGGCCCATTGCTACAAGCTGACCCGCTCGGTGGCCTTCGTGCGGGCCGTGGCCTACGAGACCGATCCCGACGACCCGATCGCCGCCGCCCAGGCCGCGTTCATGCTGGATTCCAGCGCCGGCAAGAAGGCGGGCGCCAACCTCAAGCCGCCAGGCTCCAGCAAGCCGGACGAGAGCAAGACGGAGAACGGCCAATGAGCGAAGCCCAGGATCGACTGGTCGCCGTGCTTGGCGCCATCCCCTACGCCCGTTTCATCGGCATGAAGGCCGAGCTGGCCGGCGACGAGATGACCGCCATCCTGCCGTTCTCGCCCGAGATCGTCGGCAACCCGATGCTGCCCGCCATCCACGGCGGGGTGCTGGGCGCCTTCATGGAGATGACCGCCCTGGCCCAGCTGTCGATCGCCGAGACCCTGAAGCGCCAGCCGCGCACCATCGACGTCTCGATCGAGTACCTGCGCTCGGGCCGGCCGCTGACCACCTATGCCCGCGCCCAGATCAAGAAGGTCGGCCGACGCATCGCCAACGTGCATGTCGAGGCCTGGCAGGAACAGCGCGCGGCCCCGATCGCGGCCCTGCGCGGCCACTTCCTGCTGACCGGGGCCGAGGACTGATCCTCCCCCGGTCGTGTGGGCCGCGGGGGGCCAGCCACCCCAACCACACAAAC
>CBINOL010000092.1:0-20379 GCA_966252285.1 uncultured Caulobacter sp.
GGAGGCGGAGGCAGCTCCACGTCCACAGCTTCGTCGCTATACTCCTTCAGCACTGCTTCGAACTTCTGCTTCGCCAGGTAGGCGAAGAGAGCCGCGTGCAGGCCGATCACGATGATCGTCGCGACGCCGAAGGTGCCGATGCCCTTCTTCCGGCGCGGGCCTTCCGAAGTCAGCGGATCGTAGTGGCGATGCTCGGGCGTTTGTTGTTCAGCCATGCATCACCCCTCAGCTGTTCTCATCACGGCCCACGAGAGCCACGCTGTAGAACCCGTTGTCCTGGAGGGTGTTCATCACCTCCATGAACGAGCCGTAGCGCGTCTTTTCGTCAGCACGGATGAAGATGCGCTCCTTCGAAGGGTCGCGTCTGCCGATGTTCTTCGTCAGGTCCTCACCCATCGTGTCAATCGAAGTGCGATCGTCGCCGATGTACAGCTGACCGTTTGACTTGATGGAGATGTAGACCGGTTTCGGCGGGTTAGGCGATGCTTTCGCTACCGCCGGCGGCAGGTTCACTTCGATCGACACGGAGGCCAGCGGGGCCGCCACCATGAAGATGATCAGGAGGACCAGCATGACGTCCACGAAGGGCGTGACGTTGATCTCGCTGTTCTGTTCGACGTTGAACCTGTCGCCGCCGCCGCCCGAAAGTTTGGCGGCCATCGGTCTTACGCCCCCTTGTCGAGCTGACGCGAGATAGCGTTCATCAGTTCAGCAACGAAGCCTTCCGAGCGGGTGCCGAAAGCCGAGATGCGGGTTTGGAAGTAGTTGTAGAAGATAACGGCCGGGATAGCGGCGAACAGACCGATACCGGTGGCGAGCAGGGCTTCAGCGATACCCGGCGCGACGACGGCGAGGTTGGTCGTGTTGGTGTTCGCGATGCTGATGAACGAGGTCATGATGCCGTAAACGGTACCGAACAGACCGATGAACGGACCACCCGAACCGACCGAGGCGAGGAACACCATGCCGCCCGACAGACGCTTGGCGAGCGAGGCTTGCACGGCGTTGATGGCGTAGGTGGCGCGGGCCAGGGTCGAGTCACGGTGCTCGCCGCCGACTTGCAGGCCGGCTTGACGCGACAGTTCGACTTCTTGGGCGGCCGCGGCGGCCATGTCGGCCAGCGGGTTGCCTTCGAATTCTTCCGACGAGCCGATGCGGGCGATGTCCGAGATCGAACGGGCGCCGCGGAAGGCTTCCAGGAACTGGTCGGTCTGCTTGTTCAGGCTGGCGAACTCGAGGAGCTTGGTGATCAGCAGCACCCACGAGAAGATCGAGGCCAGGATCAGGCCGATCATCACGACCTTCACGACGATGCCGGCGGCCAGGAACATGCCGACCGGGGTCAGCGAGTGCGACTTCATCTTTTCGGTGGCGGCTTCACCAGCGTCCGCGCCTTCGGCGGGAGCGGCGTCAGCGGCCGGGGCCGGGGTTTCAGCAGCCGGGGTGGCGGCCGGAGCGGCGGCTTCGGTGGTGGCCGGCGCGGGAGCGGCGGCGTCCTGAGCGAAGGCCGGGGCGCTCGCCATCAGCGCCATGGCGCCGACGAGAGCGATGAGGGGGGTCTTCCGTTTAATGTCGAGCATCTGTCGCCAGTTCCTGATTGGTCTAGCACGTTTGGACCGAGGGTCGTCGCGCGAGAGCGTCTCCACCCTAACTTGAAAAGCCCGCTTTCCCATCCGATCTCTCGGAAGGTGGGCGAACCCGCTTCGCTGCGCTCGACCCGTTACGCCCGCCGCGGAAGGCTCATGCCCGCCGTGAAGGATCGTTTCGAAGCGCGAGTGCCCGGAGCTCCTCTCGAAGCCCAGGCCTTACCGCAATGTTAGAATTGCGGCATGGGTCCTTTGGCAACCCCTTTTCGCACCGTCAAGGGGGCCGCTTGGGCATAAATTTACGACAGTCACCCCCGACGAACGCCCTTTGCTGCATTGCACAAATGGGAAATCAGGAATTCAAGGCGGTTTTTCCCTATCAAAGGGAATATTGGCGCCGCAGCGCAGCATGCCGACAAAACAGCGATCTTCCGCCGAGTGCGCGCGAGGTGGTCAGATGTCCCTCAAACGAGGCGCCTCAGAATCCCTGCGACCGCTCCCAGTTGTCCTCGCAGGACAGAATCCGTCGCCCCGCCGACTTACCGGCAAGCTCGGCTGAAACCCGCCTCCCCGTCGAGAGAACGACAACGGGAGAGCGACCGCTTGGCGCGGCGTCGATGGAAACAGCTTGAAAGGAAGGTGGTGCCTGGGGCCGGAATCGAACCAGCGACACGCGGATTTTCAATCCGCTGCTCTACCAACTGAGCTACCCAGGCCCTTGGGCCCTCGAAGCGGTGAAGGCCGCTTCTGGCCTCGCCCTGCGGCGAGGAGGGGGTCTATAAGAGAGGCCGCCGGGCTTGTCCAGCGGCCTTTTCGACTAATTGTCGAAGTCTGTGGATGGAGGGTTTTCCTCGTCGTCCTGGCCACCCGGCACGACATAGCGATCCGACAGCCAGCGCTGCAGGTCGACGTCCGCGCAGCGCTTGGAGCAGAACGGGCGCGTGGCCTCCTGGGCCGGCTTGCCGCAGATTGGACAGGCGCTGCTCATGCCGCGGACACCTCGATACGGTCGTTGCTCCAGCCGGGCTCGGCCGAGACAGTGAAACGGCGGCCCAGGCGCTCGGCCAGGCCCGCGTCGAGCTCAGCGAAGGCTTCCAGCACGGCGGGCGCGCAGCGGGCGGCCAGGCGGCCGCCGGGATCGGCGCGCCCTTCCCGCTCCAGGGCCCGGGCCAGGCGACGAGCGGCGTAGTCCGCCGTCCAGCCGCCCCGCGCGTCGACCAGACGCTCCATGACCGGCCGGGCGCGGCGCGGCAGGGCCATTTCCAGCGCCCCGAACTTGCTGATCGCCCCGATCGCCACGCCGGGATTGTCGGGCGCGAAGGCGTTGCGGGCCGCCACGGTCAGGGCCTGACCGTCGTGGCCGCGCCCCACCAGGTCGAACACCACCAAGCCGCCCAGGCCCTTCAGGCGCAGCACGCGGGCCGAAACGGCGATCGCGGCCATGTTGGCCTGGCGGGCGGCGCGCTTGGCGTCGCCTTCCCGGCCGCCCAGGTCGACATCGACCGAGGTCAGGGCGCGGGTCGTCTCGATGGCGACGTCGCCGCCTCCGGGAAGGGAGAAGACGGTTTCGAGAATATCGGCCTCGGCGGCTTCCACCGCCTCCAGGGCGCGCTCGCCCGTGGTCGGCGAGCCGGCCTTCACATAGTGGCGCAGCTGCTCCTCGAGCGTCGGGGCGGCGGCCAGCACGCGCGGCTCGGCTCCCTCCCCCACGGGGCCTTCGCCGACGAAGCGCGCCACGGCGGCCTTGTCGGCGCGCGAGGCGGTGCGGATCTCGATCTCGACCAGGCCGCCCTGCACCAGCTTGGGCATGTCGGGCTTGATCGGCAGCAGCACGTCGGCGCCGCCCGGCAGGGCCACGAAGGCGGCCCCGAAGGCGCGCTCGATGGATTTCACCCGGGCCACGCCGCGCACGCCCTCGGCGTCCAGCACGTCGTCGCCCGGCCACTGCACGATCAGGCGCTCGGCCCGGCCGTCCAGGGTCACGACGCCGACGGTCTCGCCGACGCCCTTGTAGAGATAGGCGCGACGCTCGCTCATGCGGCGGCCTCGCGACGGGTCCAGCCCTTGCCTTCGAGCATGCACAAAGTCTCGTAAAGCGGCAGGCCGACCACGCTGGGATAGGAGCCCTGCAGGTCGACGATGAAGCCGCCGGCCGCGCCCTGCACGCCGTAGCCGCCGGCCTTGCCGCGCCACTGCCCGCTGGCGACGTAGGATTCGAATTCGGCGTCGGACAGGCGCTTGAACACCACCCGGGTCTCGACGACGCGCGCGCTGATCGTCCCGTCCGGCCCGATCAGCGCCACCCCGGTCAGCACCTTGTGGGCGCGGCCGGTCAGCAGCTTCAGGCAGTAGCGAACGTCGGCTTCCGTCTCGGCCTTGGGCAGGATGCGGCGGCCGACGGCCACCACGGTGTCGGCGGCCAGCACGAAGTCGCCCGGCGAGCGCGCGGCCACGGCGCGCGCCTTCTCCTGCGCCAGGCGCAGGGCATGGCGGCGCGGGGTCTCGTCGCGCAGCGGCGACTCGTCGATGTCGGCGGGATCGACCCGGTCGGGGGTTACGCCGACCTGGGCCAACAGGTCCAAGCGCCGGGGGCTCGCACTGGCCAGGACCAGCGAAGGCTGGGCGACCGTCATGTGCGCGCCCGGCTTACTTGAAGCGGTAGGTGATACGGCCCTTGGTCAGGTCGTAGGGCGTCATTTCAACGAGCACCTTGTCGCCGGCCAGCACGCGGATGCGGTTCTTCCGCATCTTGCCGGCGGTGTGGGCGATGATCTCGTGATCGTTCTCGAGCTTCACGCGGAAGGTGGCGTTGGGCAGCAGTTCGCTGACCGTGCCGGGAAACTCGAGCAGTTCTTCCTTAGCCATCAGGCCTCTCAACAGGGGTTCAATAGCAACGCGGCCCGCGCGACCCGGAAACGAGTCGTGACGCGAGCCGCGGCTGCGAGGCGGGGCTTATAGCGCATTCACCCCCCAAACGTCGATGGTGTCCCGAAACGCGCGCGAATCGCGGCCGAAAGCGTGTCTCGAACCTCGCGATAGGCCGCCAGCATCGCCTCGCGCGAGCCGTCGTTCACCAGGGTCGGATCGTGGGTCGGCCAGTACTCGATCTCGACGGCGCGGTCGCGCGACAGCTCCACGGCGCGGTGCTGGGCCTCGGGCGTCAGCGAGACGACCACGTCGAAGCTGTCGTCCTCCAGCTCGTCGAAGGTCTTGGG
Source organism: uncultured Caulobacter sp. (assembly GCA_966252285.1). Lineage (GTDB taxonomy): Bacteria > Pseudomonadota > Alphaproteobacteria > Caulobacterales > Caulobacteraceae > Caulobacter. Next base: position 4,802 of record CBINOL010000092.1, read on the forward strand.
CCGGTGGGTCGCCACGTCGACGCCCATCTCGTCCATCACCGCCACCACGAAGGGATCGATCCCCTCCCCGGCCGGATCCGGCTTGAGGCCGCACGAGTCGACATAGGCCCGGGTGCCGTAGAACCGCTTGAACAGCGCCTCGGCCATCGGCGAGCGCACGCGGTTGTAGTTGCAGGTGAACAGCACCGCATCGGGCAGATCGACCACGATCAGCCCCGCCAGTGCAGCGCGCAGATCAGGGTGAAAAGGCGCCGGGCCGTGTCGAGATCGGTCTTCACCTTGCCGTCCAGCCGCTCGCGCAGCAGGGCCGAGCCCTCATTGTGCAGGCCGCGCCTGCCCATGTCCAAGGCCTCGATCTGCTGCGGCGTCGAGTTCCGGATCGCCTGGTAATAGCTGTCGCAGATCATGAAGTAGTCGCGGATCACCCCGCGGAACGGCGACAGCGACAACAGGTGCCGCTTCTCGTAGCCGCCGCCGGCGATGTCGAGCGCCAGGCGGTTCTCGATCAGCGACAGCTTCAGGTCATAGGGCCCGCCCTGCGCTTCGGCCGGCTCGAAATAGTTCTCGTCCAGCAGGTCGAAGATCGCGACCTGGCGCTCCTGCTCCTGGTCGCGCGAGGCCGCGGCCAGCGAGTCCTCGTCGATGGCGATCGTCTTCAGGAAGTGCTTGGGCGCGTCTGACATCGTACGGCGAGATTTGCCTGTCAGTCCTTGGAAGGCAACCGCCCAGGAAGGCGGATGGATGCGGAGAGCGCGTGGGCCGGCAGGCCTTCGGCTTCCGCCAGCGCCGCGGTGTGCGGTCCCAGGATCCCGAACGAGGCCGCGTCGCACTTTACGATCGAGGTGCGCTTGATGAAGTCGTAAATCGACAGGCCCGACTGGAAGCGCGCCGCGCGGCTGGTCGGCAGCACGTGGTTGGAACCCGCCACATAGTCGCCGATGGCTTCCGGCGTCAGGCGGCCCAGGAAGATCGCGCCGGCGTGGCGCACGCGGTCCGACAGAGCTTCCGGGTTCTCCATGGCGAACTCGACGTGCTCGGGGGCGATGGCGTCCACCAGGGCCGGGCTCTCGTCCAGCGGCGCGATGATCACCGCGCCGTGGTCGCGCCACGAGGCGGCGGCGTCCTCGCCGGTCGACAGGGTCTTCAGCCGCTCGGCCACGGCGGCCTCGACCGCGGCGGCGAAGGCCGTATCGTCGGTGATCAGGATCGACTGGGCGGCCGGATCGTGCTCGGCCTGGCTCAGCAGGTCGGCGGCGATCCAGTCGGGATTGTTCTGCGCGTCGGCGACCACCACGATCTCCGACGGGCCGGCCAGGGCGTCGATGCCGACCACGCCGTACAGGCGGCGCTTGGCGGCGGTGACATAGGCGTTGCCGGGGCCGACGATCTTGTCGACGGGCTGGATCGGACCCGCGCCATAGGCCAGGGCGGCGACGGCCTGGGCCCCGCCCACGCGCCAGATCTCGGTGACGCCGGCTTCCTTGGCCGCCGCCAGCACGGCCGGCTGCAGCTTACCGGGCGGGGTGACCATGGCGATACGGTCGACGCCCGCCACCTGGGCCGGCACGGCGTTCATCAGCACGGTCGAGGGATAGGCCGCGCGACCGCCGGGCACGTAGACGCCCACGGCCTCCAGCGGCGTCCAGCGCCAGCCCAGCTCGACGCCTGCCTCGTCGGTCCAGGCCTGGTCGGCCGGACGCTGGCGGCTGTGATAGGCGCGGATGCGCGCGGCGGCGAAGGCGATGGCCTCGCGCACCTCGGCCGAGCACTCGGCGGCGCCCGCCTCGATCTCCTCGGCGGTGACGCGCACGGTGTCGGGCGTCAGCTCCACCTTGTCGAAGCGGCGGGTGTAGTCGAGCACGGCGTCGAGACCGCCGTGTCGCACGGCCTCCAGCACATCGGCGGCCGCGGCGTCGACGTCGGCGGGCGAACCGCGGCGCTCGTCGAGGAAGGCCTTGAAGGCCTGGGCGAAGTCGGGGCTGGAAAAGTCGAACCGGCGCATGGGGCCTAGATGCGCGTTTTTGCGGCGGGAGCAAGGGAGAAATCCCCACGCCGCCGCCAGTCCTGCTGGCGATCCCGCTCGCACGAGACGCCTCTTGGTTCCGACGGCGCGCCCGTCTAAACCCAAGCTTGAGTTTGCGTACGGGGGAGCGTCGCGTGATCATCGGCATCGATCTGGGAACCACCAACAGCGCCGTGGGCGTCTGGCGGGACGGCAAGGTCGAGCTCGTGCCCAACAGCCTGGGCGCGGTGCTCACCCCCTCGGCGGTGGGGCTCGACGACGACGGCGCGCTGCTGGTGGGCCTGGCCGCGCGCGAGCGGCGCTCGACCCATCCGCACCTGACCGCCACGACCTTCAAGCGCTACATGGGCACGACCCGCGCCACGCGGCTGGGCGACAAGTCCTACAGCCCCGAGGAGCTGTCGGCCCTGGTGCTGGCGCGCCTGAAGGCCGACGCCGAGGCTTATCTGGGCGAGCCGGTGCGCGAGGCCGTCATCACCGTGCCGGCCTATTTCAACGACAAGCAGCGCAAGGCCACCCGCCGGGCCGGCGAACTGGCCGGGCTGAAGGTCGAGCGCCTGCTCAACGAGCCCACCGCCGCCGCCCTCGCCTACGGCATCCACGAGCTGGCCGACGAGACCCGCTTTCTTGTCTTCGACCTCGGCGGCGGCACCTTCGACGTGTCGGTGCTCGAGATCTTCGAGGGCGTCATCGAGGTGCGCTCCTCCACCGGCGACAACCGGCTGGGCGGCGAGGACTTCAACAAGGTGCTGGTCGACCGCATGCGGGCCGAGCATCGTGAGGCGCTGTCGGGCGACGCGGCGAGCGAGGCGCTCACCACCCGCCTGCAGGCGGCCGCCGAAAAGGCCCGCCGGGCGCTGACCACCGGCGACCGCGCCGAGATGGCGCTCACCTGGAAGGACACGGCCTACACGCTGGAGGTCACGGCCGAGGCCTTCGAGGCCGCCGCGGCGCCGCTGCTGGCCAAGCTGAAGGAGCCGGTCACCCGCGCCCTGCGCGACGGCGGCCTGCGCCCGGACGACCTGAAGGAGATCATCCTGGTCGGCGGCGCCACGCGCATGCCCGTCGTGCGTCGCGCGGTCACCCGCATGTTCGGCCGCTTCCCCTCCACCGCCGTTCATCCCGACGAGGCCGTGGTCATCGGCGCCGCGATCCAGGCGGGCCTGAAGAGCCGCGACGCCGCCCTCAAGGACGTCGTGATGACCGACGTCTGCCCCTACTCCCTGGGTGTCGACGTCGCCGAGCAGGGACCCGGCGGGGTGCTGCGCACCGGCATCTTCTCGCCGGTGATCGAGCGCAACACGGTGGTGCCGGCCAGCCGCTCGAAGATCTTCAGCACCATGCAGAACGGCCAGCGCAAGGTGCTGTTCGGTATCTATCAGGGCGAGGCGCGGATGGTCTCCGAGAACGTCCGCCTGGGCGAGGTCGAGATCCCCGTGCCGCCCGCCAAGGCCGGCGAGATCGCGCTGGAGTGCCGCTTCAGCTACGACGTCAACGGCCTGATCGAGATCGACGTCCTGGTGCCTCAGACCAACGAGCGCCGGCAGCTGGTGATCGTAGACGAGGACGATCGCAAGGCCCCCGACCTGGAGGCCCGCCGCGCCGCCCTGGCCGCGCTGAAGGTCAATCCGCGCGACAACGACGCCAACCGCGCCGCCATGGCCCGCGCCCAGCGTTGCTACGAGATGTTCCTGGGCGACGTGCGCGAACATGTCGGCATGCTGCTGTCGCAGTTCGAGGGCGTGCTCGACAGCCAGGACCCGCGCCAGATCGACGCCGCCCGCCAGCAGCTGCTGGCGGCCCTGGACGAACTCGAGGGCGAGAGCTTCCTGTGAGCCACGACATCTGGGACGTCCTGGGCATCGAGCCCACGCGCGACCGCGACACCATCCGCCGCGCCTATGCCCGCAAGCTGCGCGTCACCAATCCCGAGGACGACGCCGAGGGCTTCATGCGCCTGCGCGAAGCCCACGACGAGGCGGTCGCGCGCATCGACTGGGACTGGATGTGGGAGGACGAAGAGGGCGAGACCGGAGGCGACGACGGCGACCTGCTCGTTCGCACCGCGCCGGCGGCCATGACTGAAGTCGCCCCGACGGCGCCTGCGGCTCCATCGCCCGAGAGGCAGGAACTGGATACCCGTCTCGAGCGCCTGGAAATGATGCTTCGCGGCGCCGAGCCCCCACCGGCCGGCGAACTGGAAGCGGCGCTTCACGCCGTCCTCAACGCCGAGGCGCTGGAAGAACTGGCTGTGGCCGCGGCGACCGAAGACCAGGTGGCGAGCCTGCTGCTGGAGACGGCCCCACGGTCGGACCCGTTGCTGTCTCAGGCGATCGAGGCCTTCCGCTGGCGACGCAACGACCTGCAGTTCTGGCCCACGCCGACGGCCCAGGCGATCATCGAGCGCGCAGACTTCGTCAAAAGTCGCGACCACATGCTCAAGTTCGACGACTACGGCGCCAAGGCGATCGAGCTGCTGCGCGGCCCGCCGACGGGCAAGCTGTCGTGGCTGTCGCGCCTCGACCCCGGCTACGACCGGGCCATGAAGGACATCCTGGCGCGCATCGGCGACGACAACGGCGCGCTTATGGCCGATTTCAACGCCGAGACGGTCGCCGCCTGGCGCGCCTACTACAGCCATCCCCGCCCTACCCCCGCCATGGGCGCCGCCGTCGCCATCGCCGCGCTGGCGGGGCCGATCGCAGGCCTGCTGATCGATCGCGGACCGCTTGTCCTCGCCGCCGCCTCGGTGGTTCCGCCTCTGGCCGTGGTCGGCGCCCTGCTGGCCTACTTCTTCGGCTACCGCCGCCTCAAGACCGCCTGGGAGATGCATCGCTCCTGGCGGGCCGGATCGTGGGAGCGGCTGGGCTGGGTTCCGGCCAGCCTGGTTATCCTGGCCCTCTCGGCCCTGTTGCCGGACGGCCTGCCGGGCGCGGCGCTCGCGGCCGTCCTCTGCGGGCCGCTGCTGCTGTGGATGGCCGTGACCCTGCCCGAGTCCCCGGAGGGGGCGATCCAGCACAAGTTGCTGGTGCAGATCGTGCCGATCGCCTGGGTCGCCACGCTGCTGGCCTTCAGCCCCGACGCCGTGAAGTCGCCGATGCTTGTGGCCCTGGTCGCCGCCATCGTCGTCGACCTGCTTTCAGGGGTGTATCCGGCCCAGGCCTGGCACCTCGACCTCAAGCCGCCGGTTCGCCTCGTGGCCACGCTGGCGCTGATCGCCGCCACCCTCGGGCTCGGCTACATGGTCTTCAAGGCCCTGATTGCCCCGGACGCGATGCGCCCGTGGCTGCCCCTGTGCGTATCGCTGATCCTGGCCCTGGCGATCGGCCACCGACCGGCCGTGGCCATGGTCGGCGGCCCGTTCCTCCAGGCGCGCTACTACATCATGATCGCCCTGTTCTGGGGCGGCCGCGCCATCGACATCGGCCCGGACTCCTGGTTCCTGACCAGCGCCGCCTGGATGCTGATCGGCATACTGATCGGCCTGGTCATGTCGCTGATCGCGTCGCGCGACCCCGACGAGGCGTGACCTAGATCCAGCTGGGCTTGCGCTTGGCCAGGAAAGCCCGCACGCCCTCCTGCCCCTCGTCGGAGACCCGGCGGCGGGCGATGCGGCGGGCGCTGTCGTCGATCAGGCCGCGATCGATCTTCTCGAAGGCGAAGTCGTTGACCAGGGCCTTGGCGTCGCCGATCGCGCCGGGGGCGCAGACGACCACTTCCTCGATCAGGGCGTCCTGGGCGGCGATCAGGCCCTCGACGTCGTCGAACACCTCGTCGACCAGGCCGTAGCTCCAGGCCGCGTCGGCGTCGAACACCCGGCCGGTGGCGAACAGCAGCTTGGAGGTGCGCGGCCCCAGGGCGGCGATGACGTAGGGGCTGATGGTGGCCGGCGTCAGGCCCAGCTTCACCTCCGAGAAGGCGAACTTCGCGTCCGCCGTGGCCAGCGCGTGGTCGCAGGCCGCGACAAGGCCGGCGCCGCCGCCGAAGGCCGCGCCCTCGACCAGGGCCACGGTCAGGGCCGGGATGTCGTGCAGGGCCTTCAACATCCGCGCCAGCTCCAGGGCGTCGGCGCGGTTGTCGTCCTCGTCCCACTCGGCCGCGGCGGCCATCCATTCCAGATCCGCGCCGGCGCAGAACGTGCCGCCCACGCCACGCAGGAACACGATCCGCACGCCCTCGGCCCCGTGCAGGGTCTCGAACGCTTGAGCCAAAGCGGCGATGGTCTCGCCGTCGAAGGCGTTCTTCTTCTCGGGCCGGTTGATCCACACCGTCACCGCCCCTTCGGGCGTGGAGTCCATGTGGACCAGCGGGCTCATGGCGTCGGTGTCCGGCACCTCGACGATCGGGTCGGCGATGGGATTGGTCATGAGCACGCTCCTTGTTGAAGTCCGCCGTCACACACTGGGGCGAAAACCTCGTCCTTCGACAAGCTCAGGATGAGGTTTTTCTACGATCCGCGCCTTGGACCTCGCCCTGAGCTCGTCGAAGGGCGAGGTCCACGCACGGCCCTCGTCAACGATACGCCCAAAGCAGAGGTTCCGCTTGCACGGTCACATCCTGAAGACGCCGAAGGTCGTCTCCGGAATCGGCGCGTTCAGGCTGGCCGATATGGCCAGGCCCAGCACGTCGCGGGTTTGAGCCGGATCAATGATCCCGTCGTCCCACAGCCGCGAGGTGGCGTGGTACGGGTTGCCCTCGTCCTCGTAGCGCTGGCGGATCGGGGCCTTGAAGGCCTCGGCCTCCTCGTCGGTCCAGGTGGCCGCATCGCGGTGCACCGTGGCCAGCACGCTGGCGGCCTGCTCGCCGCCCATCACCGAGATCCGCGAATTGGGCCAGGTGAAGAGGAAGCGCGGGCTGTAGGCCCGGCCGCACATGCCGTAGTTTCCGGCCCCGAAGCTGCCGCCGATCAGCACCGTGAACTTCGGCACTTCCGCGCTCGCCACCGCCGTCACCAGCTTGGCGCCGTCCTTGGCGATGCCGCCGGCCTCGTACTTGCCGCCGACCATGAAGCCCGAGATGTTCTGCAGGAACACCAGCGGGATCTTGCGCTTGCAGGCCAGCTCGATGAAGTGTGCGCCCTTCAGCGCGCTTTCGCTGAACAGCACGCCGTTGTTGGCCAGGATCGCCACCGGCTGGCCCCAGATGCGGGCGAAGCCGCAGACCAGGGTCGTGCCGTACAGCGCCTTGAACTCGTCGAACTTCGAGCCGTCGACGATGCGGGCGATCACCTCGCGCACGTCGTAGGGCGCGCGCACGTCGGTCGGCACGACGCCGTAGATCTCTTCGGGATCGTAGAGCGGCGGCTCGGCGTCGGCGACCACCGCCTCGTGGCGCTTTTCGGCGTTCAGGTTGGCGACGATCGAGCGGACGATCTCGAGCGCGTGCTCGTCGTCGTCGGCCACGTGGTCCACGACGCCCGAGCGGCGGCCGTGGGTGTCGGCCCCGCCCAGTTCCTCGGCCGAGATGACCTCGCCGGTGGCGGCCTTCACCAGCGGCGGGCCGGCCAGGAAGATGGTGCCCTGCTCGCGCACGATGACGGTCTCGTCGCTCATCGCCGGCACATAGGCGCCGCCGGCCGTACACGAACCCATGACGCAGGCGATCTGGGCGATGCCCCGGGCGCTCATCCGCGCCTGGTTGAAGAAGATGCGGCCGAAGTGGTCGCGGTCGGGGAACACCTCGGCCTGGTGGGGCAGGTTCGCGCCGCCGCTGTCGACCAGATAGACGCACGGCAGGCGGTTCTGCTCGGCGATCTCCTGGGCGCGCAGGTGCTTCTTCACCGTCATCGGGAAATAGGCGCCGCCCTTCACGGTGGCGTCGTTGGCGACGATCATCACCTCGCGGCCCGACACCCGGCCGATGCCGGCGATGATCCCCGAGCCGGGCGCCTCGCCCTTGTAGAGGTCGAAGGCGGCCAGCTGGCCGATCTCGAGAAAGGGCGAGCCAGGATCGAGCAGGCGCTCCACCCGCTCGCGCGGCAAGAGCTTGCCACGGGCGGCGTGCTTCTGGCGGGCGCTCTCCGAGCCGCCCAGGGCCGCGGTCGCGACCCTTTCGCGCAGTTCCTCCACCAGGGCCGTGTTGTGGGCAGCGTTTTTCGCGAACGAAGCGCTGTTCTTGTCAATAAGCGTGTTCAGCTTCGGCATAAGCGAGGCATAGCCTTTTCCGTTTCACACCGAAAGCGGCGATATTCGACCTGAGAGCCCGCCCGTTCCGATGCGCGCATCGGAACGGATAAGCGGGCTCGTCTCCCATATTCAAGCGTGGCAGGCGCCGAAACCGCACACACTTTCGGCTGCCACGCTTGATGGCCAAGCTGCCCGCATCGGTTTAGCGTCCGTCCCGTGGTCACCCTACCCGACTTCATGGCCGACTCGGCCCTGGCCCGGCTGTTCGCGCGCGAAGGGCGCGAGGGCGACGCCGCCTGGTTCTCCCTGCCCGGCGGCTCCCTACTCTATGCGCCGGGCGAGGCCTCCGACCACCTCTACTTCCTGCGCACCGGCCGCCTTGGAGCCTTCCGGCGCGAAGAAGGCCAGGAGCCGCAGTTCCTGGGCGTGATCCGCCCGGGCGAGCCGGCCGGCGAGATGGCGATGATCGCCGGCGCCCCGCACTCGGCCCACATGGTCGCCCTGCGCGACTCGGAAGTCCTGGCCCTGCCCCGCACGGCCTTCTTCGAAGCGGTCGAGCAGGACCCCGACGTGATGATCGAGCTGTCGCGGCTGATGATCCGCCGCGCCCGACAGGCCGGCGCCGCCTCGATCGGCGATCCGTCGGTCTACGGCTTCATCGCCGCCAGCGACGGCCCGCCGATCCGCCCGATCGTCGAACGCATCGCCCGCTGCATCGGCTCGCTGGGCTACGCCGTCACCGTCGAGGGCGGCGAGAGCCTGCTGGCCCCCACCGAGTGGTTCAGCCGCGTCGAGCGCACCCACGACTTCGTGCTGTATGTCGCCGAGATGGGCGAGACCGCCTGGAAGCACGTGGTCGGCCGCCAGGTCGACCGACTTTTCCGCGTCGGCCACGGCGATCGTCCGCCCCCGGGCGAGCTGCCGACCTACGCCTCGCGCCCGCTGCAGGCCCAGCGGCTGATCGACCTGATCCTGATCCAGCCGCCCGGCGCCAAGCGGCCGCAGGGCTCGCAGGCCTGGCTGGAGGCCACCGACGCCGCCCGCCTGTTCCACCTGCGCGAAAACGGCCTGGCCGACGTCGAGCGTCTGGCCCGGGTGCTCACCGGCCAATCGGTGGGCCTGGTGCTCTCCGGCGGCGGCGCGCGGGCCTACGCCCATGTCGGCGCCGTGCAGGCCCTGCGCGAGCGCGGCGTGCCCATCGACTTCGTCGGCGGCGCCTCGATGGGCGCCATCGTCGCGGCGGGCCTGGCCATGGGCTGGGACGACGGCGAGATGGAGACCCGCATCCGCAAGGCCTTCGTGGATTCCAGTCCGCTGGACGACATCGCCTTCCCGCTGATCGCCATGACCCGCGGCGAGAAGGTCAAGGACCGCCTGCACGAGCACTTCGGCGACATCGACATCGCCGACCTGTGGCTGCCGTTCTTCTGCGTGTCGTCGAACCTGACCTCGGGCGCCTATAACCTGCATCGCGCCGGTCCCCTGCACCGGGCGCTGCGGGCCTCGATCTCGCTGCCGGGCGTGCTGCCGCCGGTCACCGACGGCGAGACGGTGCTCGTCGACGGGGCGGTGATGAAGAACTTCCCCGCCGACGTCATGCGCGCCTTCCAGCTGGGGCCGATCATCGGCGTCGACGTCACCCGCGGCCGCAGCATCACCGCCGACGACATCGTCACCCCGCCCTCGTTCTGGCGCTGGCTGTTTTCCGGCGAATGGCGCAAGGGCCCGCCCATCGTCGCCCTGCTGATGCGCGCGGCCACCGTCTCCACCGGCCGTGATCTCGCCGCCAGCCGAGAAGCCAGCGACGTGTTGATCACCCCCAAGCTGGAAGGCGTCGACATCCGCGACTGGAGGGCCTTCGAACCCGCCGTCGCGGCGGGCTTCGAAGCGGCGGCGATAGCGCTCGACGGCCTGGAAGTCCCGGTGACGGAACTGCGGCGACGGAAGAGCCTGGCGGAGATGGGGTAGCGACCAGCGCGTGGTCCTCACCCTTCGACAGGCTCAGGGTGAGGTCCATGGACATGCCGAGCGCTAGAAAAACCTCATCCTGAGCTTGTCGAAGGACGAGGTTTTCGCCCCAGCTGAACTAGGAGTTTTTCCGCTGGCTTGAACCGTCGCTGTCTGCCGATCCTTCGCCTTGGATCAAGCCGAAGGACCCGACCATGTACGACGTCCAGTCCGCCTGGGTCTACATCCTGCGCTGCGCCGACGGCAGCTACTATGTCGGTTCTCATCGAGGTCCCGACCCGGCCGTCCGCGTTTCCGCCCACAACAACGGCCAAGACCCAAAAGCCTATACCTACAGGCGCCGACCGGTCGTTCTGGTCTGGGCTGGCGACTTTCAGTTCATCACCGACGCGATCGCCTACGAACGCCAGATCAAAGGCTGGCGGCGTGAAAAGAAAGAGGCCCTCATCCGCGGTGACTGGAACGCCCTACCCGAACTCTCGCGGAGCCGAAATCCCCGCCCTTCGACAAGCTCAGGGTGAGGATTTCTACCGAGCCGCACAGCGCGATCGAAAGGCGACCCTGATCCTCATCCTGAGCTTGTCGAAGGACGCCGCGCGACCACGAACAGCCGCGTGAACGGCAGCAGCGTGATCCCGTCGGCCCGCCTGGGATAGTCCACCGCCAGGCGCGCCCGCCAGGCCGCCAGGAACGCCGCCGTCTCCTCGCCGGGCTCCAGCCGCTCCAGATACGGCCGCAGGCTCGTGCCCGAGGTCCAGTCGACGATCGGGTCCTCGCCCTCCAGGGCGTGGACATAGGTCGTCACCCAGACGTCGAGATCCGAAGCCAGCGGTGAGAGCCAGTCGTGATAGGCGCGCGGATCGTGGCCCTGGCGCACGCCGTCCAGCGCCGCCAGCTTGCCCGCCCACGGCCCCTGGCCGGCGACCTCACGCAGGCTGCGCCGCCAGCCGGCGTCCTCGACCTGGGGGATCTGGCAGGCCAGCACCCCGCCGGGCGCCAGGCTTTCCAGCAGGCGCGGAAACAGCGTCTCGTGTCCGTCCAGCCACTGCAGGGCGGCGTTGGTGAAGATCAGGTCCGGCGCGACGGCCGGACGCCACGAACCGATGTCGCCCAGCACCCAGTCGACATCCGCGCCCTGGCCCCGGGCGCGCTCCAGCATCTGCGGGCTGGAATCCAGGCCGTGGACCACGGCGTCCGGATGCCGCGCGGCCAGCAGGGCGGCGTGCTCGCCCGGCCCGCAGCCCAGATCCCAGATCTCGCGCGGATCCAGGTCCCTGGGGATCTTCAGCATCAGGTCCAGGGCCGGCCGATCGCGATAGGCGCGGTAGCGGGAATAGACGTCGGGATCCCAGGCGGGCATGGCGCGACTCTCTGCGACAATTCGCGCAGGACCATGCAGGGGCGCGTCGGTTTTGTCGCATATGAAACCATCGGCCGGCTTCCTATCTTGGAAGGGTAAGAGCGACGCACCCAGCGCCGCCCCGTCATTCAAGAGGAACCATCGCCGTGACCCGCACCGCCGCTACCGCCGCCCCGACCGCCCAGCGCCCCCGCGCCGTGGCCCTCGCCGCGCGCGTGAACGGCCCCCGCGTGGCGGCCCTGGCCCTCAACCTTGGTCTCTGGACCCTGATCCTCCTGGCCTGGCGCGCCCTCTAGCCGGTTACCAGGAGCGCGGCCCCGGATCGCGCATCGTCCCCCCTTTGCGCGAACCGGGGCTGCCCCCTCCTCCTTCTCGTCGACGGCGCCCGCGACATCGCGCCTCTTGCCAACGTCTTTCGCCCACCCAACCTTAGTGGAGCGTCAGGTTGTGACGCGCAGCCGAAAGGAGGTGATCCAGTGTCTCATTTGTCGATCGCGAACGCGCTGGAACGCTCCGTGAAGACCATGGGTCAAATCTGACCTCCAGCGCCCTTTGCGGACAAATGCCGTCCTTCGGCCGCGCGCCCGAGCGCTGGCCGTGAACGGATCGGAAGCCTCGGACCAGTTCCGGGGCTTCTTCGTTTCAGAACGACGTTTTGCGAATAGAAAATCTCGGCGCCAACGCGCCTGGTTCGCGTCTCCACGGAGCGCGAGCCTACAGACTCGCCAGGCGCTTTGACGCCCGGCCGAGCCCCCCCAGAAATGGAATACGCCCCGCCCTCTGCAGGACGGGACGGTCAGTGCTTCAAGCGCGCCCGCAACCCCTTGCGAGACCCGCCCTCCGGAAGCGTCGACCACGGCACGCACACACAACGCCGAGAAACGCGACCACAATCTGTAGTGACTAAAAGACCGCTATAGACACCGGTATCCTCGTCGCGCCTGAACCGTCTTCCGATGGCTCCGGGCGCGCCGCCGAAGCGACCGGTGGGATGACTGTCCCTCCTTGCTGACTACCCCAGACGGCTGGCGGTTTCGGCGGGGCGGTTGGAGCTTGGGAAGGGCCGCTTGGGCATCTCCTGTCGCTTCCTCTCGATCCCGATCTTGTCGCCGGCCGGGCGCGCGGACGCGCCGAATGTCGCCACACTGGGCAGGATGAGCGCCAAAATCAAGCACTAATCCCGATTGTTGCAAAAGCATTCCATGATATGGGAATAAAGTGCTTTAATTGTCACATGAATGGGGCTACGGGCCTCACGGACGTAATTTTGTCTCCCGACCGTTGACTCGTCGCTTCGGTTTGGAAATGGATGGATATGTTCCGCACGCAGAGACCAAAGGTCCGCGGCGGACGACCGACCGCCTTAGACAGTGCCGCGTGCCCGCAACACGCGCACGATCGCAGAAGATCGAGATACGGACCGGCGTTGCGTTTCGCCGCCGGCCGCAAGGCGTCAGCTCCTTACCCCAGGCCCGCCGTCCGGATGATCGCCCGTCAGAGCGCACAGCGCCGCCGGGTCCGTCCTGTCCTCGATCTTCGCGCATCGCAACGGCCCGGGCCCGGGAACTTCCGATTCGACTGCCGGTCTTCGTCGGACGCTCCCGCCGCCCAGGTTTTCCATCTCACGACTTTAAGCCAGCCGCCTCGAGAGACGCCGCTGGTCCGGGCGGTTCGCCGCCCACGCTTGGAGGAATACTATGAAGGTCAACACCAAGGCCCGACGCGATAACGGGCTGATGCGTACTTCGGGCATGGCCGCCATCCTGCTGATGATCGGCGGCGGCTCGGCCCTCGCCCAGACGGCTCCTGCTCCGGCTCCGGCGCCCGCCCAGGACACCGGCGCTTCGACGGAAACCGCCGTCGAGGAAGTCATCGTCGTCGGCACCCGCGCCAGCCTGCAGTCGGCCATGGGTCGCAAGAAGCGCGCGAACACCGTCTCCGACTCGATCGTCGCCGAAGACATCGGCCAGTTCCCCGACAAGAACGTCGGCGAGGCCCTGGGCCGCATCACCGGCGTGCAGCTGGCGCGTGACTTCGGCGAAGGCAACGCCGTGTCGATCCGCGGCGTCGAGCCCGACCTGAACCGCGTCGAGATCAACGGCGTGGGCGCCCTGTCGACCGCCGGCAACCTCAGCGTCTACGGCGGCGGCGGCCGCTCGAACGACTTCCGCGAACTGCCCTCCGAACTGGTCAAGTCGATCGACGTGTTCAAGGGCTTCACCTCCGACATGACCGAAGGCGGCGTCGGCGGCACGGTGTCGGTGACCACCAACAAGCCGCTGGACTTCAAGAAGCCGACCTTCTCGATGACCGCCTCGGGCCAGAAGCTCGACACCCAGGGCGGCTGGAAGCCGCGCGGCAACCTGTTCGGCGCCACCCAGCTGTTCGAAGGCCGCCTGGGCCTGATGGGCAACCTGACCTACGACCGCGTCATCACCCGTGGCGACTACTACGACGGCAACTCGTGGGCCCGCCTGGCCGACTTCGACAACACGGCCGAGAAGACCGTCGAGTACTACAACCCGGCCTACAACCAGACGGTCAACGACTACCTGCGCGGCTTCAACACCGAAGCCAGCTGCGCCAGCGTCGTCACCCCGGACTCGTCGGTGCTGTCGACCGCCCAGGCCCGCACCGCCTGCGAAAGCCAGTGGTACGACTATAGCCCGCGCGTGCCGCGCTACCGCGTCTGGGACCGCGACTCCAAGCGCTCGTCGGCCGAGCTGACCGCCCAGTACCGCTTCACCGACAATCTGACGGCGTACGTCACCTATCAGCGCAACAAGCGCGAAGACGTGATGAACGACATCAACTACGGCACCGGCCTGACGTCGCTCGACGCCCTGAACTACGGCCCCGGCTGCGCCCGCGTGACGCCGGCCACGGCCCAGAACGTCCCCGGCGTGAAGGTCGACGCCAACCACAACGTCACCGAATTCGTCATCGGCGACTGCCTGGGCACCGCCAACCGCGGCGGCAACAACGCCTTCAGCATCTCGTCGCGCGACTTCACCTACGAGACGGACTCCGAGTACGTCACCTACGGCTTCAACTATCAGAACGAGCGCTGGAAGATCGACTTCGTCGGTTCGAACGCCTCGACCGAGACCATCAGCGAGACCAATAACGCCTCGGTGTCGTTCAACACGCCCGGCCTGAAGGTCACCCTGGCCGACGGCACCTCGGCGCCGATCTTCACCTTCGCCCCGGGCTTCAGCCCGTCGGACGCCGCGGCGGTGAACCAGTACCAGATCCAGTACCGCCCCTCGCAGTCGGCCAACTCGGAAGACCAGTACAAGATCGACTTCGAGTACCGGACCGAACTGCCGATCATCAAGTCGATCAAGTTCGGCGGCCGCTACTCCAACGCGGCGATCTCGGGCTACGGCTACGGCGGTCGCGTCATCGACGGCGGCGCCAACCCGACCAGCGCGCTGGACGACATCGTCATCTACGCCAACTCGGTCAACTCGACCGCCACGGTGGTCAACGGCCAGGCCGCCGACCAGACCAACCCGGTGCTCGGCAACGCCTACCAGACCAGCTACTGGAACTCGACCGAGAACTGGTCGCGCGCCTTCTCGAACCAGGTCTTCGCCGCGGCGATGACCGACCTGCCGTCGAACTTCTACTATGCCGGCAACGGCCTGCCCTCGACCTGGAAGTATCCGACCTTCGCCGGCATCTCCCAGTACCTGGACACCAGCCACTTCAACCTGAACAACCTGTATCAGGGCGTCGGCAACGACGGTAAGACCTACGACCAGATCCCCTACAGCATCGACGAGAAGACCAACGCCCAGTACCTGCGACTGGACTACGGCTTCGACCTCGGCGGCCGTGAGGTGCTGGGCAACTTCGGCCTGCGCCGCGTCTACACCGAGACCTCGTCGACCGGTCAGGTGACCCGCAACGAAACCCGCCTGGTCAACGGCGTGGCCTCGACCAACACGGTTTCGAACAGCCAGGTCACGTTCAAGCGCGACTACACGATCTGGCTGCCCAGCTTCAACATCCAGACCTGGCTGATCGACAACCGCCTGAGCGCGCGCGCCGGTTACGCCCAGCTGGTGCTCTGGACCAACGACGTCTTGAAGGACGC
>CBINOL010000093.1:0-20329 GCA_966252285.1 uncultured Caulobacter sp.
AGCCAGGGCTGGTGAGCCTTGTGTGGCTCTAGGGCCACACTATATCCCCTGACAGGTCGGGCCGTGCTCATCAGAGGCGGCTGGGCCTGATCCGCCTAGTGAAGGGGACGCTGACTTGAAGATCGACATCTATTCCGACCGCGCCAAGCAGGCCGTGCAGTCCGCGCAGAGCCTGGCCCTGGCCCGTGGTCACCAGCAACTTGGGCCCGAGCACCTTCTGAAGGTGCTGCTGGAAGAAAAGGACGGGCTCTCGCGCACCATCATCGCCAACGCCGGCGGCCGCCCCGACGCCGCCGACGCCGCCGTGGACGCGATCCTGGCCAAGAACCCGCGCGTCGACGGCGCCGGCGGCCAGCTCTACATGAAGCCCGACACCGCCCGTGTCTTCGCGGCCGCCGAGGACGGCGCCAAGAAGGCCGGCGACGCCTTCGTCACCACCGAGCGCCTGCTCGTGGCCATCGCCAAGGACGGCGCCGAGAGCGCCAAGGCGCTGAAGGACGCCGGCGTCTCGGCCCAGAGCCTGGAGACCGCCGCCGCCGCCCTGCGCAAGGGCCGCACCGCCGACAGCGCCAACGCCGAGGAAGGCTATGACGCGCTCAAGCGCTACGCCCGCGACCTGACGGCGGCCGCCCGCGACGGCAAGATCGATCCGGTGATCGGCCGCGACGAAGAGATCCGTCGCACGATCCAGGTCCTGTCGCGCCGCACCAAGAACAACCCGGTGCTGATCGGCGAGCCGGGCGTGGGCAAGACCGCCATCGTCGAGGGCCTGGCCCAGCGCATCGTCAACGGCGACGTGCCCGAAAGCCTGAAGGACAAGAAGCTGCTGTCGCTCGACATGGGCAGCCTGATCGCCGGCGCGAAGTATCGCGGCGAGTTCGAGGAGCGCCTGAAGGCCGTGCTGGCCGAGGTGACCGCGGCCGAGGGCTCGATCATCCTATTCATCGACGAGATGCACACGCTGGTCGGCGCGGGCAAGAGCGACGGGGCGATGGACGCCTCCAACCTGCTCAAGCCGGCCCTGGCCCGTGGCGAGCTGCACTGCGTGGGCGCCACGACGCTCGACGAGTATCGCAAGCACGTCGAGAAGGACGCCGCTCTGGCTCGCCGCTTCCAGCCGGTGTTCGTGCAGGAGCCGACGGTGGAGGACACCGTCTCGATCCTGCGCGGCCTGAAGGAGAAGTACGAGGTCCACCACGGGGTGCGGATTAGCGACAGCGCCATCGTGGCCGCCGCGACGCTTTCGAACCGCTACATCGCCGACCGCTTCCTGCCCGACAAGGCCATCGACCTGGTGGACGAGGCGGCCAGCCGCGTGCGCATGGCGATCGATAGCAAGCCCGAGGAACTCGACGAGATCGACCGCCGCCTGGTGCAGCTGAAGATCGAGCGCGAGGCCCTGTCGAAGGAAACCGACGCCGCCTCCAAGCAGCGCCTGGAGAACCTGGAGGTCGAGATCGACGACCTACAGTTCCGCTCCGACGAGATGACCGCCCGCTGGAAGGCCGAGAAGGACAAGGTCGGCGGCGCGGCGCAAGCGCGTGAAGCCCTCGACCGCCTGCGGGCCGACCTCGCCAACGCCCAGCGCGCCGGCGACTTCGCCCGCGCCGGTCAGATCCAGTACGGCGAGATCCCGGCGCTCGAAAAGCGCCTGGCCGACGCCGAGGCCGGCGAGAACGGCGACAAGGCGCTGACGCCCGAGGTGGTCGACGCCGAGCAGATCGCCGCGGTCGTCAGCCGCTGGACCGGCGTGCCGGTCGAGAAGATGCTGGAGGGCGAGCGCGAGAAGCTGCTGCAGATGGAGGTCGCCCTGCGCTCGCGCGTGGTCGGCCAGGACGAGGCCCTGGAGGCCGTGTCCGACGCCGTCCGCCGCGCCCGCGCCGGCTTGCACGATCCCACGCGGCCGATCGGCTCGTTCCTGTTCCTGGGGCCGACGGGCGTGGGCAAGACCGAGCTGACCAAGGCCCTGGCCGAGTTCATGTTCGCCGACGAGCATGCGATCACCCGCATGGACATGTCGGAATACATGGAGAAGCACTCGGTCAGCCGCCTGATCGGCGCGCCTCCCGGCTATGTCGGCTACGACGAAGGCGGAGCGCTGACCGAGGCCGTGCGTCGGCGTCCGTACCAGGTGGTCCTCTTCGACGAGATCGAGAAGGCCCACCCGGACGTCTTCAACGTGCTGCTGCAGGTGCTGGATGACGGTCGTCTGACGGACGGGCAGGGGCGGACGGTCGACTTCCGCAACACGATCATCATCATGACCTCCAACCTCGGCGCCGAGTTCCTGGCGGGCCAGGAGGACGGGGCCGACGTGGAAGAGGTGCGTCCGCTGGTCATGACCACGGTGCGCGGCCACTTCCGTCCGGAGTTCCTGAACCGGATCGACGAGATCATCCTGTTCAAGCGGCTGGACCGCTCGAACATGAGCGACATCGTCCGCATCCAGCTTCTGCGGGTGGAGAAGCTGCTGGCCGATCGCCGCATGACCCTGGCGCTGGCGCCGGAGGCCCTGCAGTGGCTGGCCGACAAGGGCTACGCCCCCGTCTATGGCGCGCGCCCCTTGAAGCGCGTGATCCAGAAGGAGCTGGTCGACCCGATCGCCCGCAGGCTGCTGGCTGGCGAGCTGGAGGACGGCGGCGTGATCGCCGTCGGGGCCGACGAGGCCGGCCTGTCCTTCGGCCGGGCGACGCTGCAGTAGGCTTCGGCCTGAATTCGACGAGAAGCGCGCTCCGGTCCTCCGGGGCGCGCTTTTTCGTTTGCGGTGGCGCGAAAGCTCCCTACATCTAGAGGGAGAGCCGGGCGTCTTTCCCGGCCGTCGGCGCCGTTCCCTCGATTCTCGAAGACCGCGCGCGAAGCCCGAGTCGAGGGCTTCAGAGCCCTCCGCTCCCCCTCAAAAATCCTCTTCCAACTGAAAATAATTTATGGAACCAAATCGCGGTTCGAGCGATCGCGCGCGGTCAATAGAGTGACCATGAACATAGGCTGCAAGCGGCGCCAATCGCGACAAGAACACGCCTATTTTTCGCCTCTGTCACCTGACGGTTTCGTAATGCGAAAGCTGAACGACCCGGACGAGTGCGTAGGTCCAAGGTCAAGCTTTCTTGGATCAATTCAGGAGAAGAAGCGAACAATGATCGGCCAAGTCAAAGGCAGCTTGAAGATGGCGACGGTCGTCGCGCTGGTGGCTGGGGGCCTGGCGGTCAGCGGCTGCGCGACGAAGAAGTACGTCAACACTCAGGTCGGAGCGGTGAACACGCGGGTGGACGGCCACGACACCCAGATCTCCGAACTCGACAAGACGTCCCGCGAAGCCCTCGATCGCGCGACCGCCGCCGGCAAGCTCGCCGAAGGCAAGTTCATGTACTCGATGGTGCTCTCGGACGACTCCGTGAAGTTCCCGACCGACCAGGACGCCCTGTCCCCCGAGGCCGAACAGCGCCTCGCGGACTTCGCGGCCAAGCTGAAGGAAGAGAACAAGAACGTGTACCTGGAAATCCAGGGCTACACCGACGCCACTGGCGAGGAAGGCTACAACGAAAAGCTCGGCCAGCGCCGCGCCGACGCGGTGCGCAAGTTCCTGTCGCGTCAGGGCGTGGCCCTGAACCGCATGGCGACCATCTCGTACGGCGCGGAAGATCCCGTGGCCCCGAACGAGACCAAGGAAGGCCGGGCGCAAAACCGCCGGGTCGTGATCATGGTGCTGGCCTAAGCCGCGAGGCTTGGCCGCTACGGACGCCGAGCGCGGGCGAAGACTCCACACCTTGCCCGCCGCTCGCATCCGAGCGCCGATGGTTCAACTTGGGCGGTCCCGGAAACGGGACCGCCTTTTTTACGTCTGCAGCGTGCTCAGCGACGGGAAGCCGCCCGTCTGGCGCAGGGCTTCGGCGAGGGCCATGCCGGCGGTCACCGAGACGTTCAGCGAGCGGGCCTGCGAGCGCAGCGGGATCACCACCCGGGCGTCGACCGCGTCGTGCACCTCCTGCGGCGCGCCGCGACTCTCGTTGCCGAACAGCAGGGTGTCGCCGGGCTGGAAGGCGAAGTCGTGGAAGCTTTGGTCGCCGCGCGTGGTGAAAAGCACCAGGCGCCCGTGGGCGCGCTGCGGCGCCTGCAGGAAGGTCTCCCACGAATCATGGCGAGTGAGGTGCGCGAGCGGGCCGTAGTCGAGGGCCGCGCGCTTCAAGCTCTTGTCGTCCAAGGGAAAACTGCAGGGCTCGATGACGTCGAGGCCCACGTCCAGGCAGGCCGAAAGCCGAATCGCCGCGCCCACGTTCTGGGGAATGCCGGGTTGAAAAAGCGCGAGACGCATTCTAACGAAACCAACCATGGGGCTAGTAGGGGCATTGCTGCACATCGAATAGGGCTTGCGAACTCTGTTCGCCCATCCGATAGGGAGCGTGCCCCTTGTGGCGAAGATCCGCTCGCGGGTCGAGGTAAAGATATCGCGCCGAATGGCGCATTTCCTGGTCTGGCCGTTCGCGGTCGGACGGATTTCAAAGGGTGGAACAAGGTGGCCGACACCGCCGAGGGCGCAACGAAAGGGCCTGGGTCCGATCCCAGCCGACGCGATTTCATTTACATTGCCGCGATCACCGCCGCAGCCGGCGGCGCAGCGGCGCTTGCCTGGCCGTTCATCGACCAGATGAACCCCTCGGCCGATACGCTGGCCCTGGCTTCGACCGAGTTCGACCTGACCAAGGTCGCCGACGGCCAGCAGGTGACGCTGAAGTGGCGGGGTAAGCCGCTCTTCGTGCGCAACCGCACCCCGGCCGAAATCCAGAAGGCGGTTGCCGACGACGGCGCGTCGATGAAGGATCCCCAGAAGGACGCCGACCGCGTGAAGCCGGGCAAGGCCCAATGGCTGGTGCTGATCGGTTCGTGCACGCACCTGGGCTGCGTGCCCACCTTCGGCGGCGGCGACTACGGCGGCTGGTTCTGCCCGTGCCACGGCTCGCACTACGACACGTCGGGCCGCATCCGTAAGGGTCCGGCCCCGCTGAACCTCGCGGTTCCGGAGTACGAGTTCCTGTCCGACACCAAGGTCAAGATCGGGTAAGCCAGATGAGCGGACATTCGACCTATCAGCCGAAGACCGGCATCGAGCGCTGGCTCGACGCCCGTCTCCCGATCGTGCGCCTGGGCTACGACAGCTTCGTCGACTACCCCACTCCGCGTAACCTGAACTACTGGTGGACCTTCGGCGGCATCCTGTCGCTCTGCCTGGCCAGCCAGCTGATCACCGGCATCATCCTGGTGATGCACTACACCCCCAGCGCCGACCACGCCTTCGCCAGCGTCGAGCACATCATGCGCGACGTGAACTACGGCTGGCTGATCCGCTACATGCACGCCAACGGCGCGTCGATGTTCTTCATCGCCGTCTACGTCCACATGCTGCGCGGCCTCTACTACGGCTCGTACAAGGCGCCCCGCGAGGTGCTGTGGATCCTGGGCTGCGTGATCTACCTGCTGATGATGGCCACGGCCTTCATGGGCTACGTGCTGCCCTGGGGCCAGATGAGCTTCCACGGCGCCGTCGTGATCACCAACCTGTTCGGCGCCCTGCCGCTGGTCGGCCCGTCGATCACCACCTGGCTGTGGGGCGGCTTCGCCGTCGACAACGCCACGCTGAACCGCTTCTTCTCGCTGCACTACCTGCTGCCGTTCATGATCGCGGGCGTCGTGATCCTGCACATCTGGGCCCTGCACGTGGTCGGCCAGAACAACCCGACCGGCGTCGAGCCCAAGTCGAAGGCCGACACCCTTCCCTTCACCCCGTACGCGACGGTGAAGGACGGTTTCGCGATGAGCGTCTTTCTGATCCTCTTCGCGACCTTCGTCTTCTATCTGCCGAACGCCCTGGGCCACTCGGACAACTACATCGAGGCCAACCCGCTGGTGACGCCGGCGCACATCGTGCCCGAATGGTACTTCCTGCCGTTCTACGCGATCCTGCGCGCCGTGCCGGACAAGCTGCTGGGCGTGCTGGCCATGTTCGGCGCCATCGCCTGCCTGTTCGCCCTGCCGTGGCTGGACACCTCGAAGGTGCGCTCGATGCGCTACCGTCCGACCGCCAAGCTGCACTTCATCATCTTCGTGGTGGCGTGCTGCGTGCTGGGCCTCTGCGGCGCCAAGCTGCCCGACGACCCGGTGATCGGCCACTTCAAGACCATCCCGCTCGGCGACGCCGACCTGAACAGCTTCGTGTGGCTGAGCCGCTTCGCCGCGCTCTACTACTTCGCGTTCTTCCTGGTGATCCTGCCGTGGCTGGGCCTGGTCGAGAAGACCCTGCCGGTTCCGGACTCCATCGCCTCGCCCGTCCTGTCGCACCCGGCGTCCGCGCCGGACCAAGCGACCGCCGCGCCTGAAATGAAGGGCTGATCCCGATGCTGCGCAAACTCTCCGTCATCGCAGCGGTCGCGGGTCTGATGGCGTCGTTCGCCGCCGCCCCGGCCCTGGCCGCCGGTCACCCGCTGGAACCGGAAAAGATCCACTGGTCGTTCAACGGTCCGTTCGGCAAGTTCGATCAGGCCCAGCTGCAACGCGGCTACAAGGTCTATCGCGAGGTCTGCTCGTCGTGCCACTCCATGAAGCTGGTCAGCTTCCGGAACCTCGGCGACAAGGGCGGTCCGTTCTATAACGAGAAGTACCCGAACTCGAACGACAACCCGTGGGTCAAGGCGATCGCCAAGGAGTTCGAGGTCTCCGACATCGACTCCGAGACCGGCGACGCCATCAAGCGTCCGGCCACCAGCGCCGACCGCTTCCCCTCGCCGTTCCCGAACGAGGCCGCGGCCCGCGCCAGCAACGGCGGCGCGTTCCCGCCGGACATGTCGCTGCTGGCCAAGGCTCGCCACGGCGGCGCGGACTACATCCACGCCATCGTCACGGGCTACAAGAACCCGCCGGCCGGTCTGAAGGTCGGTCCGGGCCAGCACTACAACCCCTATATGGCCGGCGACCTGGCGGCCTACTGGAGCGGTGACCACGCCCACGTTCCGCCGGGCGGCTTCATCGCCATGGCCCCGCCGCTGACCGAGGGCGGCGTGACCTTCGACGACGGCACCAAGGCCACCGTCGACCAGCAGGCCCGCGACGTGGCTGCCTTCCTGACCTGGGCCGCCGAGCCCAAGATGGAAGAGCGCAAGCAGACGGGCTTTGCGGTGATGATCTACCTGATCCTCTTCGCCGGCCTGCTCTATGCGAGCTACCGCAAGGTCTGGAAGAACGAGTCGCACTGAGCGGCGCGTTCGGACCGGAAATGAAGAAGGGCCCGGCGGCGACGCCGGGCCCTTTTTACGTCCGGGGAGACCCCCTCAGTCGGCTTCGCCGACAGCTCCCCCAGAGGGGGAGCATCTTGGCGCTTAGATCCTCCCCCTCTGGGGGAGGTGGCCCGGAGGGCCGGAGGGGGATCGCCCCCGATCCAGCACCGTGTCGATCGTGAACCCGCCCTTCAGGGCCAGGGTCACCGGCGTGCGTTCGACCACGTCGCGCAGGTGGGCGATGGCGGCTTCGTCCAGGGCGCCCGTGGCCGAGACCTTGCGGTCGATGCGCGGCTTGTCGCCGTGGGTGTCGAGCGTCAGCGTCGTCTCGATGGTCACCTCGCCCCAGCCCTTGCGGTCGGCGTACATGCGCAGGGTGGTGGCGGTGCAGGCCGCCAGGCCCGCCAGGACGAAGCCGAAGGGCGGCGGGCCGGCGTCCTGGCCGCCCAGGGCCGGGGGCTCGTCGCCGACCAGCTTGTGGCCGTTGACGTCGAGCAGGATCGTGTGGCGCGGATCGGCGGTGACGGCGTGGGCGCGTGAGGCCATGGGGAAACTCCGTACGGGGAAGAAATGAACTAGGGCGTCAGCCACAGGGCGTGGGCGGCCGGGTCCAGCCGCAGCCGGCCCCGGGCCAGCACCTCGACGCCGAGGGCGCCGACGACGCCGGGCGGCAGGTCGCCGGCCCTCACCGCGCGGGCGCGAGGATAGAGCCGGCCGTCGAAGGCCAGGCCCGCCACCGTGCCGGCCGGCGCCTGGCGGGGTCCGTCGGCCGGTCCGCGGGCGCGCAGGGCGCCGCCTGAGGCGGTGTCGAGGGCGAAGGGGCCCTGGACGCTCGAGAAGCCGTCGGAGGCGCTGGCGCGCACCGTCGGCACCCCGCCGACCATCTCGACCGGTAGGGAAGGCCCTGAGGGGCGCGCGAGGCCGTCGGCGGGCTCCAGCCGCAGGCGGCAGGGGGAGAAGTCGATCACCACCGTGTAGCGGGCCAGGATGTCGGCGCCGATGATCCCGGCGATGGGCGCGACGAAGCCGACGCCGCGATAGTCGAGATCGGCCACCGTCACGGGCAGGGCGGGCAGGGCCTCGCCGGCCACGCGGACAGGCAGGGAGAGGTCGGTCGCCTCGAAACCGCCGGCCTGGGCCTTGGTGTTGTGCAGCAGGGTGCGCGGGGCTGACAGGTCGATGACGAAGTCGCCGGTCATGTCGCCAATGGCGGCGGGCGCGACGACCGCGCCGTTCTCGAACCAGCAGGCGGTCTCGCCGGCCCGCGCGGTGGCGGCGGTCGCGAGCGTTAGGGCCAGGGCGAGAAGCGGAGCGCGCATGGGAGCAGACTAGAGCGGCAGGGGCAGGGGTGGAAAGCGTCGGGTGGCTGACGCAGCACTAGCCCCTCGCATCGCGCATGGCTTGAACGGAAAGAGGGCGGACGCCTGCGCGTCCGCCCCCCTCCGGCCCGTTCTCCAAGATGCTCCCCCCGAAGGGGGAGGGTTTTACTTCCGCAGCCCCACCGGCACGCTCTGCGCGGCGACCGCCGCCGTGGCGCGCGCCGAGATCGCCGCGGACGAGGCCCCCAGTTGGACCTCGTAGTCGCCGGCCGCGACCTTCCAGCCGTGGGCCTTCTCGTCCCAGGTCGCCAGCAGGCGCGGGTCGACGGCCAGGGTCACGGTCTTGCTGGCGCCGGGGGCGAGGTCGACCTTCTCGAAGCCGGCCAGGCGACGTGGGGCCTCCCAGCCGCCGGCCTTGGGCGAGACATAGACCTGCGGCACGTCCTTGCCGGCCCGCTTGCCGGTGTTGGTCACCTTGAACGACACGCTCAGCTGGCCGCCGGCGGTCGAGGTCTTCAGGTCCGAGTAGGCGAAGCTGGTGTAGGACAGGCCATGGCCGAACGGGAACAGCGGCTCGAGGCCCTTCTTGTCGAACCACTTGTAGCCGACGGCCGCGCCCTCGATCGAGTAGTCGACCGCGAACAGCGCGTCGGGCGTCTTCGGGTCGCCGTCGAGCTTGGGCCGCGGCAGCTGGGCCTCGCTGGCCGGGAAGGTCACGGGCAGGCGGCCGGTCGCATCGACCTCGCCGGTCAGCACGCGGGCGATGGCCTCGCCGCCGCTGGTGCCCGGGAACCAGGCCTGCAGCACGGCGTCGACGTCCTTGAGCCACGGCATGGTCACCGGGCCGCCGGTCTCGAGCACGACGACAGTGGGCTTTCCGGCCTTGGCGGCCGCGGCGATCATGGCGTCCTGGTTCTTGGGCAGGGCCAGGGACGGCACGTCCTCGGACTCGGTGGTCCACTGGTCGGCGAAGACGATGACCAGATCGCTGTCGGCCGCCAGCCTGGCGACGGCGGCGGCGTCCTTGCCGTCGTTGTAGGTGAACTTCGCCTGCGGGCTGCGGGCCTGCAGGGCCTTCAGCGGCGAGGACGGATAGTAGATCACCGGGCCGGGCCAGGTCTTGGGCTCCAGGCCCTGCACGGCGCGGCCGCCGGCCGGATAGACCTGCGAGGAGCCGCCGCCCGACAGCACGCCGACATCGGCATAGGCGCCGATCACCGCGATCTTCTGGGCCTTCAGCGCCAGGGGCAGCACGCCCTTGTCGTTCTTCAGCAGGACCATGCCTTCCTCGGCGTCGGCCTGGCTGACCTTGCCGTTGGCGGCCAGATCGATGGGCGCGATCTTCACCGGGTGGTCGACCGCGCCGCTGGCGAACAGCGAGCGGACGATGCGGCGGGCCATGTCGTCCAGGCGGGCCTGGCTGACCGCGCCGCTGGCCAGATCGGCCTTCAGCACGCTGGCCAGGAAGGGCTGCTTGTCGAAGGCGTCGCCGGCCGACTCCTGGTCGAGGCCGGCGTTGACCGACTTGGCGCCCGAGTGCACGGCGCCCCAGTCGGACATCACGTAGCCCTTGTAGCCCCAGTCCTGCTTGAGCACCTTGTTCAGCAGCCAGTCGTTCTCGCAGGCATAGTGGCCGTTGACGCGGTTGTAGGCGCACATCACCGAGTGCGGGTCGGACGCCTCCATGGCGATCTGGAAGGCCAGCAGGTCGGAGGTGCGGGCGTCGGCGTCGCCGATCTTGCTGTCGACCACGAAGCGCCCGGTCTCCTGGGCGTTGAGGGCGTAGTGCTTGATGGTCGAGACGATGTGGTTGGACTGGATGCCCTTGATCTGGGCCCCGACCATCACACCGGCCAGCAGCGGATCCTCGCCGCCGTATTCGAAGTTGCGGCCGTTGCGCGGCTCGCGGACCAGGTTCACGCCGCCGGCCAGCATGACGTTGAAGCCCGAGTCGCGGGCCTCCTTGCCGATCATCGCGCCGCCCTTTTCGGCCAGGGCCGGGTTCCAGGTGGCCGTGGTGGCCATGCCGGAGGGCAGGGCGGTGCGTTCGCGGAACTCCGCGGCGCTGCCTTGCGTGGCCACGCCGATGCCGGCGTCGGTCTCGAACTGGGCGGGGATGCCCAGGCGCGGCAGGCCCGGCACATAGCCGGCCGAGCCGGGCAGGGAGCCTTCGATCCGCGTGTACTTGGGCTTCATGTCGGCGCCGAAGTAGCCGTAGACGAGGGTCAGCTTCTCGTCCTGGGTCATGGCCTTGACCGCCAGGTCGGCGCGGGTGTCGGCGTCGAGCTTGGGGTCCAGCCACGGCTGGGCGGCGCTGGCGGCGGCGGGCGCGCCGTGGCCGGCATGGCCTTGGGCGAGGGCGGGGACGCCCATTGTGGCGATGGTCAGGGCCAGGGCGCTGGCGCGCCAGAGACGCGAATTCATTCTACCTCCCACTCGTATGATCTTGGCCGGGCCGACCCGGCGGGGTGTTTCGTCGTCCGTCAGCCGGTCTTGCCCGTTGCGGACTGGCCGGGCGGCCGCTTGCGGGCCGGGCCGGTGGATTCGCGGACCACCAGGGTGTGCTGGGCCAGGAACGGACTGGGACGGATGCCGGAGTCGCTGCTGTTCCAGGCCGCGAAGGTCTGCAGGGCGCGCAGGGCCATCGGCTCGAACGGCTGGCGGATGGTGGTCAGGGTCGGCCAGATGACGCCGGCGATCGGCGCGTCGTCGAAGCCGACC
The DNA here is from genome assembly GCA_966252285.1 of uncultured Caulobacter sp. Lineage (GTDB taxonomy): Bacteria > Pseudomonadota > Alphaproteobacteria > Caulobacterales > Caulobacteraceae > Caulobacter. Next base: position 11,303 of record CBINOL010000093.1, read on the forward strand.
ACCGACAGGTCGTCGGGAATGCGCAGGCCGCGACGCTGGGCCTCCATGCAGGTGGCGGCGGCCATGTCGTCGTTGGCGGCGAAGATGGCGGTCGGCGGTTCGTCGATGTCGAGCAGCAGCTTGGCCGCGTCCATGCCGGTCTTGAAGGTGAACTCGCCGCCGACGATCAGCTCAGGCGCCGGGCGCGGCAGGCCGGCGGCGGCGTAGGCCTCGAAGAAGCCGTTGCGGCGGTGGGTGCTGGCGGCGTGGTCGGGGTGGCCGGCGATGTGGCCGATGCGGGTGTGGCCCAGGCTGAACAGATGCTCGACCACCTCGCGGGCGGCGGCGCGATCGTCCATGGCGATGGCCGGGAAGTTGGGATCGGGCGTGGTCGGCGAGATCAGCACGCAACGCACGTCGAGCTCGCGCATCAGGGCCTTGAGCGGACCGAAGTCGCATTCGGGCGGCAGCAGGATGACTTCACGGATGCCGCCGTCTTCGACGAAGGCGCGGATGCGTTCGTGCCAGCCGACCACCGGGCCGTCGAACAGCTCCACGGTCAGGTGACGGCCGGTCTCCAGGCAGGCCAACAGCAGGGCGTGGTGGGTGCGGGTGTGATAGCCGCCGCTGGGGTCGCCCATCAGCACGCCGACGGCCGATGCGCCTTGCGCGCGGAAGTGACGGGCCACGGCGCTGGGCTGGTAGCCGAGGGCGGCCATGGCCTCGCGGACCTTGTCGCGGGTCTTGGTGGTGACGCTGGCGTGGTCGTTCATCACGCGCGAGACGGTCTTGGCCGAGACCCCCGCCCGTTTGGCCACATCGTGAATCGTCGTCATTCGTGAAGACCCGCACCCGACTCGGCCGCATAGCGCGCATCCCCCGGCAGGGGCGGCGCGGCGGCTCCCAGAGTCAGCCATACCGCAGCTCGACCGGCTTGTCATGCGATGGGACAAATTCGGGTCAAGAAATGTCTTCATCGTGGACATTTATCGGGTCATTTGGGGTGTCCATCGGGTCATCGTGGTTGCTCTGGAACCGCTTCCGATTCCCTTTCGATCGAAAAATGACGTCGGCCTGTCCTTCACGGACATCCTGGGTTCGGCTCGCGTCGGGGTAGCTGTCAGCGCTGTCTTGTGGGCGTAAGGCGCGGTGGGGTGTGTAAAAATAGCCAATAAAAACAATTCATAATTCGAATTGTCGTGTGTCGAGGCTACGCGGCGCCTCGGAGCGGCAGCGCTTCGAAATCCGCTGATTTCCGAAAATGACAACGTTGACATTCTTGTTGACTTGCCGGGGACATTTGGGAATGTTGCCACCGTGACCGGCGTCTGAGAGCCGGATCGCAGCACCGTTCCGGCGCCGGGGGTCGCCGACAGGACAATCACCGGGTCACGACCGCCGAAGCAGGTTGGCGTGAAGGTCGAGGCCCGGCTCGAGACCCACCGCGGCGTCAAAAGGCGTCGCGGCCCGAACGCAAGAACAAGACATTGGGGAGCGATCGATTTGACCACACCACGTAGCAAGTCCGTCTGGACTCGCGGCCTGACCCTGGCCCTTCTGGCCGGCGCGTCGCAGGCCGTCATCACCACATCCGCCCTGGCGCAGACCGCCGGTTCGACCGAAGAGACCGCGGTCGAGGAGATCGTCGTCACCGGCGTGCGCGGCTCGCAGCTGAAGTCGGTCGACGTCAAGCGCCGCGAGGCCTCGATCGTCGACGCCATCTCGGCCGAGGACATCGGCAAGCTGCCCGACGTCACCATCGCCGACTCGCTGCAGCGCATCCCGGGCATCCAGATCCAGCGCAACGCCGGCGAAGGCGCCACCGTCAACATCCGGGGTCTGGCCCAGGTCATCACCCTGCTGAACGGCGAGCAGTATCTGAGCGCGGGCAACATGGGCTCGGCCCAGCCCAACCTGCTGGACGTGCCCTCGCAGCTGATGAACCAGGTGCTGGTCTACAAGTCGACCGACCCGAACAACGCCCTGTCGGGCATCTCGGGCACCATCGACCTGCGCACCCGCCGGCCGTTCCAGATGCAGGAAGGCTTCACCTTCGCCGGCGCGGCCGAAGCCCAGCGCGGCGAGCGCACCAAGGAAGACGACTACCTGGCCAACATCCTGGCCAGCTGGCGCAATGACCGCGTCGGCCTGCTGGTCTCGGCCGCGCAGAGCAAGTCGAACCTGGGCAACAACTTCTCGGGCGCCGTCTCGCTGTCGGGCAACAACGACTGGGGCGGTTCGAACCCGAACAACTTCCTGTCGCCGCACGGCTTCGAAAGCTTCAACCGCGTCGTCGAGCGCAACCGCACCGGCGTCAACGTGTCGTTCGAGGCCGACCTGGGCGAGGGCTTCACCCTGATCGCCGAGGGTTTCTACGCCAAGCTCGACGAATACAACCGCGCCGCCGGCATCAACATCTCCAACCGCTGGGACGGCGGCGCCTTCGGCAACTGGACCCGTCCCACCGACTTCGAGCAGACCGGCGTCAGCGCGCCGCCGCCCGGCCCGGCCCCGATCGGCGGCAACGGCCGTCCGTGGCTGGCGGTCAGCGAGTACGACATCGACGCCTGGTGGGTGAACTCGTTCACCGTCAACCGCGTCACCAAGTCCGAGAGCAAGAACTACAATCTCGAACTGAAGTACGACAACGGCGGCAACTTCACCTCGGAAGTGCGGGCCATCCGCGCCAACGGCGACCGCCTGAGCATGAACGGCCAGGCCCAGGGCGACCTTAGCAACTGGCAGTACGCGCCGGACCGCTTCACGCTGTTCCGCAACGCCCAGGACCGCACCCGCGGCACCTTCTATCCGAAGGCCATCTGCGACCAGTATCCGGCCAGCCAGCGCAGCAACGCGGTCACCGGCTCGGCCGGCGGCTGCTACCTGAATCCGAACCCCCTGGGTTACGGCCAGAACCCGCAGCTGCACTACGACATCAGCGGCAAGAGCCCGGTGTGGAGCGGCTTCGACACCCCGATCTCGGGCGGCCTTGGCGCGGGCAAGACCCTGCGCGACTACATGGCCAACAAGGACAGCTACGCGATCGGCGCCTTCTCGTCGGAAGGCAACAACGAAGTCGAGTCGGACATGAACGTGTTCCGCGCCGACGGTCACTACAAGTTCGACGAGAAGTTCCTGGGCTTCATCACCAAGGTCGACGCCGGCGTTCGCCAGAGCGACCGTTCGGTCAGCGTCGAGCAGTTCCACCTGTTCTCGGGCTTCTACGGCGGCGTTCCCGGCGCGGTGCAGGCCAATGGCACGCCCGTGCCGGCCGGCGGCTGCATGGCCCAGTGGAAGGCCATCGACGTGGTCATGAACCAGAACCAGTGCCAGGCCGGCGAGTTCGTGCCCAACCCGATCACCGGCGTGCCGGAGTTCCAGGGCTACACGGTCAACCGTCCGACCAAGCTGACCACCTACAACAACGCCATCTGGGTCAACAACCTGGGCGGCGTCACCAAGGGCATGCCCGGCTTCTGGGCCATCGACCCGCGTGACTTCGACGACGTGCTGGCCTTCCAGAAGAAGGTGTTCGGCGACGCCGTCCGCGTTCAGGTGCCTGGCCAGACCTACGACGTCGACCTGAAGGAACAGAGCGCCTACGGCGCCGGCGCCTTCGAGATCGGCCAGCTGTCGGGCGACTTCGGCCTGCGCGTGATCCAGACGGAACTGCTGGTGAAGCAGAACCTGACCGGCGACGTCATGAACTACGGCGACACCAACGCCGACGCCGGCGACACGGTCACCCGCCGCAAGTACACCGACTGGCTGCCGTCGTTCAACGCCACCTACGACCTGACCGACAACATCAAGCTGCGCTTCGCCTACTCCAAGACGATGCAGCCGCTCGATCTGGGCAGCTATGGCGGCGGCCTGTCGATCTTCACCGCCGACTGCGGCGCGACCATGCCGAACGTTCGCTGCGTGACCGGGGCCAGCGCCTCGGGCAACCCGAACCTCGACCCGTGGCGCTCGAGCAATTTCGACGGCGCGATCGAGTACTACTTCGGCCGGGCCTCGATGCTGAACATCTCGGCCTTCAAGCTGAAGATCGACAGCTTCGTCACCGGCGGCACGATCAAGGGCAGCTTCCCCGACCAGGACGGCGTGATCCGCCGCGAGGTCGACGTGTCGCTGCCGCTGCAAGGCGACGGCGGCGAGGTCTCGGGTGTCGAACTGGGCGCCAAGATCGCCTTCACCGACATCATCCCGGACGTGCCGATCCTGAAGAACTTCGGCGTCGACACCAACTACACCTACTCGCCCAGCGAGGAGTCGCGTCTGGACCTGAAGGGCGACAAGCTGCCGTTCTTCGACAACTCCAAGCACCAGTTCAACCTGGTCGGCTGGTACCAGGACGACAAGCTGCAGGCGCGCGTGGCCTACAACTACCGCACCGATCGCCTGTCCGGCACGATGGGCGGCGGCGGCCAGCGGGTGATCCCGATCTACCAGGGCTCGACCGGCTATGTGGACGTCAACGTCAGCTACGACGTCCGCGAGAACGTGACGGTCTACTTCAACGGCTCGAACGTCACCGGCGAGATCGAGGACTACTACCTGCGTTTCGCCAAGGGCAAGGAACAGTACTCGTCGCAGAACGAGTTCGAGCCTCGCTACACGATCGGTCTCCGCGCCAAGTGGTGATCTGAAGCCTTCCTCCCTGCGCCCGTCGTGGCGGCCCTTCGGGGTCGTCACGGCGGCTCTTTTTGTTTGGGGAGGGTGCTATCCAACGGCGCTTTCGGGCGCCAGTTTCCGGTTCGGCCATCGGCGCCTTCCGGCGTCGATTTTCCGGTTCGGGGAGGACCGGCCATGAGCGAAGACGTCCGCAACGGGCGCATCCGCAGCATCGTCATCGTCGGCGGGGGCACCGCCGGCTGGATGGCGGCCGCGAGCCTGCGCCGCCATTTCGGCAAGGCGCCGATCGACATCACCCTGGTCGAGAGTTCCGAGATCGGCACGATCGGGGTGGGCGAGGCGACCATCCCCACCATCCGCAATTTCTACCAGTCTCTGGGCCTCGACGACCTGGAGGTGCTGCGCGCCACGCAAGGCACCTGCAAGCTGGGCATCCGCTTCAAGGACTGGATGGCGCCGGGCTCGGCCTTCATCCATCCCTTCAGCCTGTACGGCCAGGACCTGAACGGCGTGCCCTTCCAGCACTACTGGCTGAAGGCCCGCAGCGTCGCCGACGTCGGCGAGATGGGCGAATATTCGCTGGGCGCCAGCCTGGCGGCGGCGGGCAAGTTCACCGTGCCGGCGGCCAACCCGCCGTCCAGCCTGTCGGTGTTCGACTGGGCCCTGCACTTCGACGCGGCCCTGTTCGCCCAGCTGATGCGCCGCGTGGCCGAGGCCAACGGCGTGCGCCGCATCGACGCCAAGGTCGTGAAGGTCAACCTGCGGCCCGAGGACGGCTTCGTCGCCTCGCTGGACCTGCATACCGGCCAGGCAGTCGAGGGCGACCTCTTCATCGACTGCTCGGGCTTCCGCGGCCTGCTGATCGAGGAGGCCCTGCAGACCGGCTACGAGGACTGGTCGCAGTGGCTGTTCTGTGATCGGGCGCTGGCCGTGCAGAGCCAGCCGCCTGAAGGCGCGCAGCCGCCGCCCTATACCGACGTCACCGCCCACAGCGCCGGCTGGCGTTGGCGCATTCCGCTGCAGCACCGCTACGGCAACGGCTATGTCTATTCGAGCCGTCATATCGACGACGAGGCGGCCAAGGCCGAGTTGGTCGCCGCCGTGCCCGATCGCCTGCTGCACGAGCCACGCCTGATCCGCTTCACGCCCGGCCGCCGCAAGAAGGTCTGGAACCGCAACGTCGTGGCCCTGGGCTTGGCGTCGGGTTTCCTCGAGCCGCTGGAAAGCACCTCGATCGCCCTGATCGAGACCGGCATCGAGAAGCTCAAGGCCCTGTTCCCCGACCGCAGCTTCGATCCGGCCGTGGTCGACGAGTTCAACGACTGGTCGCGGCGCGAGATGGAGCGGGTGCGCGACTTCGTGGTGCTGCACTACAAGGCCGCCCAGCGGGGCGACACGCCGTTCTGGCGCACGACCCGCGACGCCGACATTCCCGAGACCCTGGCCCGCAAGGTCGAGCTGTTCCGCTCGCGCGGACACATCGCCCGCTATCGCTGGGAGATGTTCCAGCCGCCCAGCTGGCTGGCGATCTTCGCCGGCTTCGACATCCTGCCCGACGGCTGGGACCCGGCGCTGGACGGGATCGACGGACAGGCCCTGGCCGCCAGCCTGAACCAGATGCGGGCGGGCGTGGCCCGGGCGGTGGCGCAGGCCCCCACCCACGGCGACTTCCTGCGCCGCTATGTCGGCGCGGCGCCGGCGGCGGCCGAATAGACAAGAACGATAAGAGACAAGCGTACGGGAGACGGCCGATGGCCAACAATCTGCGGAAGATCGTGATCGTGGGCGGCGGCTCGGCCGGCTGGATCACCGCGGCGATGATCAGCCACTATCTCAAGGACAGTCCCTGCGAGATCGAGTTGATCGAGTCCGAGCAGATCGGCATCATCGGCGTCGGCGAAAGCACCATCCCGCCGTTCCTCCAGCTGATCCGCAGCCTGGGGATCGATGAGAAGGAGTTCATGCAGGAGACCCAGGCCGCCTTCAAGCTGGCCATCCGGTTCGAGAACTGGCGCAAGAAGGGCGAGGTCTATTACCACCCGTTCGGTCTGATCGGCGGCCTCGTCGACGTGCACGAGTTCTACCAGGTCTGGCTGCGCGGCAAGGCCGAGGGCCATCCGTCCAGTCTGCAGGACTTCGCGCCGGCCTCGGTGATGGCCGACCGCTGGAAGTTCATGTCGCCGGCCATGGCTCCGCGCACCATGCTGGCCAACGCCAACTACGCCGTGCACATCGACGCGGCCCTGCTGGCCAAGTTCCTGCGCAAGTTCGCCGAGGCCCGGGGCGTCAAGCGCACCGAGGGGATCGTCAAGGACGTGGCCACGCGGCCGGACGGCTTCATCGAGAAGGTGATCCTGCAGGACGGCCGCGAGGCCTCGGGCGACCTCTTCATCGACTGCTCTGGTTTCCGCTCGCTGCTGAACGGCAAGACCCTGGGCACCGAGTTCCTCGACTGGTCGGACGTGCTGCTGAACGACCGGGCCATCGCGGTGCAGACCGCCAACATCCAGGACCCGCACCCCTATACCCTGGCCCAGGCCCAGGACGCCGGCTGGCGCTGGCGCATCCCGCTGCAGCACCGGGCCGGCAACGGCTACGTCTATTGCAGCCAGTACTGCAGCGACGACGAGGCCCTGGCCACGCTGATGAGCCAGGTCGAGGGCGAGGCGGTGCGCGATCCGTGGCTGGTGCCGTTCAAGACCGGCATGCGCAAGCAGCTGTTCAACAAGAACTGCGTGGCCATCGGCCTGGCCGGCGGCTTCATCGAGCCGCTGGAGTCGACGGCCCTGCACCTGATCTATCGCGGCGTCGACTATCTGCTGCGGTTCTTCCCCGACCGCGACTGTGATCCCGTGCTGGCGGCCGAATACAACAGGCGCATGCAGGTCGACTACGAGGAGATCCGCGACTTCATCGTGCTGCACTACTTCACGACCAAGCGCGACGACACGCCGTTCTGGCGCGCCTACCAACAGGTGACGCCGCCCGAGAGCCTGCGCGAGCGGATCGAGCTGTTCAAGGCCAGCGGCGTGCTGCGCGACGGCGTCGACGACATGTTCCGCGCCCCCAGTTGGCAGTCGGTGATGGAGGGCATGGGCATCCGGCCCAAGCGCTACCAGCAGCTGGTCGACACCCTGCCGGCCGGGGTGGTGAAGGGGCTGCTCGACAAGTCGGCCCCGATGCTCAGCGAGCTGGTGGACACCCTGCCCAGCCACGGCGACTTCCTGCGCCAGCACTGCCCCGCGCCGGTGCCCGAGGCGTTGCTGAAGAAGGCGGGCTGACGGGGGATCAGGCGGCGGGCGGCTTGTCGTCCACCGCCGGCCAACGCGCGAAGGCGAAGATCCAGAGCATCACCAGCGAGACGCCCGGAACCAGGGTCAGCAGGCAAAGCCACGGCGACCAGCCGGCGCGCTGGAAGATCTTCGCCACGGGTATGATGAAGACGCCCAGCAGCGGCAGCAGAATGATCCAGTGCAGGATCGACATCGAGCCCATTCAAGTCCCCTCCGATTCGAACGGCGTCAGTCTACGACCTTGGCGCGTGCGCCGTTCAAGCGGTCGTTTGGGTTTATACCTCGGCCCACATCCGCAGCAGGTTGTGGTAGGTCCCGGTCAGCGACAGCACCGACGGGTCGGCCTGGCCGACCTGGCCCGCCAGCCGCTGGATCGAGACGTCCATGTCCAGCATCAGGGCCCGCTTGGCGTCGTCGCGCACCAGGCTCTGGATCCAGAAGAAGCTGGCGGTGCGGGTTCCGCGCGTGACCGGGGTCACGTGGTGCAGGCTCGAGGCCGGATAGAGGATCAGCGAGCCGGCGGGCAGTTTGACGAGGTGGCTGCCATAGGTGTCGTCGACCACCAGCTCGCCGCCGTCGTAGTCGTCGGGATCGCTGAGGAACAGGGTGGCCGACAGGTCGGTGCGGATCTGGGCGCCGGTGGCGGGGTTCCGGCGGATCGAGTTGTCGACATGGTCGCCGAAACCCATGCCCTCGCCATAGCGGTTGAACAGCGGCGGCAGGATGGTGTGGGGCAGGGCGGCCGACACGAACAGCGGATTGGCCTGCAGGGCCTGGACGATGATCGCCCCGACCTCGCGCGCGGCCGGCCCGTCCTGCGGCAGCTGCTGGTTATTCTTGGCCATGGCCGCCTGGAAGCCCGAGGTGGCGTTGCCGTCGACCCACGGCGCCGCGTCGATAACCGCCCGGCAGTGGGCGACTTCGTCGGGGCTCAGCACGTCGGGGATCTGCAGCATCATGGCGGGGCGGCCCTAAGTCGTCTTGTGCTCAGGCTTTAGGCCCTGAGGCCGCGCGCGGCAATGCGAACGCTTCGCAGAAGATTGCGTAAGGGCTCCCTCAGTCGGCTTCGCCGACAGCTCCCCCAGAGGGGGAGCATCTTGGCGCGCTAGATCCTCCC
>CBINOL010000094.1:0-19878 GCA_966252285.1 uncultured Caulobacter sp.
TGGCCACGATCGGCGCCGCAGGGCGCGAGGCGGTGGTGGTGGGCGGCACCGGCCTCTATTTCCGCGCCCTCACCCACGGCCTGGCCGACGTGCCGCCGGTGCCGGAGAGCCAGCGCGAGATTTCCGGCCTGCTCTACGCCGCCCAGGGCGAAGCAGCGTTCCGCGACCTGCTGCGCCCCCTCGACCCCGCTGCCGAGGCCAGGATCGAAAGCGGCGACCGCCAGCGCCTGGTGCGCGCCCATGCCGTCGCCGTGGCCACGGGCCGTGCGCTCTCGGACTGGCAGGCCGACACCCGGCCGGCCTTGCAGCCCGGCGAATGGAGCGGCCTCGTCCTGGATCCGCCCCGCGCCGAACTCTACGCCCGCTGCGACGCGCGCTTGAGCGTCATGATCGAGACGGGTGCGCTGGAGGAGGTGGCGGCGATGGAGGAACGCGGTCTCGACCCGGCCCTCCCCGCCCTCAAGGCCGTCGGCTATCGCGAACTGGCCGCCCACCTGCGTGGCGAGACGTCCCTGGAGCTGGCGCTCGACGCCGCCCGCCAGGAGACCCGCCGCTACGCCAAGCGCCAGCTCACCTGGTTCCGGAACCAGACGGCGGACTGGACCAGGGTCGCTCCCAATTGAGCCTTCACAAGAGCCCGTCGACGGCGGTGCTCACCACCGCCCTGCCCGCCGCGACAACTGTTTTTCCGCCTTCCAGCCAGAGCCTCCACATGACCGAACTCGCCCGTCTCGCCGCCGCCGTCGGCCAACGCCTGATCGAACGGGAAGAAACCGTCGCCGTGGCCGAATGCTCGGCCGGCGGCCTGATCTCGTCGGCCCTGCTGGCCGTGCCGGGCGCATCGAAGTTCTATGCCGGCGGCGCGGTCGTCTACACCGCTCGGGCGCGCCTCACCCTGCTGGACATCCCGCAAAAGGCGATGGACGGGCTTCGCTCCGCCAGCGAGCCCTACGCGCTGCTGCTGGCCCGCGTGGCCGGCAAGAACCTGAAGGCGACCTGGGGCCTGTCGGAAACCGGCGCGGCCGGTCCCGAAGGCAATCGATATGGCGACGCTGTCGGCCATTGCTGCGTGGCCGCGGTGAGCACGGCGCGTGAGGTCAGTCTTACCATCGAGACCGGGATCGGGGACCGCGAGACCAACATGCGACGCTTCGCCGAGCAAGCTCTTGCCTTGCTGCTGGAAACCTTGGGCTGAAACTGGCGCACGGACGCCCGTGGCCGCTGCGCCACGGGTCGTTTCTTGCGTCAAACCGCGCCTTGACGCCCTTCCGCGAGCATGGCATTCCCCGATCATCCATTTGGAGCAACACTCGTGCGCACCACCATGATCGTACTTATGGAGCGGCCGTTCACGGCGTGACCTCGAAGTCACGTTGATAGATCGGTCGCGCGCACAAAGGTCCTTCGGGGCCTTTTTTCTTTTCCGCCGCCTCCAAAGCCCAGTTTCACGTCCATCCGGGACTTCCGCCATGACCGCCCACCAGACCATCGAGAGCAACGCTCCCGCAGACTCCGCGAACCGCACCATGACCGGCGCCGAGATCGTGGTCCGCGGCCTCGTCGATCAAGGCGTCGAGGTGCTGTTCGGCTATCCGGGCGGCGCGGTCCTGCCGATCTACGACGCGCTGTTCCACGAGCCGCGCCTGCAGCACATCCTGGTTCGTCACGAGCAGGGCGCGACCCACGCCGCCGAAGGCTATGCGCGCTCCTCGGGCAAGCCGGGCGTCGTCCTGGTCACCTCGGGTCCGGGCGCGACCAACGCCATCACCGGCATCATGGACGCCCTGATGGACTCGATCCCGATGGTCGTCATCACCGGCCAGGTCCCCACCCACCTGATCGGCACCGACGCCTTCCAGGAAGCCGACACCGTCGGCATGACCCGCTCGTGCACCAAGCACAACTACCTGGTCAAAGACGTCCGCGACCTGCCGCAGATCATCCACGAGGCCTTCAAGATCGCCACCACCGGCCGCCCGGGCCCGGTGCTGATCGACATCCCCAAGGACGTCCAGTTCGCCAAGGGCGAATACTACGGCCCGACCGAGGTCGCCTCCAGCCACGCCTATTCGCCGCGCATCAAGGGCGACGCCGGCCGCATCGCCGAAGCCGCCAGAATGATCGCCCAGGCCCGCCGGCCGATCTTCTACACCGGCGGCGGCGTCATCAACGCCGGCCCCAAGGCCAGCCAGGCCCTGCGCGAGTTCGCCGCCCTGACCGGCGCGCCGGTCACCTCGACCTTGATGGGCCTGGGCGCCTTCCCGGCCGCCGATCCGGCGTGGCTGGGCATGCTGGGCATGCACGGCACCTTCGAAGCCAACAACGCCATGCACGACTGCGACGTGATGATCTGCGTCGGCGCCCGCTTCGACGACCGCGTCACCGGCCGCCTCGACGCCTTCTCGCCGGGCAGCAAGAAGATCCACATCGACATCGACGCCTCGTCGATCAACAAGAACGTCCGCGTCGACCTGCCGATCGTCGGCGACGCCGGCAGCGTTCTGGAAGACCTGATCGAGGCCTGGAAGGCCGCCGGCCATCAGCCCAACAAGGCCGCCCTCACCGACTGGTGGGCCCAGATCGACGCGTGGCGCGCTCGCCAGTGCCTCGCCTACAAGCGCTCGGACACGGTCATCAAGCCGCAGTACGCCATCCAGCGCCTGTACGAGCTGAGCAAGGACAAGGACGTCTACATCACGACGGAAGTCGGCCAGCACCAGATGTGGGCCGCGCAGTTCTTCCGCTTCGAGGAACCGAACCGCTGGATGACCTCCGGGGGCCTGGGCACCATGGGCTACGGCCTGCCCGCCGCCCTGGGCGTGCAGTTGGCCCACCCCAAGAGCCTGGTCGTCGACATCGCCGGCGAAGCCTCGATCCAGATGTGCATCCAGGAACTGTCGACGGCGATCCAGTTCGACCTGCCGGTCAAGATCTTCATCCTGAACAACGAATGGATGGGCATGGTCCGCCAGTGGCAGCAGCTGCTGCACGGCGAGCGCTACAGCCACTCCTATTCCGACAGCCTGCCCGACTTCGTGAAGCTGGCCGAGGCCTATGGCGCGGTCGGCATCCGCTGCTCTGACCCGGCCGAGCTGGACGCCAAGATCCTGGAGATGATCAACAGCGACAAGCCGGTGATCTTCGACTGCCGCGTCGAGAAGCACGAGAACTGCCTGCCGATGATCCCCTCGGGCAAGGCCCACAACGAGATGATCATGGGCGAGGTCGAGGACATCGGCAGCGTCATCGGCGAAGAGGGCGCGGGTCTGGTCTAGACGCCGGGCGCCATCCAAGGCCTGCTCTTCAGACTCGTCCGGAGTCGTCCATGCGCGCCACGCTTCTTATCGCCGCCCTGCCGCTGATGGCCGCCACGGCGGCCCTCGCCCAGCCGCGCGTCGAGGTTCCGATCCGCCAGAGCGCGCTCGCCAACGGCGCGCCGCGCTATTGGGTCGAGCTTTCGATCGCCGGCGGCGCGCCGATCCGGGCCATGCTCGACACCGGTTCGACGGGCCTGCGCGTGCTGGCCGCCGAGCCGTCGGCCAAGGCCCTGCCCGCGGCCGGCCCCGAGCAGAACTACGGCTACACCTCGGGCGCGCGCTTTTCCGGACCACCGGTCAAGGCCGCGATCGCCATCGGCGAAGCCCGCACGCCCGACGACTTCGTCTTCCAGCGGATCGACAAGGCGGCCTGCGCCGAGGAACGTCCCGACTGTCCGGTCAGCGAGGTCTCGGCCGACAAGTATCGGATAGGCGGACGCGGCGAGAATGGTTTCGTCGCCATCCTCGGAACCAACATGGGCGACGCCGACGCGGCCAATCCGCTGAAGGCGATGGCCCGCTCGTGGATCATCGAACTGCCCAAGGCCGGTTCCGACCAGCCCGGCCGCCTGATCCTCAATCCGACCACGGACGAGACCACAGGCTTCACCGCCCTGCCGCTCGACCCCGCCTTCGCCAATCTTCGTGGCGGCTTCCACGACGCCGTGCCCGGCTGCGTGATCAAGGCCGGCGGCGAGACCTCGCTGTGCGGGCCGATGCTGCTCGACAGCGGCGCGCCGGTGGTCGAGGTCGCCCTCGGCGGCGAGGCCAAGCCCGTCGCCTGGCCGGGCGGCACGAAGGCGCGGCTGACCATGGGTCGTCCGGGCGCGGCGGTCGCCATGCCCTTCGTCACCGACCAGGACCAAGCCTCGCGAGTAACCATCCGGGCCGGCAAGGGCCAGCCTCGCAACAGAATCTCCGCCGGCTCCCTGCCCTTCCAGGCCTTCGCCGTGCTTTATGATCCCCAGGCTCGAATCCTGGGGCTGAAACCCAGAACACCGACGGAAACGCCATGACCGCAAACGTCCAACCCGCCCCCGCTTCGGCCTACGACCTTAGCCCGAACGAACAGGCCGAGCAGACCGCGACCTTCGCCCTGCTGGTCGACAACGAACCGGGCGTGCTGCACCGCGTGGTCGGCCTGTTCGCCGCACGCGGCTACAACATCGAGAGCCTCACCGTCGCCGAGACCGACCGCAAGGCCCACACCAGCCGCATCACCGTGGTCACCCGCGGCACCCGCCAGGTGCTCGACCAGATCGAGGCCCAGCTGAACAAGGTGGTCAATGTGCGCCGCGTGCACGACGTGACCCGCGATCCGAACGGCGTCGAGCGCGAGCTGGCCCTGGTCAAGGTGCGCGGCTCGGGCCCCGAACGTGTCGAGGCCCTGCGCATCGCCGACATCTTCCGCGCCAAGCCCGTGGACACCACGCTGGAAAGCTTCGTGTTCGAGATCTCGGGCGCGCCTTCGAAGATCGACAAGTTCCTCGACCTGATGCGTCCGCTTGGCCTGGTGGAACTTTCCCGCACCGGCGTCCTTTCCATCGAACGGGGCTTCGAAGGAATGTAATCGGCATGGGCGTCATCGGACCGGCCGTCATCGCGGGAGCCCTGGCGCTCGCGGCCCAGGCCCAGCCGGTCGCGCCCGTCGTTCCGGCCGCCCCTGCGCCGCCGCCTGATCCGGCGGTCTGGTGGTCGAACGAGATCCCCCGCCCGTCGTCCGAGGTCGACCCGCTGGCCGGCCGCCGGCTGGGACGCAAGGAACAGCCGGTCCCGATCGACAACGGCGTCGATCCCCTGCTTTATCGCCTGTGGGGCCTACAGCCGCTGCAGACCCAGCTGGTGCGCGGCGGCGAACTCGTGCTCGAGGCCTGGGCCCGCCCGGCGCGCGGCGTACGCCAGGCCGTGGTGCGCGTCACAGTGCGTCGCGACGGCCGCGCCTTCGTCCAGGCCCGCGCCGGCCTGGGCTGCTGCACCCCCGAGATCGGCCGGCGCGTCGACATCAACGCCGAGCTGCCCGACGACCGCATCGCCGCGCTCAAGGCCCTGACTGGCGATCCGGCCTGGAGCCAGCCCCGCAGCGTCATCGTCGACTACGGCGGCGGCGCGGTCGAAGGCGTCTGCGTCGACGGCGTCTCATGGGACGTGACCCTGCTGGTTCCCGGCCAGGCCCGCCATCTGCGCCGCGCCTGCGACGACGCCGAGGTCGGCTCGATCGCCGGCGTCCTGTCGACTGTCGTCGGGGCTGCGGCGGGGCGCGACCCGCTGTTCGACGCGGTGCTGCCACGCGGCGGCGACTTCTCGCGTCAGGCCGCGGCCTATGCCGACCTCAAGGCCCAGGGCGGCCAGCTGAAGGCCGGAACGTCCAGCCGTCCGCAGCCGCCGGCTGTTCCGGTCGCCGACGACGCCCCCGGAGAGGAAGATAACGGGCCGGTCATCGCGGCGCCGCCAAAACTCATCCCTTGATTGCATTTTATGGATAGCAACGCTATCCAAAGGGTGCAGAACCCTGGGGAGGGCGCGCCGTGATCAATCGTAACCACCGCCTGCTGGCGGCCCTGCTCGGCGGCTGCGCCGCGCTCGTCGCTTCGACCGCCGTCGCCCAGTCGACGCCGCCCCAGATCGTCACCGTGCCCATCGGCAGCCACCCGCCGATCCCGGCCGGCCTGAAGGCCACCTGCACGCCCAATCCCGACACCGGCGCTCACAGCGCGACCTGCCCGGTCATCCGGTACGGCGGCTTCACGACCTGGGCCTACAGCTTCATCGACAATCGGGTCGCCTTCGCCATCGTCAGCTACGACGCGCAAGGGGCGGTCGTCCAGAACCTGACCCGCAACGGCGCCCGATACGTCTACAACATCACCTCGAACCCGACGGCCCAGACCGTCAGCATCTGGGGCCAGTCGAACGCCAAGGTGGACCTGGCCTGGAGCGACCTGCCGCAGCCGCCCGCGCCGCCGGCCGGTCCCGTCTACGCCTGGACGCCGGCCAGCGCGCCGCCCGCCAACGTGGTCACCGCGCCCAGCGCGCCGGCCTACCCCGTCTGCCGGGCCACCGACATCAACAGCAAGTTCTGGGTCGGCTGGTGGGACGGCTCGGTCTGCCACGGCAGCTATGGCAACATGCTCCAGGCGGCGACGGGCAATCTTCAGTTCCTGACGCTGGTTTCGGGATCTCCGCAGTGGACGACCACGCCAGGCCCCACCGTGCCGAGCGTGCCGCCTGGCGCGATCAGCGGCGGCCCCACGCCCATGGGCGACTACGACCAGCGCGTCTGCGCCTACAATGGCTACATCGGCTGGGTCTACGAGACCATGTGCGAGCACAACGGCCCGCACACGTTCGGGGGCTCGTCCTCGGTCCTGACCGGCGCCCTGCAATAGGGCCGAAGCAGGGGCGACGCACAGATCCGTAGGATCGTGCAATCAACGCGGAGCATCGCTCTACCGGCTGGACAGCCGGCCGGGTGATATTGGCCTCGTTCCGCCGTAGCTCCCCTGCGGCGCTCCCCCAAAACCAAACCCTAGCCATGACCCGCCACATGCCCCGTCGCGCGACGGCGGCGCCGCGCTGGTTCGCCGTCGCCCTCTGGGCCGGCGCCTGCGCGATGGCCGCCCTGCCCGCTCTGCTCTCGTCCGCTTCCGCCTGGAGGATCCTGCCATGATGATCGACCACCTCCCCGTCTCCGGCGTCTGGTCCTCGCCCGATGGACGCTTCAGCCTGGAACTGCGCCCCGACGGCCGCTTCATCGAGGTTCACGCCGAGCCCGACAGCGTCTTCACCGGCGCCTACGTCCTGGTTGGCGAGACCCTGAAACTGTTCGAGGACC
Source organism: uncultured Caulobacter sp. (assembly GCA_966252285.1). GTDB lineage: Bacteria > Pseudomonadota > Alphaproteobacteria > Caulobacterales > Caulobacteraceae > Caulobacter. Next base: position 7,150 of record CBINOL010000094.1, read on the forward strand.
ACGGCGCCGTGGTCACCGGCCGCCTGTCCGACGGCCGTCTCAGCCTGGGGACGGTTTAGCCGCGCCCCTTCCATCCGCGGGCCCGAGGGCCTATATTCAGTTTGTCCGGCTTCGGCCGAACTATGGGGATAAACGCGCACGTAATAAGCGGACTGGACCCGGGTGCGATTCCCGGCGGCTCCACCAAATCTCTCCCGAGTTATCACGGGACTGCATGGGGCCGATCAGCATCGACAGACGTGTAAAGGTGTTTGCTTTCTCTCGGCTTGGCCCACCGTTTCGGGCCATTAAACTAAATGCGAACGATAACTTCGCTGAAGAGTTCGCTGTCGCCGCGTAATGCGGTGCTGGTGAATTCGCCTCTTAAGTCCTAGGGGTTCAGATCCCTAGGCGGGGCCCGGAGGGAGCCTGGCAACAGAATCCCTCCACTTTCCAAGACTGTGGACGGCGCTCTCCCGCCCTTTCCGAGGCGATTTCGGCGTGCTCGACGACGGAATCCCGTCGCTTTTCGACACCGTCGACCACCCCCGAAAATTTGTACGCCGCTACCGTATACGGGCGCCTTTGCCGGAGCCCCGCGACAGGTTACGCTGGCGGCTGGATTTGTCGTTTTTGCTTAATCGAAGACCCATGGCCCGCACTCCTCCGACCGAAGACCTGATGCAGTACGAGGCCATGGCCCAGGACGCCCTGCGCGGCGTCGTGAAGGCCGCGCTGAAGAAGGCTGCCGCGCCCGGCGGCCTGCCCGAGCCGCACCATCTCTACATCACCTTCAAGACCCAGGCCGCCGGCGTCTCCGCGCCGCAGGACCTTCTCGGCAAGTATCCCGACGAGATGACGATCATCCTGCAGCACCAGTACTGGGACCTGGCGCCGGGCGAGACCTTCTTCTCGGTGACGCTGAAGTTCGGCGGCCAGCCCAAGCGCCTGTCGATCCCCTACGCCGCCGTGACCCGTTTCTACGATCCGTCGGTGCAGTTCGCCCTGCAGTTCGAAGCTCCCGAGATCGAGCCCGCGCCGGTCGAGCCCGAGCCAGAACCGACCCCGCCCGCCACCGACGGCGACGAGGCACCCAAGATCATCTCCCTCGACCAGTTCCGGAAGAAGTAGGCCTTGAGCGACATCGCCTCGGAGGAGCCCCAAACCCTCACCGACGAGGCGATCCTCGCGCGCTTCCAAGCTTCCAAGAACCCGCCGCCCAGCGCCCGCACGCTGGGCTTTGCGCTGACTGCGGTCAGCCAGGCCGAGCGGCGCGTCGAGATCGCCTTCGACGCCCGCGCCGACCTGCTGGCCAATCCGATGGGGCAGGTTCAGGGCGGCTTCGTCTGCGCCATGCTGGACGAGTGCATGTCGGTGGCCGGCATGATCGCCTCGGGCATGACCCACGTCGTCCCCACCCTCGAGATGAAGACCAGCTTCCTGCGGCCGGCAATGCCCGGCCCGCTGCGCGGCGTCGGCCGCGTGGTCAAGTGGGGCCGCACGGTCTGCTTCATGGAAGGCGAACTCTACGACGCCGAGGGCCGACTGCTGGCCACGTCGACGGGCACGGCGCTGCCGACGCCCTTCGCCAAGTTCAAGAAATAGACGCGCCATGGGCCGGACCGCGAGCCTCATGATCGGCCTGCTGCTGACCCTGCTGGCCATCGCGCCAGCCCATGCAGAAGGCCCCTTCGACCGCTGGGCGGCCGTGGTCGTGGCCGGCGACTTCCGCGCCCATTCCGGCGGCTCGACCGAGGCTTTCGACAACGCTCGCCGCGACGTCGCCCAAAGCCTGACAGCGCTCGGCTTCCCCGCCCCGGCCCAGTTCTCGACGCGACCCAAGCGCTACCCGGCGCAGGGCGTGACGGCGTCGGATCCCAAGTCGATCCAGGCGGGCCTGGCCTCGGCCGCAGCGGCCTCCCCTGCCGGCTGCCTCGTCTACATCACCTCGCACGGCGCGCCCGAGGGCGTGGTGATGGGCGACAAGATCCTGCGCCCCCAGCGCCTGGCGGCCATGGTCGACGGCGCCTGCCCGGGCCGCCCCTCAATCGTGGTGGTCTCGGCCTGCTTCTCGGGCGTGTTCGTGCCCGCCCTGGAGCGCGACGACCGCATGATCCTGACCGCCGCGCGGCCGGACCGCACCTCGTTCGGCTGCGGCGAGAGCGACCGCTACCCCTATTTCGACGACTGCTTCCTGGCCGAGATCGGCAAGGCCCGAGACTTCGTCGCCCTGGGCCGGGCGGTTCAGGCCTGCGTGGCCCGCAAGGAGGTCGACACCGGCATGACCCCGCCGTCGGAGCCGCAGATGTGGATCGGCCCCGAACTTCGCCCGCTCCTGCCGCTCTACGCCTTCGCCAAGGCGCGAAAGCCGGCGCCCATGCCGGGCGCCTCGCCACCGCCGGCTGGAAACTGAACAGCCCGACTGACGCAACGGCAGTTTTCTTCCCGGCGCCGGTGTCCCTCGCCGCGCGAATTGGCCTAAGAAGGCCACGAGGGGCTCTATCGGCGAGGTGGGATACGTGACGTTGCGTTTGTCGTCCAAGGTCGCGCGGTGCGCGGCGGTCGTGGGGATCTGGCTGGCGGGCGCGAGCAGCGCCACGAGCCAAAGCGCGGCGCCGACGGCCGCGACACCCACCGCGCCGCGCGCTTTGGCGCCTGCCCCGGCGACGACCGCGCCAAGAGCCACGCCGCCGGTCCGTGCAACGCGCACGCCCGCGCCAGCCGCTGCTCCCGCCGCGACGCCTCCGGTCGCCCCCGCCCTTCCCGGCGTCACGCCCCTGCCCGCGCCTGAACTCGAGGCCTTCGTCGACGGCTTCGTCCGCCGCTCGATGAACCAGGACCACATCGCCGGCGTCACCGTCTCGGTGGTGCAGAACGGCCAGGTCGTGCTGAAGAAGGGCTACGGCGTCGCCAGCCTGTCAGGCGGTCGCCGGGTCGATCCGGACCGCACGCTGTTCCGCATCGGCTCGATCTCCAAGACCTTCACCTGGATCGCCCTGCAGAACGAAATCGACGCCGGCCGCATCCGCCCCGACACGCCGATCAACGTCTACCTGCCCGAGAAGCTGCAGGTGCGCGACCAGGGCAAGAAGAACCCGGTGCGGGTACGCGACCTCTACAACCACACGCCCGGCTTCGAGGACCGCGCCCTGGGCCAGTTGTTCGAGCGCGACGAGCGCCGCATCCGGCCACTGGACGTCTATCTGCGCCAGGAACGCCCCAACCGCGTGCGCGAACCCGGCGTGCTGCCTGCCTATTCCAACTACGGCGTCGCCCTGGTGGGCGCGGCCCTGGCCAACACCGGCGCCAAGCCGTTCGAGGACCTGATCGCCGAGCGGGTGATCGTTCCGGCCGGCTTGACCCGCACCACCTTCCGCGAGCCGCGCGCCTGGCGCGACGACCTGCCCGCGCCGATGGCCCCGGCCCTGGCCGCCGACATGGCCGAAGGCTATCGCTGGACGCCGCTGGGCCTGCAGGCCCAGCCGGTGGAGTTCATCGGCCAGATCGCGCCCGCCGGCTCGGCCTCGAGCACCGCCGCCGACATGGCCCGCTACATGACCCTGCTGCTGAACGGCGGGACGATCGACGGCCGCACCGTGTTCTCGACCCGCGCCGCCCAGGCCTTCCGCACGCCCAGCTATCGCCCCGCGGCCGGCGCCGCCGGGCTGAACAGCGGCTTCCAGGACATCGCCCTGCCCGGCAATCGCCGCGGCTTCGGCCATGCCGGCGCCACCCTGTGGTTCCACTCCAACATGGTCATCGCGCCCGACCTGGGCCTGGGCGTCTTCGTCTCGGTCAACACCGACACCGGCCAGAGCCTGCCGGCCACCCTGCCCGCGGCCATCGTCGAGCGCTTCTACGCCCCGGCCCGCGCCATCCCGACGTTCACCCCGCTCTCGGCCGAGGCGGCCGCGGTCTACGAAGGCGACTACCTGACCGACCGCCGCGCCTACGGCGGCTTGGAGGGCTTCGTGAACCGCCTGATCGGCGTGGCCAAGGTCCGGGTCAGCGATCAGGGCGGCCTTGCCGTGACCACCGACGGCCAGACCCGCCTGTGGCTGCCCACCGACCGCGAAGACGTGTTCAAGGCCGCCGACGGCGCCGACATGCTGGTCTTCCAGCGCCAGGACGGCGCGGCCGCGCGGTTCTTCGCCCCCTCCGGCGTCGCCGCCTACGAGCGGGTCGGCCCGCTGTTCAAGCAGGGCGTCCTGGCCGGCATGACTCTGCTGGCCGCCCTGGCCTCGATCGCCACCCTGGCCGGCGTGTTCGTGCGCAGCCGCCGCGACACCCGCCAGACCACCAGCCAGGCCCGCGCCAGCCTGCTGCAGACCACCCAGGCGGTGCTGTGGCTGACGGCCATCGCCTGCGTGGGCGCCTTCGCACTGGGCTCGGGCGACGTGGCGGCCGTGGTCTTCGGCTGGCCCAGCGGCTGGCTGCTGACGGCTTCGGCCTGCGCCTTCATCGCCACCCTGCTGACCCTGCTGACCCTGGCCATGGTGCCGGTCGTCTGGCGCGGCGGTCGTCGCGTCGACAGCTGGAACGACCTGCGCAAGCTGTGCTTCACGGTCACGGCGCTGATCTTCATCGGCTTCTCCGTGGTGCTGGCCGCCTGGGGCTTCCTCGAGTTCTGGAACACCTGATCCGGCACGCCGCGTGCAGGCTCCCCCGTCGTGGCGACGATGGGGGAGTTCGCGCGTGTCGAAACGGAACGTCTGTATCCTGGCCGGGGCGGGTCTCGGCGTCTGGCTGGCCGCGACGCTGTTCTATGGGGCCTTCGCCAGCGCGCTGCTCGAGCGGGCCTTCTGGTTCTACGCCCTCAACGCCTTCCTGGCCGCGGCGCTGGTTACCTTCGCCTTCCAGGCCACGGCGCGGCTGCTGCGGATCCCTCGCGGCCGGCGGCTGTATCCGGCGATGGCCTTCGCCCTGCCCGGCGTGGCGGCGGCGAACCTGATCCTGCTGGGTCTCGTGCCCCTGGCGCCCGGCGCCGAACCATCCAGCCTTGGGCGCTACCTGGCTTTCCTGATCGTGCTCTACATCTCGATCGGAGCGTCAGTCTTCGAGCGTGCCCCGCAGAAAGCGCGACTCTAGCTTCCGCACCACGATCACGATCCGCTCGCGCTCGCCCGGACGCCGCTCGACCAGCAGGCGGGCGACCTGGGCGTCGTCGTGGAAGGCGTAGCCCTTGATGGCGTCGAGCAGGGCCTTGGCCAGGTTGTCCAGGTCCAGCCACGGCGGCTCGCCGACGAACTCCATGCCGATCTCGACCGAGAACTCGCCCCAGGCCGGCCGTGAGCCGCGCCAGCTCTTGCGGAAGAACTCGTAGATCAGCGGCTTGTAGTACTTGGCCTGGGTGGTCAGGCCGTCGACCACGATGGTCAGCTCGCCACCGGCCTCGCGGGCGCGGACCTTGCCGTGATGCGTCCAGTCGTCTTGCAAGCCCGAGGCCTCCAGGCCCCGCCGTCACGGCGGGCGTCGAAGCGCTGTCTACGCGCCCGGAGGCTAGAGGCGCAAATGGATCCCGCGCCGATGCAGCGGGATCAGGATCGCCAGGATGAAGGCCAGCACCGCCAGGGCGCAGGCCAAGGACGCGGCCTTGGGGTCGGGGATCACGCGGAGAGCCAGATCGTAGGTCAGTCCCTGGGCCGAATGGCCGCCTGGCAGCAGCGGCATGGAGCCGAAGATCCCCAGCAGCTGCGACAGGATGAAAGCCAGGATGGCGTTGCCGCCGAAGATGGTCAGCGGCGCGGCCAGCTTCAGGGCGGGTTTCAGCCCCGCCAGCAGGTCGAGCACGAACAGAGCGGCCATCGACAGGCCGCTGCTGAGCAGGGCGAAACTGGGCGTCCAGATCGACTTGTTGATCGGCATGACGCCGTGCAGCAGCAGGCCGCCGGCGATCAGCGCGGCCGACAGCAGGGCCAGAGCGACGCCGCTCGCCCCGCCCCTCGCCAACAGGGCCGCGGCGATGGCCCCGATTAGCACGTTGACGGCGGCCGGCAGGGTCGAGAGCAGGCCTTCGGGATCGTAGGTGACGCCCACGCCCGGCGTCGTGCCGTGCTTCCAGAGGTGGGGAATGGTGATCACCGCCCGGTCGAGGAAGGCCGGCAGCGAGCCGTGCGAGTCGAGTCGCCCTGCGCCGAAGCCCGGGACCGGCGCGAAGGCCAGCAGCGCCCAGTAGACGGCGAGCAGGACGACCGCGGCTGCGGTGACGGCGACGAAGCTGAACTTCAGCCGGCTTCCGGCGCGCGGAGCGGCCAGCACGCAGATCGCCACGCCCAGCGCGTAGCAGAGGCCGATGCGCTGCAGGATGCCCGGCAGGCGGAGATGGGCGAAATCGAACTTCGGCAGGGCGTTGAGCAGCAGGCCCAGCAGGATCAGCATCGCCGTGCGGCGCGCGACCTTGATCCAGAAGGCGGACGAGGCGCGATCGCCGGGCGTCAGGCGCGGAACCGACAGGCCGATGGCCATGCCGACGCAGAACAGGAAGGTCGGGAAGACGAGGTCGGCCGGCGTCCACCCGTGCCAGGGCGCATGGGCCAGCGGCGCGTAGACCTCGCTCCACGATCCCGGACTGACCACGATGATCATCCCGGCCACGGCCAGGCCACGCAGAAGATCCAGCGCGACGATCCGACCGCCGCCCTTGCCCGACGCCATGTACGCTTCCCCCGAATACTTTTTCTGGGCGCGGAGGGTTCGCATGCTCGCGCCTGGTGTCAACCGGCCTCGGGAGCGTTGCCCTGGCGGCCCTCAGGGTCTAGACCCCCCTCGACCGTTTTCCGGGAGACCCGCATGACCGCCACGCGCACCGAGACCGACACCTTCGGCCCCATCGAAGTCGCCGCCGACCGCTATTGGGGCGCGCAAGCCCAGCGCAGCCTCGGCAACTTCAAGATCGGCTGGGAAAAGCAGCCGCTGCCGGTCGTCCGGGCCCTGGGCATCGTCAAGCGCGCCGCCGCCGAGACCAACCACAAGCTCGGCAAGCTGGACGCAGGCCTAAAGGACGCCATCGTCCAGGCCGCCAACGAAGTGATCGACGGCAAGCTGAACGACCACTTCCCGCTGGTCGTCTGGCAGACCGGCTCGGGCACCCAGTCGAACATGAACGCCAACGAGGTGATCTCGAACCGCGCGATCGAGATCCTGGGCGGCGAGATGGGCACCAAGAAGCCCGTCCACCCGAACGACCACGTCAACATGAGCCAGTCGTCGAACGACACCTACCCGACGGCGATGCACGTGGCCTGCGCCGAACAGATCGTCTCGGACCTGCTGCCGGCGCTGAAGCACCTGCACGCGGCTCTGAAGGCCAAGTCGGAAGCCTGGGCCGAGATCATCAAGATCGGCCGCACCCACACCCAGGACGCCACCCCGCTGACGCTGGGCCAAGAGTTCGGCGGCTACACCCAGCAGGTCGAGAACGGCATCGAGCGCATCGAGCAGACCCTGCCCAAGCTGATGCAGCTGGCCCAGGGCGGCACCGCCGTCGGCACCGGCCTGAACGCCCCGATCGGCTTCGCCGAGGGCGTGGCCGAAGCCATCGCCGCCATCACCGGCCTGCCCTTCACGACCGCTCCGAACAAGTTCGAGGCCCTGGCCGCCCACGACGCCATGGTGTTCAGCCACGGCGCGATCAACACGGTCGCCGCCTCGCTGTTCAAGATCGCCAACGACATCCGCTTCCTGGGCTCGGGCCCGCGCGCGGGTTTGGGCGAACTGGCCCTGCCGGAAAACGAGCCGGGCTCGTCGATCATGCCGGGCAAGGTCAACCCGACCCAGTGTGAAGCCCTCACCCAGGTCTGCGTGCAGGTGTTCGGCAACCACGCCGCCCTGACCTTCGCCGGCAGCCAAGGCCACTTCGAACTGAACGTCTTCAACCCGGTGATGGCCTACAACTTCCTGCAGTCGGTGCGCCTGCTGGCCGACGCGGCGATCAGCTTCACCGACAACTGCGTGGTCGGCATCGAGCCGCGCATCGACAACATCCAGAAGGGCGTCGAGAACTCGCTGATGCTGGTCACGGCCCTGAACGGCCGCCTGGGCTACGACATCTGCGCCAAGATCGCCAAGACCGCGCACAAGAACGGCACCACCCTGCGCGAAGAAGCCGTCGGCGGCGGCTACCTGACGAACGAAGAGTTCGACCAGTACGTCCGCCCGGAAAAGATGGTCTCGCCGGGCTGAGGCCCGCCCGAACAAGCGACTGACAAGACGGGGCGGCGCATCGGCGACCGCCCCGTTTTCGTATCCCGGTCGCGGCGAACCGATGCTATGCGGAAGGTCCATGACCGGTCTTGTCCGCCCCTACTGGATTGAAGCCCGCTTCGAGCGACGCGAGAGCTGGGACGCAGCCGCCTACCCGTTCAACCTGCCTGTGGTTCGCGGCCTGGACACCCTGGCCTTCCATCCGCGCGTGACCTTCCTGGTTGGCGAAAACGGCTCGGGGAAGTCGACCCTGATCGAGGCCCTGGCCGTAGCCTGGGGCTTCAACGCCGAAGGCGGATCGACCAGCGTCAACTTCTCCACCCGCGCCTCGCACTCGCCGCTCAGCCAGCACATCCGCAAGGTCCGAGGGCATCTGAGGCCCATCGACGGCTACTTCCTGCGGGCCGAGAGCTTCTTCAACGTGGCCAGCTACATCGAGGAGGTCGGCGTCTCGGGCTACGGCCAGGTTCCGCTGCACGAGCAGTCGCACGGCGAAGCTTTCTTCGCCCTGTTCGACAACCGCTTCCGCGGCGACGGCCTCTACATTCTCGACGAGCCTGAAGCGGCCCTGTCGCCCCAGCGGCAACTGTCGTTCCTGGCGCGACTGCACGAGCTGGTGCAGGCCCGGTCGCAGTTCATCATCGCCACCCACTCGCCGATCCTGCTGGGCTATCCCGACGCCTGGATCTACCAGGCCTCCGAGCGCGGCCTGGAGCGGGTTGACTACGAGGACACCGAGCACTTCCAGGTGACCCGCAACTTCCTCAACCGTCGCCAGATCTTCCTGGACGTCTTGCTGTCTGACGACGACGAGGCGTGATAGCCTTTCCCCCATGGGCAAGCCCGAACTCGACATCGCGCCTGAGGCCATCGATCCGGAACTGCTGGCGCAGGCTCAACGGCTGGGGATTTCGGCCGCCGGCATGAGCGAGACCCGGCTGAAACTGCACCTGCAGAAGGTGGATCCCGCCGGCGCCGAGGAACGCGCCAGGCGCTGGGCGGAAGAAAACGCCGAGGCGATCAAGGCGCACAACGCCTTCGTCGAGGAGCACGGCCTGCTGTCCGACTATCTGCGGACCTGGTGAGTGCGGCAGTTCGATCTGTTCGAAAATCCAGCTTCTCAGATGCGCCCGGCGGCGCCTTATGTCGTCATCCTTTCGTCCCACCTCCTTGGCGATCTTCCCCAGGTCGTTGTGGCGCCAGTACGTCGAGGCGAAGGCGTACCCGGTCTGGAAGTGCCGGTGACCATCGATGGCGAGAGCATGACGATTCAGGTACCGGGACTCGCCGCCGTACGGGCGGCGACGCTCAAGCGTCGCATCACCTCCCTCGCCGCGCACGAGGACGCGATCCGGCGCGCCCTCGACCGGCTGTTCACCGGGTTCTAGCGACGCACCACCGTGCGGCCGATCGGGGCCAGGGCGATGTAGGCCAGTTGCAGGTCCTTGATGGCGAACGGGATGCCGATGATGCTGATGGCCTCGGCCACGGCGATCAGCAGGTGGCTGAGCGCGATGTACCAGCCGCCCAGCACGAACCAGATCAGGTTCAGCAGGAAGCCCAGCGGCCCCGTGCCGATGTCGCTGCGTCCGGTGACGATCTCGCGGCTGACGATCTCCTTGCCGAACGGCCAGAAGGCGAAGCCGGCGATGCGCCAGGCAGCACCCGCATAGGGCAGGCCGACGATGGTGATCGCCAGCAGCAGGCCGCCCAGCAGCCACAAGAGGCCCGACAGCCAGCCGCCGAGGAAGAACCAGAGCAGGTTGAGAATGAAGCGGATCATCGCGGTCCTTTCGTCTCGACCAAGACTTGGGAAGCCAACTTCGGGTTGTCGAGCTTGCTTACGGCGAATTCACCCAAGCAGTTGCCAGCGCTTGGCCCAGCGCCCCTTGCCGAACCGCGACAGCGCCAGAAGGTAGAGGCCGGCATAGACGACGACGCCCAGGCCGATCAGCGCCCAGGCCCAGGGGCCGGGCGCATGCCAGGTCGGCGCCGTGGTCAGCCAGTCGTGGGGCGGCGAGGTCAGCTCAAGCCAGAGGCCGCCGACCCAGGCGATGGAGAACAGGGCCACGGCCGGATATCGCAGGACCGGGCTCTTCTGCACCAGCAGCAGGAACTGGACGAAGATCGCGGCCGCGGCCGCGGCGAAGCCGGCCAGCCAGGGCTGCCAGGTTCCCGGCGCCAGGCGCGCCGCGCCAAAGCCGGCCAGCAGCGGCGCCCACAGCAATGGACCGAAAAACAGAAGGATCAGGGCCAGGCCGACGAGGACCCCTACCCCGCCGCCGATCACCTTGCCGGCCGCCTCGCCGGCGGCATGCGCGCCGTGATGACGGTCGACGCCGTGGGGATCGCCGGACGGGTTGTAGCCCTTCGCCATCAGGCCCGGCGGCTGACCGCGAAGTCGGCGAGGCTTTCGAGGCTTTCGCGCCAGTCGTTGGCCGGGAAGACCGCCAGGGCGGCCTTGGCCTTGTCGGCGTACTCGGCGGCCAGGTCCAGCGTGCCGTCCAGGGCGCCGGTGCCGATGATCAGCTCGCGGGCGCGACGGAAATCGGCCTCGGTCTGTTCGCGACGGCCGATGGCGCGCTCCCAGAACTCGGCTTCGCGCGGACCCGAGCGGGCGATGGCCAGCAGCAGCGGCAGCGTCGCCTTGCCTTCGCGGAAATCGTCGCCGGCGTTCTTGCCAAGCGTCTCGGTGGCGCCGCCGTAGTCGAGGGCGTCGTCGGCCAGCTGGAAGGCCAGGCCCAGGCTCATGCCGTAGTCGCGCAGGGCCTTGGACTTTTCGGCGTCGACGCCGGCCGACACCGCGCCAGCCTCGGCGGCGGCGGCGAACAGCTCGGCCGTCTTGGCCGCGATGATCTCGAGATAGACCGCCTGCGACAGGTTGAGGTCGTGGCTGCGCATCAGCTGCAGCACCTCGCCCTCGGCGATGACGCGGCTGGCCTGGGCCAGGATTTGCAGGGCGCGCATCGAGTCGGTCTCGACCATCAGTTCGAAGGCGCGGGCGAACAGGAAGTCGCCGACCAGCACGCTTTGTGCCGCGCCCCAGATCAGGTGCGCGGCGACCTTGCCGCGACGCAGCTGGCTGCCGTCGACCACGTCGTCGTGCAGCAGGGTGGCGGTGTGGATGAACTCGACGGCGGCGGCCAGCTTCAGGCAGTGGTCGTTATCCGACCCGGCCAGGCGCGCGGCGGCCACGGTCAGCAGCGGGCGCAGGCGCTTGCCGCCGGCGGCGATCAGATGCTCGGCCAGGGCCGGGATCACCGGAACGTCGCTTTGCATGCGATCGGTGATCAGGCGGTCCACGCCGCCCATGTCGGCGGCGGCCAGGCGCACGAGACGATCCACCGATCCCGGCTGACGGGCGAGGGTCGCTGCAGCTGCGTCCAAGACCATGTACTCCTCAGGCGACGCCGCTCGTAGCGCCATGGGCGTTGCGAGCGACAATGGTGGCGGGATAGGTCAGGGTCAAGGCGAGCACAAGGCCCGAAACGTTGTCCGACCCCACCTCTGTTCCTTCCGTCACCGAAGACCGCGTCCTCGATGGACGCGTCAAGCTTCGCCAATCGGCCGCCGGATACCGGGCCGGGCTCGATGCGGCCCTGCTGGCGGCCGCCTGCGACGCCGGCGACGCAGATCGCGTCGTCGAGGCCGGATGCGGCGTCGGCGCGGCCTTGCTGGCCGCCGCGACCCGCCGTCCGGGCGCGCGATTCGTCGGGCTGGAGCGCGATCCGGCCGCCGCCGCCCTGGCGCGGGAGAACGTCGCGTTGAACCAGATGTCGGGCCGGGTAGAGATCTTGGAAGGCGACGTCGCGGCCGGTTTCCGAGCCCTCGGCCTGCCCGTCTTCGACGCGATGATGAGCAATCCTCCGTTCTTCGACGACCCCAGGGCCCTGCGCGCCCCGGCGCCGGAAAAGACCGGCGCCTGGATGGCCGATGCGGGCCTTTCGGCCTGGACCGCCTTCGCGCTGAAGGCCGTGCGCGAGGGTGGGACTATCACCCTGATTCACCGCGCCGACCGCCTGGCCGACATTCTGGCCTTGCTGGCGCCCAAGGCCGGCTCGTTCCGCATCCGCCCGATCCAGCCCTTCGCCGACACGCCGGCCAAGCGCGTGCTGGTGCGGGCGGTGAAAACCGGCAAAGCGCCGCTGGTGCTGCTGCCAGCCCTGGTGCTGCACGAGCGCGGCGGGGGGCGCCATTCGGTGGAAGCCGAGGCGATCCTGCGAGGGGAAGCCGCGCTGGAGTGGTGAGAGGGAACCTGCCCCGTGGGGGGAGGCGATCGCATCAGCGATCGGTGGGGTGATGAACTTTCGGCGTTGCGGCGGCTGATAACGCCCCCCTTCCGGCCCTCCGGGCCACCTCCCCCAGAGGGGGAGGATCTATTGGCGTCGGCGCTTTTCGAGATGCTCCCCCTCTGGGGGAGCTGTCGCGGAGCGACTGAGGGGGTCAGCACGGGCATGCGATCTCATGCTCACGCGGGTATCCGCTGAGGGAACGGGGAGGCGCGGAGCGGCCGGGCGGAGCCCGGAGACCGTGAGGTTTGTTTAGCGT
>CBINOL010000095.1:0-19591 GCA_966252285.1 uncultured Caulobacter sp.
GCTCCGGGCTCCGGGCTCCGGGCTCCGGGCTCCGGGCTCCGGGCTCCGGGCTCCGGGCTCCGCGAGATCGTGCGGCGGCTCGTACGCGCCAAGCCCAAATACGCCGCACGGATATGGGCCGGGCTCGGGGCCATGCCGCCGAGGAAGACGGGCCTTGCGGCTGTCAGAACGACTTGCCGTCGACCTGCTGCGGCTCAAGCCCGAAGACGTCGACGCCGTCGACGCAGCGGACATTGATCGCCGCCATCTTCGCGCCGTTCGGGGCTTCGCCCCGGGCGAAGGATTCGATGCCGCAGTCGGCGCAGAACAGATGCTGGATCTTGCCGGTGTTGAAACGGTACTCGGTCAGGGCGTCCTCGCCCGACAGCAGGGTGAAGTCGTCGATGGGCGCGAAGGCCAGGACCGAGCCCAGCTTGCCGCATCGCGAACAGTTGCAGGTGATGGTCTGCGACAGGTCGGCCTCGACCTCGAAACGGACCCTGCCGCATTGGCAGCCGCCAGTGTGCTTGCTCATGACTTCCTCCCAGAACCGCCGGCCTCCAGGCTCGACGCCCTTCGATGCTTCAACGCTCACGGCCTCCAAGGCGATACGTCGGCTGCGCCCCTAGGGCCAACGCCCTGCCGTTTCGCGGAGCATCAGGCGCGACGTGCGGCGCAACCAACGCGCCCCGTTCGCGCCGAAGCCTGACACCAAGCCGAGGAGCGCGCCCCCTGGGCAAACCTCAGCCCCTACCCAGACCACGCTCAAAGGCTTCCCCCCGCCCCAGTTGCAGGTCCAGGCCGGACTTCAAGTCACGCGCCGGCTCCGGTCTTCGTCCAACCAAGCGGTCGACCGGACCCAGCAGCCGTCGCTCCCCCGGGCTTCCTGGAGATCTTCCAGCCTAGATGTCTTCCAGCAGCGCCACGCCCGGCGCGGTCTTCAGCGCGCCGCGCAGCGAGGCGTCGAGCGTGTAGCGTCCCGGCAGCTTCAGCTCGATCTCACGCCCGCCGCCCAGGGCCGCGACGAAGCTGATCTCGCCGCCCTTCTGGGTCATGGCCGGCTCGATGCGGCGCTTGAGGGCCTCGATCTCGGTGGCGGCCGGCGACAGGTGTACGCGCAGACCGGCAACGACGTTCTCTATGGCCTTCTCGATCGGCTCGGCGTCGTCGCCGAAGAAGCGCACCTCGCCGTCGCGAGCCTTGGAGCGGACCTTGATGACCACGCCCTTGCCCGGCTCGAGCACATCGCGGCACTTGCGCAGCGATTCCGGCGGGAACAGCACCTCGTACTCGCCGGACGGGTCCGACAGCGACACGAAGGCGAAGCGCTCGCCGCTCTGCGAGGCGCGCTCCTGACGGCGTCGGACGATGCCGCACATGCGCAGGGCCTCGGCGCCGGCCTCGGCCTGGGCCATGGCTTCCGTCAGCATCACGGTGCGCCGGCGGCGCAGCATGCCGACCATGTCTTCCAGCGGGTGGCCCGTCAGGTAGAAGCCGACAGCCGACAGCTCTTCGTCCAGCAGGTCGACCTGGGTCCAGGGCTCGACCTTCTTCAGGCGCGGACGGCTGGCGGCCGCATCGCCGCCAAACAGGGCGTGCTGGCCGCCCTGCCGGTCGGCCGCGACGCTCTGGCCGTGGGCGATGAGCACGTCGGCGTTGGCGAACACCTGAGCGCGATTCTTGTTGAACGAGTCGAAGGCCCCTGCCCGCGCCAGGTTTTCGATGGCGCGCTTGTTGACCTGCTTGGGATCCACCCGCTCGACGAAGTCGAAGATGTCGCGGAACGGCCCGCCCTCGTCGCGCACCGCCACGAGGTGCTTCATGGCTTCCAGGCCGACGTTGCGCACCGCGCCCAGCGCGTACAGCACCTCGCCGTTCTCGACCTCGAAGTCGGCGCCCGAGCGGTTCACGTCCGGGGCCCGCACCGTGATGTTGAAGCGGCGGGCGTCCTGGTGGAAGACCGCCAGCTTGTCGGTGTTGGAGATATCCAGGCTCATCGACGCGGCGAGGAACTCGACCGGCGTGTTGGCCTTCAGCCAGGCCGTCTGGTAGGCGATCAGGGCGTAGGCGGCGGCGTGGCTCTTGTTGAAGCCGTAGCCGGCGAACTTGGCGACCAGTTCGAAGATCGAGCCCGACTGCTCCTCGGGCACGCCCTTTTCCTTGGCGCCGGAGACGAAGCGGATCTTCTGGAGATCCATCTCCTCCTTCTTCTTCTTACCCATAGCGCGACGCAGCAGGTCGGCTTCGCCCAGGCTGTAGCCGGCCAGGATCTGGGCGATCTGCATCACCTGTTCCTGGTAGACGATGACCCCGTAGGTCTCGCGCAACACGCCTTCGAGCGACGGGTGCAGGGTGTCGACGGGCTTTCGGCCGAACTTGCAGTCGACGAAGGTGTCGATGTTGTCCATCGGACCCGGGCGATAGAGCGAGATCAGCGCGGTGATCTCTTCGATCGAACCGCAGCGCATCTTGCGCAGGGTGTCGCGCATGCCCTGGCTTTCCAGCTGGAACACGCCGACCGTCTGGCCCGAGGCGAGCAGTTCGTAGCTCTTGGCGTCGTCGAACGGCAGGCGGCCCAGATCCACCTCCATGCCGCGCTTGCGCAGGTGCTTCACCGCGCGGTCGAGCACGGTCAGAGTCTTCAGGCCCAGGAAGTCGAACTTCACCAGGCCGGCGCTTTCGACCCACTTCATGTTGAACTGGGTGGCCGGGAAGTCCGAGCGCGGATCCTTGTAGAGCGGCGTCAGCTGGGTCAGCGGCCGATCGCCGATCACCACGCCGGCGGCGTGGGTCGAGGCGTTGCGGAACAGACCTTCCAGCTGCAGGGCCACGTCCAGGCAGTTGGAGACGTTGGCGTCCTCGTTCTTGGCCTGCTTCAGGCGCGGCTCGATGTCGATGGCCTGGGCCAATGTCACCGGCGCGGCCGGATTGTTGGGCACCATCTTGCAGAGACGGTCGACCAGGCCCAGCGGCAGTTGCATCACCCGGCCGACGTCGCGCAGCACGGCGCGGGCCTGCAACGAACCGAAGGTGATGATCTGGGCCACGCGATCGCGGCCGTACTTGTCCTGCACGTAGGCGATCACCTCTTCGCGTCGCTCCTGGCAGAAGTCGACGTCGAAGTCGGGCATCGAAACCCGCTCGGGATTGAGGAAGCGCTCGAACAGCAGGCCAAAGCGCAGCGGGTCGAGATCGGTGATGGTCAGCACCCAGGCGACCAGCGAACCGGCGCCCGACCCCCGCCCGGGACCGACCGGGATGCCGTGATCCTTGCCCCACTTGATGAAGTCGGAAACGATCAGGAAGTAGCCGGGGAAGCCCATCTTGACGATGATGCCGAGCTCGAAATCGAGCCGCTCCCAGTAGACATGCTCCTCCATCGCCAGGGTCAGGCCCTCGAGGCGCCTGCGCAGGCCTTCACGGGCCTGGTGAGCCAGTTCTTCGGCCTCGTTGCGGCCATCCCCGGTGGGGAAGCTGGGCAGGATCGGATCGCGCTTCTTGACCATGAAGGCGCAGCGGCGTGCGATGTCGAGGGTGTTGTCGCAGGCTTCCGGCAGGTCGGCGAACAGCTTGCGCATGTCGTCGGCCGGCTTGAACCAGTGCTCGGGCGTCACCCGGCGACGCTCGTCCTGACCGACGAACGAGCCGTCGGCGATGCACAGCAGCGCGTCGTGCGCGTCGTAGAGTTCGGGCTTGGCGTAGTAGCAGTCGTTGGTCGCCACCAGCGGCGCGTCGTGGTCGTAGGCCCAGTCGACGAGGCCAGGCTCGGCCGCCGCCTGCTGTGGCAGGCCGTGGCGCTGCAGCTCCACGTAGAAGCGGTCGCCGAACACCTTCTGCATCTCAGCCAGGGCCGCATTGCCCTCGGCCGTCTTGCCGGCGGCGAACAGGTTGTCGACCGGACCGTCGGTTCCGCCCGACAGCAGGATCAGGCCCTCGGAATACTCGACCACCTTGGCCCACGGCACGACCGGCTCGGCCAGTTCGCCGCTTTCCAGATAGGCCAGCGACGACAGTTCCGAGAGGTTCAGATAGCCCCGCTCGTTCTGCACCAGCAGGGTGATGGTGGGCTCGCGCGACCAGCGCTCGGACGGCTTGGCGCCGATGCCCTTGACCGGCAGGGCGCAGCCGATGATCGGCTGAACGCCATTGTCCTTGGAGTAGACCGAGAACTCCAGGGCGCCGAACAGATTGGCCCGATCGGTGATGCCCGCGGCGGGCATGCCGCCAGCGGCGGCCATCCCCGGGATCTTGTCGGCCTTGATGGCCCCTTCCAGCAGCGAATAGGCCGACCGGACGCGGAGGTGGACGAAACCCTGACCTTCCACACCCGACATGACCAAACCCTCGCTGCTATTCGACTCAGGCCACCAACTGGGCGACCGAACACATCATCCAGACGAAGCCGGCGACAGATACAAGCGCCAAAGACTCACGCGCGATCCGGACCATAACATCCCTCCACAGCTCGTTGGCCAGTTGCCTTTTTGTTCCATATTCCCCTTTCGTTCTCATCGCAATAGTCCACAGGCAAGTTGCGAGCTTTTTTGTCGCGCCGGGCCGATCGCCGCGGATCAACCGGGCGGCTCTGGCCTTCCCGCGCGGAACGCGGCAGAAGCCCGCCATGCGCCTGATCATCGACACCGACACCGCCGGAGACGACGTCTTCTCCCTGATGCTCGCCCTTCGCCGCCCGGGCGTCAGCGTCGAAGCCATCACCATCAGCCACGGCAATGTCGGCTTCGAACAGCACGCCGAGAACGCCCTGGTCACGCTGGAGGCCTGCGAGGCGGTCGGCGTCCCGGTCTATCTGGGCGCGGGCAAGCCGTTCAGCCGCATCCCGCTGGACGCCGCCTACGTGTTCGGCGAAGACGGCATGAGCGACGCGGGTTTCACCAAGACCGCCCAGCGCCCCTCCCCCGGCCACGCCGCGGACGAGATCGTGCGCCGGGTGATGGAGGCGCCGGGCGAGATCACCCTGCTGGCCCAGGCGCCGCTGACCAACATCGCGCTGGCCGTGCTGCGCGAGCCCCGCATCGCCCAGGCCGCCAAGGCCCTGTGGGTGATGGGCGGCACCGACAACGGCGTCGGCAACGTGACGCCGGCCGCTGAATACAACTTCTATGTCGATCCCGAGGCGGCCAAGATCGTCGTCAACGCAGGCTTCGACCTGCACGTGGTGACCTGGACGCAAACCCTGCGCGACGGCTTGCTGACCACGGCGCAACTGGCCGAGCTCGACGCGGTGGGCACGCCTCGCGCGGCCTTCTTCACCAAGGTCAACGAGGCCTCGCTGGCCTTCGCCCGCGACACCGAAGGCCTGGACGGCAGCCTGCACCCTGACGCCCTGACCTGCGCGGCCATGCTCGACGAGAGCCTGGTGCTGGAAGCCGAGCGCTGCGTGATCGACGTAGAGACCATGGGCGAGTTGACGCGCGGCTATCTGAGCGTTTCGCACTCGATCCTGCCGGACATCGAGATCGCCGACCCGGCCCTCAAGCGCCGCGAGCCCAACGCCCGGGTGATCAAGAAGATCGACCAGGCGGGGTTCTTCAAGGCGATGCGCGAGGCGCTGCTCTAAATTCTAACCGGGTGCGTGTTCCTCGTCCTTCGACAGGCTCAGGATGAGGAACAGGGCACGACCGCGCGTTCGAAAGCCTCACCGCTAGAACGTCTGCGGCTCCAGGTGGCCGTCGCGCAGGGCGAAGACCCGGTCCATGTAGCGGGCCAGTTCCATGTTGTGGGTGGCGATCAGGGCGGCGACGCCCTGCCCGCGCGCCAGGTCGTAGAGCGCCTGGAAGGTGGCGGCCGAGGTCGCCGGATCGAGGTTCCCGGTCGGCTCGTCGGCCAGCAGGAGCTTGGGCGAATTAGCCAGGGCGCGGGCGATGGCCACGCGCTGCTGCTCGCCGCCCGACATCTGGCCGGGCTGGTGGTCGACACGGGCCGCCAGGCCTAGCTGTCCCAGCAGTCCGATGGCGCGCTCGCGGGCTTCGGCGCGGCGGCGACCGGCGATCATCTGCGGCAGTTCCACGTTCTCGGCGGCCGTGAACTCCGGCAGCAGGTGGTGGAACTGGTAGACGAAGCCCACGGTCGACAGCCGCACCTTGGTGCGCTGGCGCTCGGAAAGCTTGGAGCAGTCCTTGCCGTCGACGGCGATGATGCCGGCGTCGGGGCGTTCCAGCAGGCCGGCGGCGTGCAGCAGCGACGACTTGCCCGAGCCCGACGGGCCGATCAGGCCGACGACCTCGCCCGGATAGACGTCGAGATCGGCGCCCCGCAGCACGGTCAGCTTGCCGGCCTCGGTGACGTAGGTGCGCTCGACGCCGCGCAGCGACAGGACGGGGCTACTCATAGCGAAGGGCCTCAACGGGATCGAGGCGCGAGGCCCGCAGCGCCGGCGGCAGGGTCGCCAGCACGCTCATCAGGGTGGAGATCGAGACGACGCCGGCCACCTCGACCCAGTCGATCTTGGCCGGGATGTGGGCCAGGAAATAGATGTCGGCGCTGAACACGGCCGTGCCGGTGGCCCATTCGACGAAGTCCTGGATGGCGGTGATGTTGGCGCAGAACAGCACGCCCAGGGCCAGGCCCGTCAGCGTTCCGGCCACGCCGATCGAAGCGCCGGCCATGATGAAGATGCGCAGGATCGACGACTGGCTGGCGCCCATGGTGCGCAGGATGGCGATGTCGCGGCCCTTGTTCTTCACCAGCATGACGAGGCCGGAGATGATGTTGAGGGTGGCGATGGCGACGATGAAGAAAAGGATCAGGCGCATGACCTTGCGCTCGACCTGCAGCGCGTTGAAGTAGCTGCTGTTCTTGTCCATCCAGTCGGTGATGAAGGCGCCGGGGCCGACGGCCTGCTCGATGGCGGCCTTGGCCTGCTTGGCGTCGTCGGGATCGGTCAGCTTGACCTCGACATAGTCGATGGCCGTGTCGCGCCCGAAGAATAGCTGCGCCTGGGCCAGCGGCATCATCACGTAGCTCTCGTCGAACTGGCTCATGCCGACGCTGAAGACGCCGCCGACCACATAGTCCTTCTCGCGCGTGGAAGTCCCGAAGGCCGTGGCCGGGCCGGAGGGCGAGATCAGGGTGATCGGGTCGCCGACCGAAAGACCCAGATTGCGGGCCATGCGGTCGCCGATCAGCACCATGTCGCCGCCGTACTCGCCCTCGCCGTAGCCGTTGAGCGAGCCCTGCTTGATGTTCTTGGAGATCAGGGTCATGCCGCGCAGGTCGGCGGGGTTGACGCCTCGCACGATGGCGCCGGTCACCTGGTTGGGACCGATGACCATGGCCTGGGCCTCGACCAGGGGCGCGGCCTGGACCACGCCGGGGCTGGCCTTGATGCGGGCGATGACGCCCTCGCGGTCAGGGCCGTTGACCAGCGGTCCCTGGGCGTAGATGTGGCCGTTGAAGCCGAGCAGCCGGCCGAGCAACTCGGCGCGGAAGCCGTTCATGACGCTCATCACGGTGATGAGGGCGAACACCGCCAGCATCACCGCGCTGAACGAGATCACCGAGATCAGGGCGACACCGCCGTTCTTGCGCTTGGTGCGCAGGTAACGCCAGGCGACCGTCCGTTCCCAGATCCCGAAGGGCCCCGCGCCGAACGCCATCAGGCGGCGGCCTTGCCGGTCAGGCGCGCGATGACCGCGTCGAGCGGCTCGGAAACGCGCTCGCCGGTCTTGCGGTTCTTCAGCTCGACCACGCCGTCGGCGATGCCCTTGGGGCCGACGATCAGCTGCCAGGGCAGACCGATCAGGTCCATGGTGGCGAACTTGGCGCCGCCGCGAGCATCGGTGTCGTCATAGAGCACGTCGACGCCGGCGGCCTGCAGGGCCTTGTAGGCGCTGTCGCAGGCCGCGTCGCAGGCCGCGTCGCCCTGGCGCATGTTGACGATGCCGACGTGGAACGGCGCGACGCTTTCCGGCCAGATGATGCCGCCCTCGTCGTGGCTGGCTTCGATGATCGCGCCCAGCAGGCGCGAGACGCCGACGCCGTAGCTGCCCATCTGGGCCGGGACTTCCTTGCCGTCCGGGCCCATGACGTAGGCCTTCATCGGCTCGGAATACTTCGTGCCGAACGAGAAGATGTGGCCGACTTCGATGCCGCGGGCCGACAGGCGGTCGCCCTCGGGGATCGCCTCGAAGGCGGCTTCGTCGTGCATTTCCTCGGTGGCGGCATAGAGGGCCGTGCGCTGGTCGACCAGCGGCTGCAGGTCGCCGTACCAGTCGACGTCGGCGCCGGGCGGATCCATCTCGACCAGGTCCTTGTGGCAGAAGACGGCGCTTTCGCCCGTCTCGGCCAGCACGATGAACTCGTGGCTGAGGTCGCCGCCGATCGGGCCGGTGTCGGCGCGCATCGGCACGGCCTTCAGGCCCATGCGGGCGTAGAGGTTCAGATAGGCCACGAACATGCGGTTGTACGACTTGCGCGCGCCCTCGGCGTCGAGGTCGAAGCTGTAGGCGTCCTTCATCAGGAACTCGCGGCCGCGCATCACGCCGAAGCGCGGACGGCGCTCGTCGCGGAACTTCCACTGCACGTGGTAGAGGTTCTTGGGCAGGTCCTTGTAGCTCCGCACCGAGGCGCGGAAGATCTCGGTGACCATTTCCTCGTTGGTGGGCCCGTACAGCAGCTCGCGCTCGTGACGGTCGGTGATGCGCAGCATCTCCGGGCCGTAGGCGTCGTAGCGGCCCGACTCGCGCCACAGGTCGGCCAGCTGCAGGGTCGGCATCAGGAGCTCGACGGCGCCGGCGCGATCCATTTCCTCACGGACGATCTGCTCGACCTTGTTGAGCACCCGCAGGCCCAGTGGCAGCCAGGCATAGATGCCGGCGGCCTCCTGGCGGATCATGCCCGCGCGCAGCATCAGCTGATGCGACACGATCTGGGCGTCGGAGGGAGCTTCTTTCAGGACGGGCAGGAAGTAGCGCGACAGGCGCATGGACGAGACGTCTCCGGGAGTATTCGAGGCGTTGAGATAGCCGCTCGCCGTTCAGCTTGGCAACGCGCGCGGCGAAAAGATGACGTTTTGAGTGTCGAGAGCGTCTGACTGTCGAAAGAGTTGGGCCATGAGCCCGCCCTCGCCTTCGCCCGACGCCTTCTGGCCAAGCTAAACGAAAAGAAGGCCGCGCGGTTCAATCGCGCGGCCGTTCAAGTTCATCGTCGGGGAAGACGCCACAGAGCAAGGCCGAACCCGGCCTCGTCATGACAATCTACGACCGTCGAACGGCTGTTGGGGCATGCGATTGCCGCTGGCGTTCCAGCCTCGCGCGTTTCGCCCAAGACATGGGCGTTTGACGGGCAGGAGATCGCCGGTCGCACAAGCCTTGGGCGCCGAGCCCGCCGCTGCAAAAGTTTTCAGTAGGTCGAGGGCAGGTCCGGCAGGCTCACCAGCTGGAACTTCACCACCAGCCACAGAATCGAGAACAGCACCGCCGTGATCCAGGTGGTGGTGAGGAACTTGCGCTTCAGGTTCGGGTTCACCGGCGCGCCGGGATCGGCTCCCGGCGGCGGCTCGATTCCCATCTCGTGGTAGCTGCGCACGCCCAGCGGCAGAACGGCGAACAGCACCGTCCACCAGATGGTCAGGAAGATCGCGACGCTGGTGATCGGTCCCATCAGTGATGCGCGTCCTTGGGGCTTTCCATCAGTTCCACGAGCATGCCGCCCATGTCCTTGGGGTGAACGAAGATGATCAGCGTTCCATGGGCGCCAATCCTCGGCTCGCCTAGCACGGTCGCGCCCTTGGCGACCAGAGCGTCGCGGGCTTCGTAGATGTTCTCGACCTCGAAGCAGACGTGATGCTGGCCGCCCTTGGGGTTCTTGGCCAGGAAGGCGTGGATCGGCGACTTCTCGCCGTAGGGCTCGATCAGTTCGATCTGGCTGTTGGGCAGGTTGACGAAGCAGACCCAGACGCCCTGCTCGGGCATGGCCCACTTCTCGGTCACCGAGGTGGCGCCCAGCAGCTCGCGGTACATCTTCACCGACTCGTCGATGGAAGGCGTGGCGACGCCGATGTGGTTGAGCCTGCCGATCATGGTTCCTGTCCCGGGCTGGTGCGGAGTTGGAGACCAACTAACCGCGCCTCCGGTCACGGCAGTCAAGCGCCGCGGAGGCCGGCGGAGCGGAACGGCGTGATCGCGCCGCTCCGCCCGCAGCGCGCCTAGAGGCGCAGGACGGTCGTCTCGACGACCGGCTTGCGTTCCCAGATGCGGAACGCGGCCTTCTTCACCGCTCGCGAGATGGCGTTCTCGATGGTCTCGTCGATCTCGCGGTCGTCGCCCGACAGGCGCTTGAAGGCCTCTTCGGCCTCTTCCGCCAGGTCGTCCAGGGCCTCGTCGAGCGGGTACTCCTCGTCGCCGGCCAGGCCGAGGCCCCGGACCTGCGGGCCCGAGACGATCTTGTTGCGGCCGTCCAGCACGATCGACACGGCCAGCACCCCGTTGAACGCCGCGTGGCGACGCTCGCGCAGGGCCTCGCCGTTCTCGGGCGTCACGACGCCGCCGTCGACATACAGGCGACCGGCGGGCACCTCGTCGATGATCTCCGGATGGCCCGGCGCCAGGCGCACCATGTCGCCGTTGCGCGGGCTGACGGCGTGCGGGACCTGCAGGTCCTTGGCGAAGGCGGCGTGCTCGAGCAGGTGGCGGCGCTCGCCGTGGGTCGGCACGGCGATCTGCGGGCGGGCCCACTGGTACATCTGCTTGAGCTCGTCGCGGCACGGGTGGCCCGAGACGTGGATGCCCGGCGTGTCGCGCTCGGTGTGCAGGCGCACGCCGCGGTCGGCCAGCTTATTCTGCAGGTTGCGGATCGGGATCTCGTTGCCCGGGATGACGCGCGAGCTGAACACCACGTGGTCGCCTTGCGAAAGCTTGACGTGCGGGTGGTTGCCCTCGGCGATGCGGGCCAGGGCCGCCCTCGCCTCGCCCTGGCTGCCGGTGCAGAGATAGAGGATCTCGTTCTCGGGCATGTGCTTGGCTTGATCGTCGGTGACGAACGGGTCCAGACCGTCGAGCAGACCGACCGAACGCGCGGCGGCGGCCATGCGGTGCATCGAGCGACCGGCCAGGCAGACCTTGCGGCCGGCGGCCTGGGCGGCGCGGATCACGGTGTCCATGCGCGCCACGTTCGAGGCGAAGCAGGCCACGGCGATCTTGCCCGTCAGGCTGCCGATCAGCTTGTTGAGCTCGACGCGGACGTCGGCTTCCGAGCCAGACTCGCCCTCGACGAAGACGTTGGTGCTGTCGCAGACCATGGCCAGCACGCCCTCGTCGCCCAGGCGGCGCAGGGCGTCGACATCGGTGGCCGCGCCCAGCTGGGGATCGGGATCGATCTTCCAGTCGCCGGTGTGCAGCACGGTGCCCAGCGGCGTCTTGATCGCCAGGCCGTTCGGCTCGGGGATCGAGTGGGTCAGGGTGACCATTTCCAGGTGGAACGGGCCAAGATCGAAGGTGCCGCTCAGCGGCACCTCGATGATCTCGACCTCGTCCAGCAGGTTGGCGTCGCGCAGCTTCTCGCGCAGCAGGAAGGCGGTGAAGGGCGTGGCATAGACCGGCGCCTTCAGCTGCGGCCACAGCCAGGCGACGGCGCCCAGGTGGTCTTCGTGCGCGTGGGTCAGGACGATGCCGAGGATGTCGTCCGCATAGGGCACGATGTACTCGGGGTCGGGCAGGATGATCTCGACGCCCGGCGTCGTCTGGTCGCCGAAGGTGACGCCGAGGTCGACGACGATCCACTTGCGGTCGTCGGCGGGCCCGTAGCCGTACAGATTGAAGTTCATGCCGATCTCGTTCGACCCGCCCAGCGGCAGGAAGACGAGTTCGTCGTTGGTTTGCTTTTTCATTCGGTCTCTAGGTGGGTATTGCGGCGGTGAATTTCGAGGAGACCACGGATGGTCAGATCAGGATCGAAGTGGTCGATGCTGTCGGTGGCGCCCTCGAACAGCGAGGCGACGCCGCCGGTGGCGACCACGGTCAGGGGTTCGCCACGCTCTTTCTTGATGCGCGCGACCAGCCCTTCGATGAGTGAGATGTAGCCCCAGAACACGCCCGACTGCATGGCGCTGACGGTGTCGGTGCCGACGACGCGGTTGCGCTGGGGACGCTGGATGGCGATGCGGGGCAGCTTGGCGGCCGCTTCGTGCAGCGCCTGCATGGAGAGGTTGATGCCCGGGGCGATGATGCCACCCTCGAAGGCGCCGTCGGCTCCGACGACATCGAAGGTGGTGGCCGTGCCGCTGTCGATGACGATCAGCGGGCCCTTGTAGAGCATGCTGGCGCCCACGGCGTTGACCAGGCGGTCGGCGCCGGCCTCCGACGGCTTGTCGATGCGGATATCGACGCCCAGCTTGGCGTTCTCGCCGATCACCAGCGGCTCGACGTTCAGATAGCGCCGCGACAGGTTGCGCAGGTTGAACAGCGATTGGGGCACGACGCTGGAGATGATGCAGGCGTCCAGCGAGCGGAAGCCCAGGCCCTGCATCGACATCAGCTGCGACAGCCACACGACGTACTCGTCGGCGGTGCGGGTGCTCTCGGTGGCGGCCCGCCACTGGGCGATCCACGACTGGCCGTCGTGGATGGCGAACATGGTGTTGGTGTTGCCCTGTTCGATGGCCAGCAGCATCACGAAGCTCCGAAGAATACGTCGCCGGCGGTGATCCGGCGTAATTGGCCGTCAGCCAGGCGCAGGCGCAAGGCCCCGTCGTCGTCCAGGCCCTCGGCTATGCCCTCGACCGTCTCGGTCCCCAGGCGGGCGACGCAGGGCTCGCCCAGGCCGTGGGCCTTGGCGGTCCAGGCGTCGGCGATGGCGGGGAAGCCCAGGCGCAGCCAGACGTCGAGCCAGCGGTCGAACGACGCGGCCAGAACCCCGATGGCCTCGACCGGCGTCGGCGGCGGGTCGGCGCGCCAGGTCGGCAGGGCCGTGGTCGGGCGCTCGCTGTCGATGGGCTTGCGGGCCAGGTTCACCCCAATGCCCACGGCCAGCCACAGGCCGCCTTCCGGCGACTTGCCGGACTCGATGAGGATGCCGCTGATCTTGAGGCCGCCGACCATCGGGTCGTTGGGCCATTTCAGGCTGACCAGCCGCTCGGGCACGTAGGTCGCAAGCAGATCGGCCACCGCCAGGGCGGCGACGAACGAGACCTGGGCGGCTTCGGCGGGCGGCTTGTCGAGGGTGAGCAGAAGCGTGGCGGCCAGGTTGCCATCGCCGGTTTCCCAGGCGCGGCCCCGGCGGCCTCGGCCCGCGGTCTGCCGCAGGCCGACGATCCAGACGGGCTCGGTCCGCCCCGCTTCTGCGCGGCGGCGGACCTCGGCGTTGGTCGAGTCGATCTCGTCGAGAACGACGACGGGCGGCCCCTTGCCCGCCCCGTTGTCGAACGGGGGGCCGCCCGTCACGTCAGAGGTGGCCGAAGGCGGCCGCCGCCGCCTTGGCGGCGGGGTCGAGCCAGACCAGGGCGGCCAGCACGATCGGGAACGAGAACAGGGCCGCGGCGAAGCCGATCGCGCGAGCGGTCGGTTGCGGCTTGTCCACCGAGCCGGCCGGGGCGTCGAACCACATCGCCTTGATCAGGCGCAGGTAGTAGAACGCGGCCACGACGCTGCCCACCAGGCCCAGAACGGCGGCCCACTGCAGCGGCACGTCGCCCGAGCCCATGGCGGCCTTGAAGACATAGAACTTGGCCCAGAAGCCCGAGAACGGGGGCAGGCCCAGCGCCGACAGCGAGAACGCGGTCATGGCCAGGGCGATGCCCGGACGTTCCTTCACCAGGCCGGCCATGTCCTCGATGGTCTCCATCGGCTTGCCGTCGCGGCTCAGCGCCTGCAGGCAGGCGAAGAAGCCGGTGACGTCCACCATGTAGAGCACCATGAAGACCAGCATCGAGTGCAGGCCCACCTCGCCGCCGGTGGCGACGCCCAGCAGGGCGTAACCGACGTTGGCGATCGAGGAGTAAGCCCAAAGGCGCTTGAGGTTGGTCTGGGCCAGGCCCGCGAAGGCGCCGACGAACACCGACAGCAGAGCCGCGATGATCAGCACCTGGCGCCATTGGGCCACGGCGTCGGGGAAGGCGTCGCCCAGCACGCGGGCGAACATCATCATGGCGGCCAGCTTCGGCGCGGCGGCGAAGAAGCCGACGACCGGGGTCGGGGCGCCTTCGTAGACGTCCGGGGTCCACATGTGGAACGGCGCGGCCGAAACCTTGAACGCCAGGCCGCAGATCACGAAGATCAGGCCAAACAGCAGGCCAAGGCCGTGGGCGCCGTGCGAGGCGGCGGCGATGTCGGCGAAGCGGGTCGAACCGGCGAAGCCGTAGATCAGCGAGGCGCCGTACAGCAGGATGCCCGACGACAGCGCGCCCAGCACGAAGTACTTCAGGCCCGCTTCCGAGGCCTTGGCGTCGTCGCGGCGGAAGGCCGCCAGGACGTACAGGGCCAGCGATTGCAGCTCGACGCCGATATAGAGGCTGATCAGGTCGCCGGCCGAGGCGGTGACGCCCATGCCGACGGCCGACAGCACGACCAGGACCGGGAACTCGAACTTCTGGTCGCCGCGGGCGGCCAGCCAGCGGTCGCCGAGCACGATGGCGATGGCGCTGAAAACAAAGATCGCGACCTTGGCGAACGCGGAGGCCGCGTCAGCCGAGTAGACGCCGTTGAAGGCGTGGCCGTGCGGACCGATCGCCGCCAGGACGGCGGCGGCCAGCAGGGCCAGGACCGAAGCGCCCGTGAAGACCGGCGTGGTCTTCTTGGAGAAGGCGCCCCAGACCAGCAGGACCAGGGCCGAGACGCCCAGGACCAGCTCGGGAAGGACGAGGGAGATGTTGGCGGAGAACGTCATGGGATCCCTCACCCGCCCACGGCGGCGCGCCAGGCGCCGACGAGCCCGTCGACGGACGACGCGGTCAGGTTGAACACAAGATTAGGATAGATGCCGAGCACCAGGGTCATGATGATCAGCGGCACGAAGAGCAGGATCTCGCGCGCGTCGAGGTCGGTGATCGTCTTCAGTTCCGGGTTGACGATCTCGCCGTACATGACGCGGCGGTACAGCGTCAGGGCGTACATCGCCGACAGGATCACGCCGGTGGCCGACACGATCGCCGTCCAGGTCGAGGCCTGGTAGACGCCGGTCATCGTCAGGATTTCGCCGACGAAGCCCGAGGTGCCCGGCAGGCCGACATTGCCCATCGTGAACAGCAGGAACACGAAGGCGTAGTGCGGCATGCGGGCCGTCAGGCCGCCGTAGAAGGCGATCTCGCGGGTGTGCATGCGGTCGTAGACGACGCCGACGCAGAGGAAGAGCGCGCCGGAGATCACCCCGTGGCTCAGCATCTGGAACAGAGCGCCCTGCTCGCCCGCGGCGTTGCCCGAGAAGATGCCCATGGTCACGAAGCCCATGTGGGCGACCGACGAGTAGGCGATCAGCTTCTTGATGTCGGTCTGACGGAAGGCGACCAGCGAGGTGTAGACGATGGCGATCGCAGACATGCCGAACACCAGGGGCTGGAACAGCTCCGAAGCGTTGGGGAACATCGGGATGCTGAAGCGCATGAAGCCGTAGCCGCCCATCTTCAGCAGGATGCCGGCCAGGATGACCGAACCCGCCGTGGGGGCTTCAACGTGGGCGTCCGGCAGCCAGGTGTGCACCGGCCACATCGGCATCTTCACCGCGAACGAGGCGAAGAAGGCCAGCCACAGCCAGGTCTGGAGCCACGGGGCGAACTTGAAGGCCATCAGCTCGGGGATCGACGAGGTGCCGGCGATCGAGATCATGGCCAGGATGGCCGCCAGCATCAGCACCGAGCCGAGCAGCGTGTAGAGGAAGAACTTGTAGGCCGCGTAGATCCGGCGCTTGCCGCCCCAGATGCCGATGATCAGGAACATCGGCACCAGGCCCCCTTCGAAGAAGAGGTAGAACAGCACCAGGTCCAGCGCGCAGAACACGCCGATCACCAGGGTCTCGAGGACCAGGAAGGCGATCAGATATTCGACGACGCGCTTCTCGACCGACTTCCAGCTGGCCACGATACAGATCGGCAGCAGGAAGGCGGTCAGCAGGACGAACAGCACCGAGATGCCGTCGACGCCCATGCGGTAATGCAGGCCGGCGAACCAGGCGAAGTCTTCCACGAACTGGAAGCCGGGGTTCTTGGAGTCGAACTGCAGGGTGACCACCAGCGACAGGGCGAAGGTCACCAGCGTGGTCGCGAGCGCGATCCACTTGGACAGGGTGTCGGTGGCCGCGCCCGGACCCTTGGCGGCGCGAGCCGCCAGGATCAGGGCCACGCCGACGAGCGGAGCGAAGGTCGTAAGGCTGAGCAGACCAGTCATCGATCCGTCCTCAACGGAATGCGTAAAGGGCGAACGTCAGCAGGCCGGCGACGCCGAGCAGCATGACGAAAGCGTAGTGGTACACGTAGCCGGTCTGGGCTTTGCCCGTCTTGCGGCCGACGGCGTAGGAGACGGCGCTGACGCCGTCGGGACCCAGGCGATCGATGATCTTCTGGTCCCCGCCCTTCCAGAACAGGTCGCCGAGGAACTTGGCGGCGCGCACGAAGGTGGCGTCGTACAGCTCGTCGAAGAACCACTTGTTGTAGAAGAACACGTACAGCGGGCCCTTGCGCTCGGCGAGCTTGAGACCCAGCCGTTCGTCGCCCCTGATCAGGTAGACGTAGACGGCGATGGCCAGGCCGAGGAGCGAGGCGACCAGCGGGCTCCACTTCACCCAGTTGGCGACCTCGTGCGCTTCATGCAGCACGTGATTGCCAGGGGCGGTGGCGATGGCGCCGCGCCAGAACTCGGCCTCGTGGTGACCCACGAAGTAGCCGGTGAAGACGAAGCCGGCGGCGACCGCGCCGATCGACAGCACGACCAGCGGCAGCAGCATCACCCACGGGCTCTCGTGCGGCTTGTGATCATGGCCGTGGCCATGGTCGTCGTGACCGTGATCGTCGTGCGCGGCGTGGTCGTCATGACCATGGGCGGCGTGGGCGTGATCGTCGTGGCCGTGAGCAGCGTGAGCGTCATGGCCATGATCGTCATGACCCCAGCGAGCCTTGCCGTTGAAGGTGAAGAAGGCCAGGCGCCACGAGTAGAACGAGGTCAGGCCCGCGACCAGCACGCCGATCACCCACGCGAACATGGCGATCTGGTTGTGGCCGCCCGCGGCGAACGCGGCTTCGATGATGGTGTCCTTCGAGTAGAAGCCGGCGAAGCCCAGGTGCAGCGGCGGGAAGCCGAGGCCCGTGATGGCGATCGTGCCGATCGTCATGGCGATGAAGGTCACCGGCAGCATCTTGGCCAGGGCGCCGTAGCGGCGCATGTCCTGCTCGTGGTGCATGCCGTGGATCACCGAACCGGCGCCCAGGAACAGCAGCGCCTTGAAGAAGGCGTGCGTGAACAGGTGGAACATGGCCGCCTGATAGGCGCCCACGCCGGCGGCGAAGAACATGTAGCCCAGCTGCGAGCAGGTCGAGTAGGCGATCACGCGCTTGATGTCGTTCTGGGTCAGGCCGACCGTGGCGGCGAACAGAGCCGTCACCGCGCCGATGACCGTGACGATGTTCTTGGTCACCGGGGCGTATTCGAACATCGGCGACAGCAGGCACAGCATGTAGACGCCGGCGGTCACCATGGTGGCCGCGTGGATCAGGGCCGACACCGGGGTCGGGCCTTCCATGGCGTCAGGAAGCCAGGTGTGCAGGAAGAACTGCGCCGACTTGCCCATCGCGCCGATGAACAGCAGGAAGCAGGCGATGTCGACCAGCGGCCACTGATGGCCGGCGAACTCCCAGCTGCGGGCGGCGCCCGACTGGATCATCGGGAACAGCTCGGCGAAGTTGATCGTGCCGAACGCCCAGTAGACGGTCATGATGCCGAGCGCGAAACCGAAGTCGCCGACGCGGTTGACGACGAAGGCCTTGATGGCGGCCGCGCTAGCCGACGGCTTCTTGAACCAGAAGCCGATCAGCAGGTACGAGGCCAGACCCACGCCTTCCCAGCCGAAGAACAGCTGCATGAAGTCGGCGGCGGTGACCAGCGACAGCATGGCGAAGGTGAAGAGCGACAGGTACGCGAAGAAGCGCGGCTTGCTGTCGTCCTCGGCCATGTAGCCCCAGGAATAGATGTGCACGAGCGCCGAAACGGTGGTGACCACGATCAGCATGGTCGCCGACAGGGCGTCGATGCGGATCGACCAGTTGGCGATGAAGTCGCCCACGTGGATGAAGGGCAGCAGCGAGACCGTGAAGGCCTCCATGTGGCCCCAGGTCCACTGGCTGAAGGTGACCCACGACAGCGCGCAGGCCAGCAGCAGCAGGCCGGTGGTCACGGATTGCGAAGCGACGTTGCCGATCCGCCGACCGAACAGGCCGGCGATGATCGCGCCCACGAGCGGGGCGAAGACGAGAATGGTGACGAGCGATTGCACTGGGTCAGCCCTTCATCATGCTGGCGTCGTCGACCGCGATGTCGCCGCGGTTCCGGAAGAAGGTCACCAGGATGGCGAGGCCGACGGCGGCCTCGGCGGCCGCCACGGTCAGCACGAACATCGCGAAGATCTGGCCCACCACGTTGTGCAGGTAGGCCGAGAAGGCGACCAGGTTGATGTTCACCGCCAGCAGGATCAGCTCGATCGACATCAGGATGACGATAATGTTCTTGCGGTTCACGAAGATCCCGAAGACGCCGATCGTCAGCAGGATGGCGGCGACGATGAGGTAATGCGGAAGGCCGATCATTCGCTGATCCCCTCGCCCGGCTTGATCTGCACGAGTTCCATTCCGGTCTTGGGCGTGCGGGCGACCTGCTTGCCGATGTCCTGGCGCTTGACGCCCGGCTTGTGACGCAGGGTCAGGACGATGGCGCCGATCATCGCGACCAGCAGCACCAGGCCCGCCGCCTGGAAGAAGAAGATGTAGTCGGTGTAGAGCACCCGGCCGATGGCCTCGGTGTTGCTGACACCGCCCGGCGACGCCAGCGGAGCGGCGTTCTTGGCGGCCGCGCCGTTGGTGGCCACGCTGACGGCGACCATGATCATCTCGATCGTCAGGACGCCGCCGACCAGACCGCCGATCGGCAGGTACTGGGCGAAGCCGTCCCGAAGCGCTTCGAAGTCGATGTCGAGCATCATGACGACGAAGAGGAACAGCACCGCGACCGCGCCCACATAGACGACGATCAGCAGCATCGCGAGGAACTCCGCGCCCAGGAGGACGAAGAGGCCTGCGGCCGAGAAGAAGGCGGTGATCAGGAAGAGCACCGAGTGCACGGGGTTCTTGGCCGAGACGACGAGAAGACCCGCCGCAATGGTCACGAACGCCAGCAAGTAGAAAGCTATCGCCTGCAAGGCCATTGGCCCAGGTGCTCCCCTGATAAGTTCAAATAACAGCGACGTGCGAAGCGCACGCCGCCAACTCGGATTCGCGCCGACCGTTTAGCGGTACGGAGCGTCCAACTCCAGATTCTTCGCGATCAGCCGCTCCCAACGGTCGCCGTTGTCGAGCAGCTTTTCCTTGTCGTAGTAGAGCTCTTCACGCGTCTCGACCGCGAACTCGATGTTCGGGCCTTCGACGATGGCGTCCACCGGGCAGGCCTCCTGGCACAGGCCGCAG
>CBINOL010000096.1:0-19462 GCA_966252285.1 uncultured Caulobacter sp.
GACAGCTCCCCCAGAGGGGGAGCATCTTGGCGCTTCCAATCCTCCCCCTCTGGGGGAGGTGGCCCGGAGGGCCGGAGGGGGTCTTCGCCGCTCAGTCCGGCTTGCAGATCAGCACGTCCTTGCCGCCGCGCTTGGCGGGGACGAGGCTGCCGGCGCAGGCCTGGGGATTGGCCGGGTCGATGATGATCTCGCGGCTGGCCGGCAGCTTGGCCGGGGTCGAACCGATCGGGGCCAGGGGCTTGGCGGCCGGCTTCGCCGCCGGAGCGGCGGTCGTGGCGGCGGGCTTGGCGACCGGTTTGGCGACGGGCTTCTGAACGACAGGCTTGGGCGCAGGCGGGGCGGAGGCCTCGATCTTGGCCGGAGCGGGCGTCTCGGCGGGCGGCGGGGGCGCAGCGGCCTCCGGCTCGGGCGCCGGCGCGGCTTCCGGTTCGGCCGGCAGGGCGCTCTTGACGTTGTAGTTCAGGGCCTGGCCCAGCAGGTTGGACTTGGTCTCCAGGGTCTTGGCGCGGGTCTCGCAGTCGCCGGGCGGCGACCAGCTCATCCACACCTGCGCCAGACGGGCCTTGTCGATGGCTTCCGAGCCGCCCCAGATCGAGCGGCCCTTCTTCATGGCGCCGGCGCCGTACTCCGAGATCGGACGCGGGCTGGCCTTCTCGGCGGCGGTGATGGCCGAGGCGTAGGCCTTCAGGTCCGTGCGCGCCTGGATGCGCATCGCCGGATATTCCTTCAGCGCCGCGGCCGCGCCGTCGGGACCGGGGAAGGCCTTTTCGATCCGCGTCACCTCGGGCATGACCTTGTCGTAGAGGTCGACATAGCCGCTGAGCGCGCCGTAGCACCAGGCGATGTAGCCGTACTCGTCGGTCGGCGGCGTCGCGGCGGGCTGGGTGCGCGGGGGAGGAGCGGCGGTGGTCACGGGCGCGTCCTGCGCCATCAGGGCGAGAGCGAAGAGAAGGGCGGTCGCCATACGGCCGGGAATCCTTTTCGGTAGCGTCAGTAGAGCTGACTAGATCATTTCGGGCCGCATTGGGACCTCAGCATGGCGCCGAATGGTCAAAGTCCCGCGCCAAGCTCAGCCATAACGACGCAGACGCCGGATGGCTCCGAAGATGGCGGCAATTCTGAACAAGTTTACATGTGCGATGCAGCAATCGCCGGGTGGGTCGCGTGCGATGCGTATGCTAGAAGGCCCTTCCGGTGCGGCATCCTGCCGGCGCCCCGATCCGTATCTTCCCAGTTCCGTCGGCATTAGAATTCCCGCATGACCTTCTGGCGCAACATCGCAAGCATCGCGGCCCGCCGGCTGGACCTGGCGGAATGCGCCGAGTGCCCGCCGGGCCCGCCGGGGCAGGATCCCGCGTTCTCGACCGCCGTGACGGCCCTGGGCGCCAAGCTCGCCAAGGCCGATGGCAGCGCCGACGGCCACGAGTTCGAGGCCTTCTCGCAGGTCTTCCATCCGGACCCGGCCTCCGAGCAGAACATCCATCGCCTGTACGACCTGGCCCGCCAGACCACGCACGGCTTCGAGAGCTACGCCAAGCGGCTGGCCAAGCGCTATCGCTCTTGCCCGCAGCTGCTGGAGGACGTGCTCGACGGCCTGTTCCACATCGCCAAGGCCGACGGCGCGGTGACCCAGGACGAGCTCGACTATCTGGAGCGGGTGGCCGAACTGTTCGGCCTGTCGCCGCTGGCCTTCCGTCGCCTCAGCGCCACCCACCTCGGCGCAGGCGCGGACGACCCCTATGTGATCCTCGATGTGCCGGCCGACGCCGAGGACGATGTGGTTCGCAAGGCCTGGAAGTCGGCCCTGTCGGACGCCCACCCCGATCGGGCCCGGGCGCGCGGTTTGCCGGCCGAATTCATCGAGGTGGCCGAGGCCAAGGCGGCCGCGATCAACGCGGCTTTCAGCACCGTCATGCGCGAGCGCCGGGAACTGGGACTGGCCGCCGCGGGTTGAACGGAAAAGTCTTTGTGATTGAACCCAATGGGTGTTCAGTTGACGTTCAGACCTCCAGAGCCAACCTAAGGGGCGAGGACGGAGATTCTGGGCGCCCCGGCGCCGATCGAGGACGACGATGACCATGACCCTGGGCGCGAACATCGGCGCGACGCACTCTTCGGCTTGGCGCGGTCTGGCTGCGGTGGTCGGCGGCGTGGCCACGGCGATCGCGGTCTCGGTGGCCGCAGTGGTGGCCGTCGTGTTCGCTGCGACACTGGTGGTGGTCGGCTTCATGGCCACCGCGCTGCTCGGACTGGCTGCCTTCGCCCTGCGCGGCCGCCGCCAGGCCCGCGCCAAGGCTTCGGCCGATCCTAACCTGATCGAGGCCCGCAACGTCGGCGGCCACTCCTGGGTCGCCTACGGCTGGAACGAGCGGCGCTAGGCTTTCTGCTAGCGGACTTACGCCTCGCGCCTGAGGCCTGACGCCAGCGTCGAGGCCTTCGATATCAGCCGCCGCAGCCGCGTGTTCGCCCGGGACGGCGTCGTTCCATTCTTCATCAGGACGAGATCGTTGAGCGTCCCGGCGCCTCCGAAGCAGTGGAGAAGCTGTTCCAGGCCGTAGCCGTCGCGTCTGCGCACACGTCGGGCCATTTCCTGCAGATCGCCGGCCCAGGCGGTTTCTCCATGCGCGCGCAACAGCCGGGCGATCTCGTCGATCCGAGAGGCCAGGCGCTTCCAGCGATCGGGAAACCACAGCATGAGGCCAAGCTTATGGTCTGGCCCCTTCGTGGGAAAGGGGCGTCAAAACGCTTGCCTTCGCCGCCCGTCGTCGTCCACCCTCCCATTCAAACAACCGTTGGGAGGATGGGCATGATCGGCGTGGTGGCGACCCTGAAGGTGCAGCCTGACAAGGCGTCCGAGTTCGAGGCGGTGCTCCTCGACCTTTCGGCCAAGGTGAAGGCCAACGAGCCCGGCGCGATCGTCTACCAACTGACGAGGTCCAAGACCGAGGCCGGCGTCTACAAGGTGCTGGAACTCTATGCCTCGGCCGACGCCCTCAAGCATCACGGCGGGACCGACTACTTCAAGGCCGCCGGCGCGGCCATGGCGCCGTTCCTCGCCGGCCGACCCGAGATCGAATATCTCGACGCGGTGGAGTAGGGGGAGCGCTTTTCAAGTCCCCTGGGCTATGCCGGATAACCGCAACCGTTGCAGTTTTTCTGCATGGCGCTGGCTCGAAAACGACCGTTTAACTTGTCGTCGAAATTTCCCGTCTCCCGGAGCGCCCCCATGGCCCTCGACGCCCTCTTCAAGCCGTTCGAATTCAAGTCGCTGAAGCTGCCCAACCGGGTGGTGATGGCGCCGATGACCCGCTCGTTCTCGCCCGGCGGCGTGGCGACCGACGACGTGGCGGCCTACTACGCCCGTCGCGCCGCGGCCCAGGTCGGCCTGATCGTCACCGAAGGCACGGGCGTGGCCCGCCCGGCGTCGCTGAACGACCCCAACGTGCCGCGCTTCCATGGCGAGAAGGAACTGGCGGCCTGGAAGAAGGTGGTCAACGAGGTGCACGCGGTCGGCGGCCTGATCGCCCCGCAGCTTTGGCACGTCGGCTCGGCCAAGGGGCCGGCGCAGCTGGGCAAGGTCGACAGCCCCTCGGGCGTGTCCAAGGCGGGCGGCGGCCAGTTCACCGAGCCGATGAGCGACGCCGACGTCGCCGACACCATCGCCGCCTTCGCGACGGCCGCCGCCGACGCCAAGCGCCTGGGCTTCGACGCCATCGAGCTGCACGGCGCCCACGGCTACCTGATCGACCAGTTCTTCTGGAACGGCACCAACCTGCGCGGCGACGCCTTCGGTGGCCCGACCATCGCCGAGCGCAGCAAGTTCGCCGCCGAGATCCTCAAGGCCGTTCGCGCCGCCGTGGGCCCCGACTATCCGGTGATCATCCGCCTGTCGCAGTGGAAGCAGCAGGACTACGCGGTGAAGAACGCCGAGACGCCGCAACTGCTGGAAGCCTGGCTGCAGCCGCTGGCCGACGCCGGCGCCGACATCTTCCACTGCTCGCAACGGCGGTTCTGGGAGCCGGAGTTCGAGGGATCCGACCTCAACTTCGCGGGCTGGACCAAGAAGCTGACCGGCGCGCCGACCATCACCGTCGGCTCGGTGGGCCTGTCGGGCGAGTTCATCGCGGCCTTCGGCGGCGAGGGCAGCCAGCCGGCCTCGATCGACGGCCTGCTCGAGCGCCTCGACCGCGGCGAGTTCGACCTGGTGGGCGTGGGCCGCGCGCTGCTGCAGGACCCCGAGTGGGTCGTGAAGATCCGCGAGGGACGGAACGACGAACTGCAGAATTTCAGTCGTGAGGCGTTTGGGTTTCTGTCCTGACCGCCCGCGATCCCGCGCCCCTGGGGGGTTTGGGTGGCCACGCGCTGCGTGGTCGGGTGCGGGGGCGCACGAACAGAAACGCCGCGAGGGCTGGTCAGCCGTCGCGGCGTTTTGCGTTTGAGAGACCCCTCATCCGTCGCCTGTCGGCGACACCTTCTCCCGCAAGGGGAGAAGGTTCAGGCGTTGAAGTTCAGCTTCAGTCCCGGCCGGTCCCAGCGCCCGCGCCAGAGCTTTCCCGTGCCCGACGCCGTGATCCATACGTCCCGCATGTCGGGCCCGCCAAAGCAGATGTTGGTGGTGATCACGTCGGGTACGGCGACGTGCTGCGTCGAACCGTCCGGTGAGAAGGCGGTGATCCCGCCGTTGATGATCGTCGCCACGCACACGCGCCCGTCGGCCTCGACCGCCAGGCTGTCGAGCAGCTGGTAGCCTGGCAGGTTGCAGATCACCCGGCCCGGCTGCAGCGGCGCCGGCGGGGCGAGCTCGCCGGGCGCGACGACGTCAAAGGCCCACAGCCGCCCCAGCATGGTGTCGGCCACGTAGACGGTGTCCTCGGCTGGCGACAGGCCCACCCCGTTGGGCGAGATCAGGTGGTCGCGAAGGCGCACGATGTGCGAGCCGTCCGTGCGGGCGTAGTACAGCGCCCCGTACCTGCGGCCGTCCGGCGTCGAGCAGCCGTGGTCGGTGAACCAGAAGCCGCCCTGACGGTCGAAGACGAGGTCGTTGGGCCCGACGAGGCGCTTGCCGTCGCAGGCCTCGTAGAGCGTGGTGACCGCGCCGCTTGCCAGGTCAACCCGCTGGATCGAGCCGCCCTCGTAGCCGGCGGGGGTGGGGCCGGGGATGTTCAGCCCGCCCATGTCGAAGAACTGGAAGCTGCCGCCGTTGTTGGTGACATACACCGCGCCGTCCGGGCCGATCGCCGCGCCGTTGGGGCCGCCGGGCAGATCGGCGACCGTCTCGCGCCTTCCGTCCGGCGTGATCCGCGTCAGGGTCTGGCGCTGGATCTCGACCAGCAGCACCGAGCCGTCGGCCATGGCGACCGGGCCCTCGGGAAACTGCAGGCCTTCGGCGACGAGGGTCAGGTCCATGTCGTCTCGCTCCCTTTTCTTTGCGCGTGACGGGCGCCGAAACCGCTCACACTTTAGGCTGTCACGCTTGATGGGCGTCTCTCTGGACGCCTGGAAGTGGAGTAAACGATCGTTTGAACGAGGCCGCAACCTACTCAGGCGTCAGCCAGCAGCCGGGTCAGGTCTTCGGCGTTGAGGCCGCGCGGGGCCAGGCCGGCCGACTGGCCGGCCCAGAGGTTGGTGAAGTCGCTGTTCGCGCCGTCCGGGCGCACCGGACCGCGCGCGCCGCCCGCCAGCGGGACGGGCGGCACGACCGCGCCGCCGATCGGCCCGACCTCGCGCATCAGCCGGTTGGCGACGCCTCGGGCCGGACGGCCGGTGAAGACGTCGGTGATCATGGTGTTGTCGTCGCGGGCTTCGTCCAGGGCGGCGCGGTGGGCCGGCGGGATCTTGGCCTCTGGCGTGAAGAGATAGGCCGTGCCGACCTGAACCCCGGCCGCCCCCAGGGCTCGGGCGGCCGCCACGCCCCGCGCTTCGGCTATGCCGCCGGCGGCGATCACCGGAACGGCGACGGCGGCGGCCGCCTGCGGCAGCAGGGAAAAGAGGCCCGGCTGGCTGGCGGTGTCCAGGCGGTTGTCGATGGTCTCGCCGTAGCCCGGCAGGAAGGTGGCGCGGTGGCCGCCGGCCTCGGCGCCCATGGCGATGACGGCGTCGACGCCGTGCGCCTCCAGCCAGACCGCCTCGGCGACGGTGGTGGCCGACGACAGGATCTTCGCCCCCGTGGCCCGAACGCGGTCGAGCAGGGCTTGGCCGGGCAGGCCGAAATGGAAGCTGACCACCTGCGGCCGCAGATCCTCGACCAGGACGCAGAAGGCCTCGTCGAACGGGGCGCGACCACCCGCCGGCGGCGGCGGGGCCGGATCCAGGCCGGCCTCCACGTAGTAGGGCGCCAGGCGGGCCCGCCAGGCCAGCATCCGCGCCGGATCGGCGGCGGGCGGCGTGTGGGCGAAGAAGTTGAGGTTCAGAGGCGCATCGACGGCGGCGCGGAACTCGGCGATCGCGGCGCGGGCCTGGTCGGGCGTGTATTGGGCGCAGGCCAGCGAACCCAGGCCGCCGCCGCGCGCCGCGCCGATGGCCATGGCCGGGGTGGTGGCGCCGGCCATCGGGGCCTGGAGGACGGGGGCGCGATCCCCAGCAGGTCGATCAGCCGGCGGTCGGTCCAGGCGCTCATCCGTGGCTCCGCGGTCAGTTCAGGTCGAAGAGGTCGTAGGCGATCAGCTTCAGCCGCTCGTCGAAGAAGGCGCGGCCGTAGCTGGAGCGCTGCAGGGCGGCCTGGTCGACGCCGTGCTCGACGTCCGAACCGCTGGCCCCCGGGGCCGAGCAGGGCACCGAGAGCCGGAGGTTGCGGCCGACCTTGATCTTCACGCCCGGTTCGGCGCGCACCACCGTGGCGGCCACGAAGCAATTGCCGCGCACGCCGCGCGGCACGCCCACATGCTTGACCTGTAGGACGACGATCTCGGCGGCCTTGTCGCGGGCGTGCTGGCGCGCGTCGGCGGCCGGCGGCGGCGCGGACGCCGCCTGGGCCAGGACGAAGGCGGCCAGCAGCGCGCTCACTTGCGTTCCAGCACGCGGAACACGAACGGGAAGTCGTCGCCCTCGCCGGCGGGGCGCTCTTCGCGGCGGACCTCGGTCCAGGCGCTTTCGTCGAAGGCGGGGAAGGCGACATCGCCCTCGACCTCGGCCTGCACCTCGGTGACGTAGATGCGCTTGGCGCGCGGCAGGGCGAGCTCGAACAGGGCGGCGCCGCCGATCACGCAGACCTCCTCGACGCCGTCCTCGGCCGCCTGCTCCTTGCCGATCTGCACGGCTTCGGACCAGGTGTCGCAGACGACCGCGCCCTCGGCCTCGAACTTGTGGTCGCGGGTCAAAACGATGTTGAGGCGGCCGGGCAGGGGCTTCCTGGGCAGGCTGTCCCAGGTCTTGCGGCCCATGATCACCGGCTTGCCCAGGGTGGCGGCCTTGAACATCTGAAGATCAGACTTCAGGCGCCAGGGCAGGTCGTTGTCGCGGCCGATGACGCCGTTGAGCGAGCGGGCTACGGGGCCGACGGTGAGAATGGGGGCGGTCATGGCGGCGAGTCTTAGCGGCCCGCCGTCGCTAGCGGAAGCTCAGACCGAGACCGCCGCCTTGATGTGCGGGTGGGCCTCATAGCCTTCCAGCGTGAAGTCCTCGTACTCGAAGGAGAAGAGGTCGCTCTTGTCGGCGATCTTCATCGTCGGGAACGGGTAGGGCTCACGGGTCAGCTGCTCGCGGGCCTGGTCGAGGTGGTTCAGATAGAGGTGGGCGTCGCCGAAGGTGTGCACGAACTCGCCCGACTCAAGGCCCACGACCTTGGCGACCATCAGGGTCAGCAGGGCGTAGCTGGCGATGTTGAACGGCACGCCGAGGAACACATCGGCGCTGCGCTGGTAGAGCTGGCAGGACAGCTTTCCATCCGCGACGAAGAACTGGAACAGGCAGTGGCAGGGCGGCAGGGCCATGTCCTCGACATCGGCCGGGTTCCAGGCCGAGACGATATGCCGGCGGCTGTTGGGATTGGTCTTCAGCCCTTCGACCAGATTGACGATCTGGTCAATCGACTGGCCGTTGGGCGCGGCCCAGGAGCGCCATTGCTTGCCGTAGACCGGGCCGAGCTCGCCGTTCTCGTCGGCCCACTCGTCCCAGATGCGCACGCCGTTGTCCTTGAGATAGGCGATGTTGGTCTCGCCCTTCAGGAACCACAGGAGCTCGATGATGATCGAGCGCAGGTGCAGCTTCTTGGTGGTCAGGACCGGGAAGCCCTTGGCCAGATCGAAGCGGATCTGGCGGCCGAAGACGCCCAGCGTGCCAGTGCCCGTGCGGTCGCCGCGCTGCACGCCGTTCTCGAGGATGTCGGCGAGCAGGGCCAGGTACTGGCGCTCGGGGTGGTCGGCGGCGGCTTTCGGGGCGTCGAGGACGGCGGTGGTCATGGGGCGCACAATCGCGACGAATCGAGCCCATGGCCAATCACAAAAACGCCCCGCGCGGCGAGCCGGCGGGGCGTTCTCGTTCAGGTGGCCGAAAGCCTTACTTGCCGGGCTCGAGGCCGGTGTTCAGCACCCAGCCGACGTTGTCGTTCTCGTCGGCCACTTCCCACCACAGCTCCTGCTTCTTGCCGGTCGGGTAGACGATCGAACCGGCCGGCAGGGCGCGGATCAGCTTGCCGGCGGCGACCGGGGTGGCGCGCATGTTGACGACGCGGGTGGCCACGAAGGACTTGGTCGGAGCCGCCTGGGCGGCCTGGGCGCTGTCGCCAACCAGGCCCAGTTCGCCGACCATCTTGGAGTAGCTGTTGATGAAGGCCAGGGTGATGATGCGGCCGATCTCGGTGTCTTCGTAGCCGCCGCCGACCGCGCCGGCGAAGCCGATGCCGCCGCCCGCGCCCCAGCCGATGTCGTTCTTCACGGCGTAGCCTTCCTGCACGGCCACGGTCTCGGTGGTGCGGACGTTGGTCAGCGACAGGACCGTGTTGGCTTCCAGCTTCTTGGTCTTGATGCCGCCGATCAGGCCGCCGGCGCGACCGCCGATCAGGCCGCCGATGGCGCCGGCCACCGCGCCGCCGCCGGCGTTGCTGTCGCTGGCCTGCACTTCGGCCACCAGCACGTAGTCGGCCGCCTTGATCTGGCCCTGGCCGACGTTGGAGCCGCGCTGCAGGCCCAGGTTCCCGCCGATGTTGCGCTCGATCTGGGCGGCGTTCAGGCCCGCGCCCCGGTCGACCAGATTGAAGCAGCCCGACTTCTGGACGATGGCGCGCAGCAGCTTCTGCGGCGAGGCCAGGTTGTACTGGGTCCAGCCGCGGGAATCGTCGCCGTCGATGATCGACAGGGTGCCCAGCTTGCGCGTGCAGCGCGGCACTTCGGCCTGGGCCTGGGTCTGCATCTGCTGGGCCTTGCTCGGCTTGGCTTGAGCGAAAGCTTCGACCGGAACGGCGACGCAAATCATCGCGCTCGCGGCGAGCATGAGTTTCTTCATCGACATAGACAGCGCCCTCCAGGCCCCTTCGAATTTCGCGCGGACACTACAGTATCGATTGCACGCAAGCCAAGCTCGCCTAACCGGCGAACCCGCCTTCGTCGAGAAAGGCCTGCTCGGCCGGGGTGGTTTCGCGGCCCAACGCGACGTTGCGGTGCGGGAAACGGCCGAAACGGGCGATGATGTCGCGGTGGATGATCGCCCACTTCATGGCGTTCTCGTCGCCGGTGTCGGCCTGCATGCCGGCGCACAGCTCGATGCACAGCTCCTGGTCGGCCAGGGATTCGGAATGCTCGAACGGCAGGTAGAAGAAATAGCGCAGATCCGGGGCCACGGCGGTGTCGTGGCCCTTGGCGATGGCGGCGCGGGCGACGGCGCGAGCCTTGCCGTCGGTGGCGAAGGCGTGGCCGCTGCGGCGGTAGAGGTTGCGGGGGAACTGGTCGAGCACGATGATCAGCGCCAGCGAGCCCTCGGCCGTCTCGACCCAGTCGTCGTAGTCGCCGCGGGCGGCGGCGTGGTGGGTGGGCTCGTACTTCAGGCGGATGGCCTCGTCGAAGGCCCGGTTCTTGTCGAACCACTGCTTGGGGCCGGCCTGAGTCCAGAAGCCCAGAATGTCCTGCGGTCGTGCGGCCATGGCCTTCTCCTGCGGGTTTCGTTCAATTGCGGTTCATGCGCCAAGCGCGACACTGTGATCAAGGGATGAGCTACGGGCCAGCGCAAGGCCCCTTGGAGCAAGAGATGAAACGTCTGATCACCGTCGCGATGATCCTGTCGCTGACGGGCGGCGCGGCGGCCCAGGCCGGCTCCGCCGCGACGGTCCTGGCGATGCAGCAGCAGAACGAGCGGGGCGACCGCGGCGATCGCGGCGCCCGCCCGGATCGCGGGCCTCGCGCCGACCGTGGCGACCGCCAGGAAGGCGGCTGGCGCGGCGGCGGCGGCCGCGTGAACGACTCCGCCCCCCAGGCGCCGCGTGCGCCTGAGGCCCGTCCGGCGCCGCAAGCGCCTTCGGCTCCGCAGGCCGACCGCGGCGATCGTGGAGATCGCGGCGGCTGGCAGGGCAGGGGCGACCGTCCCACCGGCGGCGGCTGGCAAGGCGGCCAGGACCGCAACCCGGGCGGCGCTCGTCCCGACCGCGGCGACCGTCCGGATCGTGGCGACCGGCCCGACCGCCCCAGCGGCGGCGGGCAGGGCGGTCAGGACCGAGGCGATCGTGGCCCCGACCGCAACGACCGTCCGACCCGTCCCGGCGGCGACCGTCCCGACCGTCCGAACGGCGGTTGGCAAGGCGACCGTGGCGATCGTGGTCCCGACCGCGGCCGTCCCGGCGGCGGCTGGCAGGGCGGCGATCGCGACCGGGATCGTCCGGGCCCGCGTCCCGGCGACCAGCGCTGGCGTGATCGCGACAACGGCCGTCCGCAGTACGACCAGCGTCGCTGGCGGCCCAGCTACCGCGCGCCCCAGCGCTATCGCGCCCCGGCCTACCGCTATCCGCGCGGCTGGTATGTGAAC
Organism: uncultured Caulobacter sp.; assembly: GCA_966252285.1. Classification (GTDB taxonomy): domain Bacteria; phylum Pseudomonadota; class Alphaproteobacteria; order Caulobacterales; family Caulobacteraceae; genus Caulobacter. Next base: position 10,948 of record CBINOL010000096.1, read on the forward strand.
CGCTGGAGCTTCGGCGACTACCTGCCGGGCGGCTGGTACTCGAGCTACTACTACCTCGACTGGTTCCGCTACGGCCTGCCCATGCCGCCGATCGGCTGCGAGTGGGTGCGGGTCGGCGGCGACGCTGTCCTGGTGGACGTCTGGTCGGGCCAGGTGCTGAGCGTCTACTACGACCTGTTCTGGTAGGCGGGCGACCGCTCCGGACCGAAGGCCGCGCCTCCTAACCGAGGCGCGGCCTTTTCGTTTTCGGGGCTGGCGACCTGCCTTTGGGAGGGCTTTTTCGCCTCACTCGCGGTATTTAAGCGTCGCCGAACGTCGCTCATGGCGCGCCCCGCCTTGACGAGGCGGCAAAAAAACGCTCAAACGCCCGCCTTTCCCGCTTCCTGATTGCGTGAGGCGGGCAGATTGACCAGTCCTGGAGAAGAAATCATGCGCGTCTACTACGACCGCGACGCCGACCTCGCCCGCATCCTGGACCGGAAGATCGCCATCGTAGGCTATGGCAGCCAGGGCCACGCCCACGCCCTCAACCTTCGTGACAGCGGCGTGCCGAACGTGGCCGTCGCCCTGCGTCCGGGCTCGCCCTCGGCCAAGAAGGCCGAAGCCGAAGGCCTGAAGGTCATGTCGGTGGCCGACGCCGCCGCCTGGGCTGACCTGATCATGATCCTGGCTCCCGACGAGCATCAGGCCGCGATCTACAAGAACGACATCGCCCCCAACATCCGTGACGGCGCGGCCCTGCTGTTCGCCCACGGCCTGAACGTCCACTTCGGCCTGATCGAGCCGAAGGACACCATCGACGTGCTGATGGTCGCGCCGAAGGGCCCGGGCCACACCGTCCGCGGCGAGTACCAGAAGGGCGGCGGCGTGCCCTGCCTGATCGCGGTGCACCACAACGCCACCGGCAACGCGCTGGACCTCGGCCTGGCCTACGCCTCGGCCATCGGCGGCGGCCGCTCGGGCATCATCGAGACCAACTTCCGCGAGGAATGCGAAACCGACCTGTTCGGCGAGCAGGCCGTCCTCTGCGGCGGCACGGTCGAGCTGATCCGCGCCGGCTTCGAAGTGCTGGTCGAGGCCGGCTACGCGCCGGAAATGGCCTACTTCGAGTGCCTGCACGAGCTGAAGCTGATCGTGGACCTGATCTACGAAGGCGGCATCGCCAACATGAACTACTCGATCTCGAACACCGCCGAGTACGGCGAGTATGTCACCGGCCCGCGCGTCGTGACCGCCGAGACCAAGGCCGAGATGAAGCGCGTGCTGGAAGACATCCAGTCGGGCAAGTTCGTCCGTGACTTCATGCTGGAAAACGCCGTCGGCCAGCCGTCGTTCAAGGCGACCCGCCGTCGCGCTTCCGAGCACCAGATCGAGGAAGTCGGCGCGCGCCTCCGCGGCATGATGCCGTGGATCGCCAAGAACAAGCTGGTGGACGTCACCAAGAACTAAGCTTTCGCCTCACGGCTGAAGACGGAAACGGCGGGCTCGCAAGGGCCCGCCGTTTTTCGTTTGGGCGTCACCCCAGCACGAACACCGGACCCCAGGCCACCTGATACTTGTGCGATCCGCTCGACAGGTGCGGGCGCAGCTGCCAGGCGCCGGGCGGGATGCTGACGGGCTGGGGGCGCTCGACATAGGTCTGGGTCAGCACGTCGCCGCCGGGGTCGGACAGCGAGAACTGGTCGATGCGGGGGCTGGCGCGCGACAGGGCCGCGGCGATGGCTTCGACGCTCTGGGCCCGAAGCGGGGCGGGGGCGGCGAGGCGAGCGGAGACCTCGGCATAGACGCCCACGGCGATCACCTGCGGGCCTTCTCGCAGGGCCGCATAGGCCACATGGGTGAAGCCCGGCGCCAGCAGGTTGGCGCGGTGGCCCGGGCTCGTCTTCCACTGGCCCATGATCTGGTCGGGACGCACTTGGCCGGCGGCGTTGCGGCGCATGGCGATGTTCTCGGCCGGGGCGCCGACGAGGTCGCGGGCCAGAAGGCCCACGCGGGCGGCCGGGCCAAAGCCCTCGCGGGTCATGTGGTCGTAGATCTGGCTGCGGGCGATGTCGGCGGCGTGGGCCCGGGCGGCCAGGGCCAGGCCGGGATCGAAGCGCAGGGGCGAGAGACCCCGGGCCTCCCGGAAAGCGTCGCCCTGGTCGAGCAGTTCGCGCTCGAAATCGGCGTCGAAGTCACCCCGGCGCGCGGCCATCTGCTCGCGCAGGCGGCGCTCGTAGGCGAGGTAGGTCTGGGCCGAAGCGGCCTCGGCGACAGCAGGCAGGGTCAGGGCTGCGGCGCCCATGGCCAGGGCCGAACGGCGGGAGAGGGCGGTCATCGGCGGACGGTTCGATCTCCAAGACGGTTGACAGGTCGGGCCCGTCGCCCGCTCTAAGGCCGGATGCGACCTGTCCGTTCCCTTTGGCTGGCCGGCCCCGAAGCCTGGCTCCCTGACGCCCAAGCTCAAGACCTGCGCCGCAAGGCCCTGTGCCTGGACGCGGGCTTCACGCCGTTCTCGGGCGGCCAGGCCGCGCCGGGCGACGACTTCAGCTCCGAAATCCAGGCCCGCGAACTCTATATGGACCGCATGGCCCAATTGCGTCAGGTCGATGCGGCGATCGTCAACCTGACGCCCTGGCGCGGGGCCTCCTGCGACACCGGCGTCGCCTTCGAGGCCGGGGTGCTGGCGGGTCTGGGCAAGCCGGTCTTCGCCTATCTCAACGTCGAGGACGAAAGCCTGGCCGAATATGTCGACCGGGTCGACGTGCTGGTCGGCGCCGAGCACGGCGAGGACGGGGTCTGGCGCGACGAGAACGGCTGCGTGGTCGAGGATCTGGGCCTGCCCGAGAGCGTGATGCTGTGGGCCGAGGCGCGGCGGCTGTTCGTCATCGTCACCCCCGATCCGCTGCACGACCTGACCGGGCTGGAGATGTGCCTGCAGGCGCTGCGGTTGTACGCGGAGTAGGGGGAATCCTCCCCCTGAAGGGGGAGGTGGCCCGGAGGGCCGGAGGGGGAAGTTCCTTCTGGCGCCGGGTAAGGCTGCTGGTTCACAGGTCACATCCCCCTCCGTCGGCTTCGCCGACACCTCCCCCTTCTGGGGGAGGATCTAGAGGCGCCCCTTGCCCAATCGATGGGCATCGGCCACCTTCCGGCCCCGTTTCGAAAGGCCCACACCATGTCGCGTCCCGCGGCCGCGCCGGCTTCCGGGAAGTCGCGCGGCGTCATCGTCACAGACCTGATCGAGCTGCTGCGCCTGGCCGGGCCGGTGGTGCTGTCGCGCCTGGGCATCATGGTCATGGGCCTGACCGACGCCATCGTCGTGGGCCACTTCTCGGCCCAGCAGCTGGGCTTTCACGCCATGGCCTGGGCCCCGACCTCGGTGTTCGTCACCGTGACCGTCGGCCTGCTGGTCGGGACCCAGGTGATGGGCTCGCGCGCCATGGGGGCGGGGAAGCCGCAGGAGGCCGGCGCGGTGTTGCGCCGGGGCGTGGTCTACGCGTTCTGGCTGGGCCTGGCCGGTTCGGCCCTGCTGGCGATCGCCGCGCCGCCGCTGCTGCATCACGTGGGCATCGAGAAGGCCCTGGCCGACGGCGCGACCGCGCCGCTGATCGTGTTCTCGCTGTCGCTGACTCCGTATGCGCTGAGCGTGGCCCTGAGCTTCTGGCTCGAGGGGCTGGGGCGGCCGGGGCTGGTGACGGTCAACATGTGGATCGCCAACATCATCAACCTGGCGGTCAACCTGCTGCTGGTGCCCGGCGTCATGGGCCTGCCGGCGCTTGGTGCGGTGGGCGCGGCCTGGGCCACCTTCGTGGCCCGCACGGCCTTCACCATCATGCTGGCGGTGGTGATCTGGCGCCTGAAGGACGCCCGGTCCATGGGCGTGTTCGAAAAGCCCGTTCGCGACCGCGCCGCCGAAAAGGAGCAGCGCAGGGTCGGTTACGGCGCCGGCAGCTCCAACCTGTTCGAGGTCTCGGCCTTCGCCGGCATGAGCCTGGTGGCCGGCTGGCTGGGCGGCCTCAACGTCGCGGCCTGGGCCGTCGTGCTGAACGTGGCCGGCGTGATCTTCATGGTCCCGCTGGGCCTGGCGACGGCCACCGCCGTGCAGGTGGCGAGAGCCCACGGCGCGCGTGATCCCGCGGGCATGAGCCGGGCGGGCTGGATCTCGTTCGCGGTCACGGCGGTCTTCGCCATGGTGGTGGCCCTGCTGCTCTATCCGCTGCGCCACCTGGTGGCCGGCGCCTACACCGCCGATCCGGCCGCCATCGCCCTGATCGCGCCGGCGCTGGTGCTGACGTGCCTGTTCCTGGTGCCCGACGCCGTGCAGGTGGTCTGCGCCCAGGCCCTGCGCGCGCGCGGCGAGGTCTGGATCCCCGCCGGCACCCACATGGTGGCCTACGCCCTGATCATGGGGCCGCTGGCCTGGTGGCTGGCCCTGCCGATGAAGATGGGCCTGGACGGCATCGTCTGGTCGGTGATCGTCACCAGCTTCGCGGCGGCGGCGATGCTGCTGGGACGGTATCGGATGCTGGATAAGCGGGTCTGATCCTTCTCCCCTTGCGGGAGAAGGTGTCGTCCGAAGGGCGACGGATGAGGGGTCTCTCAAACGCAAGACGCCGCGAAAGCTGATCGGCTTTCGCGGCGTTTCTGTTCGTGCGACCCCTCACCCGACCCCACTTCGTGGGGCCACCCTCTCCCGCAAGGGGAGAGGGGTCAGATGGAGGCCCCCAGGATCCAGCCTTCCTGGGTCTGCACGTCTTCGACCAGACTCTCGGGCGCGTCCTTGCTCGGTCCGAACAGCGCGGCCAGCTTGCCGGCTTCGTCGAGCTTGGCGAAGTGTTCGGCCAGGGTGCGCACCTGGGCCAGGTCCTTGATCTCGCCGGGGCCGGGAACGGCCTTGATCAGCGACGGATAGACCTCGGCGACCACGGCCTCGACGCCGTCGAGGTCAGCCTCGGTCAGCGCCTTGAAGCCGGTTTCGAACGGCCAGACGCGCACGGCCTCGCCGCGAGCGTCCTTCAGGCGGCGTACCGCCGGGATGCCCATGATCGCCTGGCCGCCGACCGAGCCGTTGTAATAGAGCTTCCAGATCGAGTGCGCGCCCTTGGCCGCGACGTCGGCATGGCGGAACTCGGGCAGGTCGTCCGGGCCATGCTCGCGGGTGCGCTTGGGCTGCAGCGTGGTAAGGGCGTCCTTGGGCGGGCAGCCCCAGAACGGGAACGGACCGCCGGTCAGGCGGCGGTTGATCTCCGAGCCGACGCCGAAGCGGTTGTTGGTGTTGTCGGCCTTGTCCTTGACCATCTTGTTCAGCTGGTCCCAGACCGCGCGCCAGGGCGTCTCGCCCGGCAGGCTCAGGGCCTGGGAGAAGCCGCGCGGGAAGCCCAGCGGGAAGTCGAAGCCCACCAGCGCGCGTTCGCCGCGCTTCTTCAGGTCGTCGAGGATGACGGCGAGCTTGGCCTCGGCCTCGTTGCGGGTGGCCGGGTTGAAGCTCTCGAAGGTCAGGCGGAAACGCACGTCGCGCTTGAGCACGCCGATCCAGACGGAGTCGGCCCCGGTGGTCGGCTTGGCCGCCGCGCTCCAGTCGACGATCACATAGGCGCTGAAAAGCCGCGACACGGCGGAGGCTCCGTCAAATCCAAACGAAGCGCGCTTCTACTCCCCCAAAGGGCGAGCCGCCAGCCGTTGCGAAGCTTGAGTAGGTGTTTCTGCGCCGTGCGTATCGACGGCCAATAAAAAACCCCGCCCGGTGAGGGGCGGGGTTTCTTCAGCTTCGATGACCGGTCGTTCAGGCCGCGGTCTGCTCGGCGGTCAGGGCGGGGGCCTTGGCCTTGCCGACGTTCCAGCGGACCGGCGGTTCGCAGACCGGGCCGAGGGCGGCGCGGACGATGGCCGGAGGCTGGCGCTCGTCGGGGGTCATGAACAGGCCGTTGGCCTTCAGGGCCAGGCCGGCGGCCTTGCTGGCGCCCAGCATGGTCAGCGGCACGGCCAGGATCAGGCCGGCCAGGATCGGGGCGGTGGCGGTCAGCAGGTCGGGCGTGAACCAGAACAGGCTGGCCAGGATCAGGCCCGTGGCGCTGATCCAGCCCATGGCGGCGCAGGCTTCCTTGAAGGCGACCTTGTCGGCGTCGCGGCGCTGGGCGCTCCAGCCGCCGACGCGGCCGGCCAGGATCTCGACCACGGCGCGGGTCTGGGTGAACATCAGCATCGGGGCGACCAGGGCCGAGAGCAGCATCTCGACGCCCAGGCCGGCCACCACGCGGCGACGGCCGCCGAAGCCCTTCAGTTCGTGCTTGCGCATGAAGATCAGGGTGGCGCCCAGGATCTTGGGGCCGAACAGCAGCACGAAGGTGATGATCATCGCCCAGGCGGTGGCCTGGATCTCGCGCCAGTCGATCAGGGCGTGGGCGGCGGCCTGCAGGTCGGCCATCGTGAAGGCGGCCTTCTTCACCTCGGGCATCAGGGCCCGCGAGATGACGCCGGCCGACAGGGCCACGAACCAGATGGGCGACAGGGCGTAGCTGAGCACGCCGATGACGAGGTGCAGACGGCTCATCCAGTGCAGGCCCGGCAGGCCGATCAGCGGCACGTGCTGGACGTTGCCCCGGCACCAGCGGCGGTCGCGGGTGGCGAAGTCGAGCAGGTTGGAGGGGCTCTCTTCGTACGAGCCTTCCAGGTAGGGGGCCAGGTGCACTGCCCAGCCGCCACGGCGCAGCAGGGCGCTTTCCAGGGCGTCGTGGCTCATCACCTCGCCGCCGAAGGGCTTGGGGCCGTTCAGCGAGGGCAGGCCGCAGGTCTGGGCGAAGGCCTTGGTGCGGATGATGGCGTTGTGGCCCCAGAACGAGCTTTCCGAACCCGACCACCAGGCCAGGCCCGTCCAGGCCACGCGGCCGTAGAGCTTGGTGGCGAACTGCAGGGTGCGGGCGAAGATCGTCTGGCCGTTGATGATCGTCGGCATGGTCTGGATCAGACCCACGCCCGGGTGACGCTCCATGGCGTCGGCCAGGCGCACCATGGCGTCGCCGGTCATCAGGCTGTCGGCGTCGAGCACCAGCATGTGCTCGTAGTCGCCGCCCCAGCGGGCGACCCAGTCGGCGACGTTGCCGGCCTTGCGGCCCGTGTTGTCGGCGCGGCGGCGATAGAAGACGTGGCTGGAGGCCTCGCGGCGGAAGCGGGCGAAGCAGGCCTGCTCGGCCAGCGCCACGGCGGCGTCGCGGGTGTCGGAGATGATGAAGATGTCGAAGGCGCGGCTGTTGCCGGTCTCGGCGATAGAGGCGTCCATGGCCCGCAGGCGGGCGAACACCGCCTGGGCGTCCTCGTTGTAGACCGGCATCAGGATCGCCGTGCGGGCGCGCGGCTTGGGCATGGGCTTGCTGCTGTCGATGCCCAGCGGATCCTTGGGCGTGCGCAGCAGCACCACGAAGCCGGCGACGGCGGTGACGAACCACAGGGCCAGGGCCAGGAACAGCGGGGCCAGCAGGGTCAGGCAGACGGCTTCCAGGCGGGTGACGCCGCCCAGGGCCACGGTGTCGAAGGTGGCCTTCCAGCCGGCCGCGCCCATGATCGCCGTGGCGATGAAGATCACCCAGCGGCGCATGACCGTTTCCGAGCCCGGGCTACGCACGGCGCGCGCCGCGCCCTGCCAGAAGCCCAGCGGCTGGACCGGCATGGCCAGGGGAGCTTCGGTCGGGATCTCGACCCGATCGCGGGGGGCGATCACGGTTTCGAAGGCCACCGGGGTGGAGGTGGCCAGGTCGAAGAAGGCGCCGCGTTCGGTCATCGGGTCCGTCTCGGTGATCCGACCGTGGTCGGACGAAATGCAGAGCTTCGATTTCGCGCCGAACGCCTTCACGGGACGCCTCCGGTCCGCTAGGGATCGGTCGCGTTCAGCAAGGGTCTGGCGTTGAACGAAGTCCGGCGGAGGAAAACCGCCGACGCACCTAGGGTAAAACTTTGATCACGAAATCGCTATCGAAAATGTGATCCATCTCGCAGGTGCGATGAAAAATCTGTGCAAATGCGCAAAGATGGGCTGCGGGGAGCCCGCCGGAGACAGGTTAAGGTCATGAAATTCAAGGCGGTTTTTGCATTTCTCGCGGTTACGGCCTTGGTCGGCTGTGGTCCGGGCGGGAAGAGCGAGGGCTCGAAATCGCCCGCCGCCCAGCCCGCGCCGCCGATCTCGACGGCGCCGCAGCATGAGACTCAGGGCGTGATCGCGAGCGTCGAAGGCCAGGTGCTCACGCTCGATCACGACGGCGCGAGCGCAGCCCCGCTGGCCGCCGGCCGCACCGTCTTCCAGGCCTATGGCGACGTCCTGGCCGAGGCCCCGTTGGAGCCGGGCGCCCGCGTGGCCTTCAAGTTCCGCAAGGTCGCCGTCGGCGAGGGCTGGGAACTGACCGAGATGCGGGGGCGGTAGAAAGATGCTCGCCCTGAAGGGGGAGCTGTCGCGAAGCGACTGAGGGGGAAGTGACTGCCGACTTGGCGGCAGTTGAAAACGTCCCCCCTCCGGCCCTCTGGGCCACCTCCCCCAGAGGGGGAGGAT
>CBINOL010000097.1:0-19125 GCA_966252285.1 uncultured Caulobacter sp.
CACTCGCTGACGGACCTGGTGATCATGCTGCGGAGCGCGGGCGTCGCGGTCTTCGCCGAAGGCAGCGCGATTCACGCTCTTGAGCTGTGCGGCTCCCACACGCCTGCCGTCGCGGTCATCTCACGGCGTCCGGTGTCGATGCAGCGCTTCAACGGCGGGATCACCCGGCCCGTGCGGCTGGTGATCACGCCCGCCACCTTCGTCGACGAGGCCTGGGTGCGCCTGACCCGCGACGGCAGGACGATCGCCGCCGACGTGCGCCTGGACGGTCCCGCCGCCGCGGGCCAGGCCGTCAGCGTCAAGGTCGCCGGCCTGAACCTGACCCTCTCCGGTCAGGCCGGTTCCGACGGGGTGGCCAGGCTGTCGGCGCCCGCGCCCAAGGGGCTCAAGCGCTGGGCGCCCGGCGCGCCGTCGCTCTACGACGTGCGCGTCGAGGCGGGGCAGGACGTGCTGACCGACCGCGTCGGCTTCCGCACCGTCGAGGTGCGCGGCGGCGAGATCCTGGTCAACGGCAAGCCGGTGTTCCTGCGCGGCATCTGCCTGCACGAGGAGGAGCTGGGCGAGAACCCGGCCCGCACGATCACCGACGCCTCCGCCCACGCCCTGCTGGCCGAGGCCCGCGATGGTTTGCACGCCAACTTCGTGCGCCTGGCCCACTATCCGCATTCGGAGGTGACCACGCGCCTGGCCGACGAGATGGGCCTCCTGGTCTGGAGCGAGATCCCGATCTACTGGCTGGTCGATTTTAGCAACGCCCGCACCCTGAAGCTGGCGCGCGGCATGCTGGAAGACTCGATCCGGCGGGACCGGAACAGGGCCTCGATCGTGCTGTGGAGCGTGGCCAACGAGACCCCGATCAGCGACGCCCGCAACGCCTTCCTGGGAACCCTGACCGACGACGTGCGCGCCCTGGACGACACCCGCCTGGTCACCGCCGCCCTGCTGGCCGACCGCAAGATCGAAGGCGGCAAGCAGGTGATGGGCATCGACGATCCGCTGGCCGCCAAGCTCGACGTGCTGGCGGTCAACACCTATGCCGGCTGGTACTCCGACGACGGCCTCGACGCGGTGGCGCAGATCGCCTGGCGGCCCACCGACAAGCCGATGGTGTTCTCCGAGTTCGGCGCCGACGCCCTGGCGGGCTTCAGCGATCCGGCCCTGATGCGCAAGTTCTCCGAGGACTTCCAGGCCCGCTACTACGTCCAGACCCTGGCCATGGCGGCCAACGCGCCCAGCTTGCGGGGCATGTCGCCCTGGATCCTCAAGGACTTCCGCTCGCCGCGCCGCCAGCACCCGGTCTACCAGCAGGGCTGGAACCGCAAGGGCCTGATCTCGCCCACCGGCCGGCGCAAGGCCGCCTTCAAGGTGCTGGCGGATTACTATGAGAAGCTGGCGGGGGAGGGGCGGTAGGCAGCTTGGCGCTGCCCTGTTCCCTAAGCCTCGCCGCCAGGGCCGTCATCTGGTCGGCGGCGACGCCCCAGCCTTCGTGGAAGCCCATCTGTTCGTGCATGGCCTTGTCCTCGGCCGACCAGTGGCGGGCGATGGCGGTGTAGCGGGTCTGGCCGCCGCCCAGGTCCTCGAAGCGGACGACGCCGACCATGAACGGCTTTTCGGACGGGACCCAGGCGCTGGTGAAGGCGTCGGTGAAGACGATCAGCTGGTTCTCGACCACTTCCAGATAGACGCCGCGGTTGGGCATCTCCTCGCCGTTCGGGCCGCTCATGACGATCAGGCTGGAGCCGCCGGTGCGCACGTCCATCTCGGCGTGCGACACGCGCCAGGGCGGCGGGCAGAACCACTCGGGCAGCAGCTCGGGCGTGGTCCAGCACTTGAAGAGCTTTTCGGCCGGCTGGTCGATGATCCGGGTCAGGACCAGTTCGTGAGCGGCGGCGGGGGCGGCGTCGAGAGCCATGGCGTTTTCTCCGTATCGTTGGAAGCAGTGTTCGGCCCAAGGACGGCCCGGGTCGACCCGTCCCGACACGTCCCGCGCATTTTTTCGAAGCCGGTTGACCCGCTCCTTCCCGGGGGTCACTGTGCCGGCAATTCAAACAAACGTTTAGGGAGCGCGCCGTGAGCCTCTTCGACCTTTCCGGCAAGGTGGCCATCATCACCGGATCCTCGCGCGGCATCGGCAAGGCCATCGCCGAGCGCATGGCCGAGCACGGCGCCAAGGTGGTGATCTCGTCGCGCAAGGCCGGGCCCTGCGAGGAGGTGGCGGCGGCGCTCAACGAGAAGCATGGCGAAGGAACCGCCATCGCCGTGCCGGCCAACATCGCCTCCAAGGAGGACCTGCAGCGCCTGGTCGACGAGACCCGCGCCGCCTTCGGCCGCATCGACGTCTGCGTCTGCAACGCCGCCAGCAATCCCTATTACGGCCCGCTGGCCGGGATCAGCGACGACCAGTTCCGCAAGATCCTCGACAACAACATCATCAGCAATCACTGGCTGATCTCGATGGTCGCCCCGGAGATGCGCGAGCGGAAGGACGGCTCGATCGTCATCGTCAGCTCGATCGGCGGCCTGCGCGGCAACGCCATCATCGGGGCCTACAACATCTCCAAGGCCGCCGACTTCCAGCTGGCCCGCAACCTCGCCCACGAGTTCGGACCCGACAACGTGCGGGTCAACTGCATCGCGCCGGGCCTGATCAAGACCGACTTCGCCAAGGCGCTGTGGGACGATCCCAAGACCCTGGAGCGCTCGACCGCGGGCGTACCGCTGCGCCGGATCGGCGAGCCGGACGAGATCGCCGGGGCGGCGGTCTACCTCGCGTCCAGCGCGGGCAGCTTCATGACGGGGCAAGCCCTGGTGGTGGACGGCGGGGCGACCATCTGAGCCGGGCTCCACCGGGGCGCGATAACGGTGGTTTTCGGTGCGGCCTAGAGACGCGGTCCGCCGGAAATTAACCGTCAGCGTAAGAGGTTGCCGCTAGGAGATACGGGTCAACCGAGGACCCGCCGCTTGAAGCGCATCCTGCCCCTGCTGCTCGCGCTCGTCGCCCTGGCCGGCGTGGCGCCGGCTCGCGCCGCGTCGCCGGACATCGGCGGCCAGGCCAGCAAGCTGCAGACCCTCTATCGCGAGATCGGCGTCCAGCGGGCCGGGCCCGCGCCGCACGCCAACGAGGATGTCGAGCGGGCGGGCCGCCGCGCTCTGCGCCAGCGGGGCGACACGCGGCTCTACGCCCTGTGGCGGGTGCTCTACGCCTACAAGAGCAATCACGTGGACCAGGCCTTCAAGGACTGGGTCGCCACCGTGCGCGCCACCGCCCGCGCCGACGACGACGCCGAACTGGCCACCCTGGCCGAGATGATGGAGGCCGCCTACGAGCTGGAGACCCGGGGTCCGAGCGGCGTCGACGATGCGCGCTGGGCCCGGTTCCTGGAGGGCTCGGGTCGCGAGATCGGCCTGATGGCCGGGGTCGAGCGCATCCGCCTCTTGGCCCGCAGCGGCCGCTGGACCCAGGCCAGCCAGTTCGCCGGCGAGCTGTTCGAGGACCTGGAGGAGCGCGGCTCGATCGCCCGGCCGCTGCTGGCCGAGGCCCACCAGGTGCACTCCTACACGCTGTCGGAAATCGGCGACAAGGACGGCGCCCTGGACCACATGGCCGAGGCCGCGCGGCTGGACGAGCGCGACGCCTTCTACATGCGCAAGATCGAGCGGCTGTACGACATCGCCTACACCGCCGCCGAACTGGGCGAGATCCAGGCCGCCGAGCAGTTTGCCCAGATGCACCACCGGATGAGCGAGGCCACGGGCGACCAGGACCTGCTGACCTGGGACCAGAACCTGTGCGCGGTGATCGCCGACGCGCGCGACGATCCGCGCGCGGTGCTGCGCTGCCTGGTCGACGCGGGACCGGCCCTGGCCGCGCCGCGCGACCGGGTGTCGGTGTCGATGCTGCGCCTGCGGGCCAAGGCCCTGGCGCGGACCGGCTATGCGGCCCGGGCCCGCGCCGACCTCGCCGTGCTCGACCAGGCCCCGCCGCGCGCGGCGCGTCCCGATCCGATCGGCCGCCTGCTGGTCGAGGCCTACATCGCCAACGCCGAGGGGCGCGGCAAGGACGCCTTCGCCCTGTTCGACCGCTGGCGCGCCGCCCACGCCCGCGAGGCCAGCGCCACCCAGGCCGCCACCGCGGCCCAGATCTCGTCGGCCCTCGAGGCCGAGCTTCGCGCCAAGCGCAGCGAGAGCCGCCGCCTGACCGCCGAGGTCGAGCTGACCCGCCGCCTGGTGCAGGCCACCGGCGTCATCGCCGCCCTGATGGCCCTGCTGGTGGTGGGCGGGATCGCCTGGGCGGTCTACATGCGCCGGGCCCAGGCCAACCTCAAGGACGCCCGCGGCCGGGCCGAGGCGGCCAGCGACGCCAAGTCGTCGTTCCTGGCGGTGATGAGCCACGAACTGCGAACGCCCCTGAACGGCATGCTGGGCATGGCCCAGGCCCTGCGCGCCGACGAACTGGGCCCCGGCCAGCGCGAGCAGGTCGATCTCTTGATCGACTCCGGCGAGACGCTGCTGGTGCTGCTGAACGACATCCTCGACCTGTCGAAGATCGAGGCCGGCAAGCTGGAGATCGCCCCCACCGCCGGCGACCTGGCCCAGACGGTGAGCCGTCTCGTCAACGGCTTCCAGCCGACCGCGCGCGAGAAGGGCATCGTCCTGTCGTTCAACATCGACGGCGATGCGCCGCCGTGCCTGATGTTCGACGTGGTGCGGGTGCGCCAGTGCGTGGCCAACCTGGTGTCGAACGCCCTGAAGTTCACCAGCGAGGGCCGGGTCGAGGTGACCCTGGCCTGCGCCCTGGAGCCCAACAGCGGTCGCCAGGCCGTGCGCCTGACGGTCAGCGACACCGGCATCGGCATGAACTCGGCCACGCTGGACAAGCTGTTCGGCGCCTTCACCCAGGCCGACGCCTCGACCACCCGCAACTATGGCGGCTCGGGGCTGGGGCTGAACATCACCCGGCGGCTGGCCGAGCTGATGGGCGGTTCGGTCAACGTGCGCAGCCGCGAGGGCGAGGGCTCGCTGTTCACCCTGAAGTTCATGGCCGACCTGGCCGAGGCTTCGACGCCGGCCGCGCTGGCCGAGGCGCCGGCCGCGGTGTTCGAGCTGGACGCCCTGACCTCGCTGGGCGGGCGGCGGGTGCTGGTGGTCGACGACCACCCGGTCAACCGCCGGGTCATCCGCCTGTTCCTGGAGCCGTTTGGCTGCGAACTGGTCGAGGTCGAGAACGGCCAGGAGGCGCTGGCCGCCGTCGAGGCCGAGGCCTTCGACATCGTGCTGATGGACGTCAACATGCCGGTGATGGACGGGCTGGAGGCCACACGCCGGCTGCGCGCCGACCCGCGCTGGTGGAACCTGCCGATCGTCGCCCTGACCGCCGACGTGATGAGCACCCAGATCCGCACCTGCCTGGAGGCGGGCATGGACGCCCACGTCGCCAAGCCGATCGACATGCGCAACCTGCTGACCATCCTGGCCCAGGTGGTGGTCGCCGCCCAGGCGCGCTCGGCGACGCGGGCGCGGAAGATGCGGGCGGCCGGGGGCTGAGTCCCGCGCCGCCGGCGACCTCAGGGAATCCAGATGCCCGTCAGGTCGTGATGGGTGGCCGTGCAGTCGGCGTTGTCCTTGGCCAGGCGGAAGACCACCGGCTTGTCCTGCGCCCGGGCGGTCAGCAGGATCGACAGATAGGCCTCGCGGTTCGGGTCGGTCTTGTCGACGACGATCGCGCCGATCGTGTTGTTCACGTGGATATTGATCCAGACGTAGCCCTCCTGGGAATAGAAGGCGCTCTGGATCTTGGCGCTGCATTCCGAGTAGGCGGCGGCTGGCGTCGCGGCGGCGATCGAAAGCCCGGCGGCGATCAGCAAGGTCTTGAAGCGTGCAAGCATGGGTGCCCCTTTGATGGAGCGGCCGGCCTAGCACGAACTCGCCCTATGGGCGAATGACGCCCTTAGTCGATCTCGAAGGTGTCGGGCTGGCGCGGGGCGACCGGGCGGGCGGCGGGCGTGGGAACCGGCGCGGGCGGCGGCGGGGCCGCCTTGGGCTCGTGGGCCAGCAGGGCGTTGACGCGCTTGGACAGGTCGGCGGCGCTGAACGGCTTGACGATATAGCCGTTGGCGCCCTCGTTCAGGGCCAGCTTGACGGTGTCGATGTCGCCGCGGGCGGTGATCATCATCACCGGCGTGCGCAGCTTGCGGTGCTTGCGCATCAGCCGCAGCACCTCCAGCCCGCTCATGCCGGGCATCTGGATGTCGAGCAGGACGAGGTCGGCCCGCACGTGGCTGAGGGTCTCCAGGCCGATCGTGCCGTTGGGGGCGGCCGAGACGCGGTGGCCCGACTGGCTCAGCACCAGGTCGACGAAGTCGCGGATCAGGGGATCGTCGTCGATCACCAGGACAGCGTGCGGCATCGGCGGGATTTCCAGAATCTACGCGTCGGGTACTCGACCAACTATAGCGCGCGGCGAGCGCCTGTCGCACCCCCGCGTGCGCGCCGTGACCGCGCTTATTGTCGCGGTTTCAGCGGCACAGGCGGTAGGGGCTGAGATCCAGGTGCAGATGGTCGGCGTGTGCGGCGTTGTAGTCGGGGCCCAGCACCGCGCCGAACAGCTCGCACGCCCCCGCCCGGGCGACCCGCAGGAAGCGGCCGTCGGGACTGTTCTCCCGGAAATCGGCCGCGATGCTCAGCCGGCGTCCATCGGCCAGACGCACGCCCGAGACGTCGAGAGCCGAGGCGCTGGCGTGCTGGCTGGGCCGTTCGTCCGCGCGGCCGTAGATCGTGCGGCAGGCATAGGTTCCCAGGTGCTCGACCCGCACGAGTTCGCTATCCAGCAGACGCGCGGCGGCGGGTTCCAGAACCTGCCGCTCCCACGTCGCGTAGCGCAGGGCCAGCGGACAGGTCATCACCGGCGCGGCTGGCGACAGGCGGCTTTTCGCCCGCACCGTGTCGCGGGTCGAGCAGAAGCCGTCCTCGCGAACGGGC
Source organism: uncultured Caulobacter sp. (assembly GCA_966252285.1). GTDB lineage: Bacteria > Pseudomonadota > Alphaproteobacteria > Caulobacterales > Caulobacteraceae > Caulobacter. The sequence continues at coordinate 6,979 of CBINOL010000097.1, forward strand.
TGGTCGATGGGCGCGAGCCCGCCGTCGCGAAGGGCGGCGCGGCAGGCGGCCGGATCGGCGCCGATCCTGGCCAGCTTGCCCGCCGTGGCCAGGCCCAGCGGCTGGTCGATGGAGAACGGTTTCCAGGCCAGGTCCTGCGGCGGCGCGAGACGGTCGACCAGCACAAACAGCAGCAGGCCGGCAAGGGCGGCGTCGAGCAGCAGGCCGCCGGTCTCGGCCAGCGCCAGGGCCTGGGGCGAAGCGGGTTTCACGCAGGCTGCAACGGCTGGGCGAGCCATCCGGTTCGCCGCGACGGCTTGGCGAGCGGGGTGGAAACGGGCATGACCGCCTGCCCGGTCCGAAGGGATCGCCCCAGAGACCGTCGATGTCCGCCGACCGCACCGTCCTGCTCGATCGCGCCTTGCTGCCGCGCTTTGGCCTGCTGTGCCTGGGCATCTGGCTGAACGCGGCCGACACCCTGGTCACCGCCACCATCATGCCCAGCGTCGCCCGCGAGATCGGCGGCCATCAGTATTTTGGCTGGTCGGTGGCGGCCTATCTGATCGGCTCGATCGTCGCCGGCGCGTGCAGCGGAAAGCTCTCGCAGGGGCTGGGCCTGCGTCGGGCCACGGCCTTCGCCGGCGTGGTCTACGCGATCGGCTGCGCCATGAGCGCCCTGGCGCCCGACTTCGTCACCTTCGTCGCCGGCCGCCTGGTGCAGGGCCTGGGCGCGGGGGCGGTGGTGGCGCTGTGCTACGTGGCGATCACCGCCCTGTTCCCCGAAAGCCTGTGGCCGCGCGTCTATGGCGCGGTGGCCGGGGTGTGGGGCGGGGCGACCCTGCTAGGGCCGATGCTGGGCGGGCTGTTCGCCGCCGCCGGCTTCTGGCGCGGAGCGTTCTGGGCCTTCGTGATCCAGGGCGTGGTGTTCGTCGTCGCCGTGCTGGCCATGCTGCCGGGCGAGAAGCGCGAGGCGGGCCGCACCCGCATTCCCAGCCGCCAGCTGCTGCTGCTGGTCGTCGGCGTCGGCCTGATCGGCGCGGCCGGGGTCGTGGCTTCGCCGGCCGTGGCGGGAGCCTGCGCGGTGCTCGGGATCGTGGCCATGGCCGCGATGCTGGCCGTCAACCGCGCTTCGCCCGACCGCCTGCTGCCGCGTTCGGCCGCCGACCTGTCGACCGCGACCGGCCTTGGCCTTCTGACCATGTTCGCCTGCGAGGCGGCCGCCATCGGCTTCACCGTCTATGGCCCCGCCTTCATCCAGGCCCGTCACGGCGCCTCGCCCCTGGTGGCTGGCTACGTCACCGGCGGCATCGCCGCGGGCTGGACCGTCTGCGCCATGCTGGTGGCCCGGCTGAAGGCCGAGCGTGAGCCCCTGGCCATCCGCGCCGGCGCGCTGGTGATCCTGGTCGGGGTGGCGCTGGCCGCCCTGGCGGTGACGCGTGGCGGCCTGTGGGGCACGGGCCTGTCGCTGCTGGCGGTCGGCTGCGGCTTTGGCCTCTGCTGGGCGTTCCTGGCCCGCCGCACCATCGCCGGCGCGCCGGTCGAGGAGCAGGCCCTGGCCTCCTCGGCGGTGCCGACGGTGCAGCTGATCGGCGGCGCGGCCGGCTCGGCCGCCGCCGGGGCCATGGCCAACCTGCTCGGCTTTGGCCACGGCATCGAACCGGCCGCCGCCTTCGCCCAAGGCCCCTGGCTGTTCGCCGCCTTCGCGCCCCTGGCCCTGGTGGGCTGCCTCGCGGCCTGGCGGCTGGCGCGGAGCTGACGCCTCTACTCGCTGGACCCCAGCGTCAGCAGGATGGCCGGGTTCTGGGCGATCAGGATGACGCCCACCGCGCCCAGCGCCGTCTCGTCGCGTTCGTCGGACTCGGTGGCCGCGCCGACGATGGGGGCGACGATCAGGCCGCCGGGCAGGTCGGCCGGCGGCGCGGTTTCGAGGTCGGGACGGTGGCGGAAGATCTCGGCGCGGACCGCGTCGACGCCCGCGGCCACGGTCGCCAGGTCGATCTCGATGTCGGTTCCCACCGTCCGGTCGGCGAGGCTGAGGTTCGGCAGTTCGCTGGGACCCAGCCGCAGGCCAAGCTTCCCGCGCCGGTCGCGGCTGCGCGGACGCACAGCCTGGATGGCGTCCCATGGAATGGTCCAGCCCAGGCCGCGGTCATAGATCCCGGCCTCGTCGATCCTCAACTCGACCGCGCCGGCCTCAAGCGGCGGGCGTCGCCAGATCAGCCAGCCGAAGCCGGCGTTCAGCGCCATGGCGTAGATCACGCCCCAGAGGTCGCCGTACCACCAGGACTGGCCGGTCAGCAGCAGGGCGATCGCCAGGCCGGCGAAGGGGATGCGGCGCTTCCAGCGCGCCTCGAGCTGGGCCTTGCGGCCGGCCCGCCAGACGCCCGGCGCGGGCTGGTCGGGCGTATCCTCGCGCCGCCCCGTAATCCAGAAGGCCAGGGCCAGGCCGAAGCCCGCGATCCACAGCGGCGGCTGCACCTCGGGTGAACCGCCCCAGACGCCCAGGGCCAGGCCGCTCCAGATGGCCGTCGGCGCGAGCTCCTGGCCAAGCTGGGCTGCGGACATGTGGACGCGGATGCCGTCCGAAACCTTGCGAAGCGGATTCATGCGCGGAAAGGTAGCGCTTGCCGGGCCGGACTCAAGCCCGCTCCAGCGCCGTCGCCTCGACCAGCCGCACCACGTCGCCCATGATCTCGGTTATCCTGAAATCCTTGGGCGTGTAGATCCGCGCCACGCCCATCTGCTTGAGGATCAGGGCGTCGGCCTCGGGGATGATGCCGCCGGCCACCACGGGCACGTGCTCCAGGCCTTCGGCCCGCATCAGCCGCACGACTTCCTGCACGAGGTCCAGGTGCGAGCCCGACAGGATCGACAGGCCCACCACGTGGGCGCGGCTTTCCTTGGCGCGGCGAACGATCTCTTCCGGCGTCGAGCGGATGCCATCGTAGATAACGTGCATGCCGCAGGCCCGGGCGCGGGTGGCGATCTGCTCGGCGCCGTTGGAGTGGCCGTCCAGGCCCGGCTTGCCGACGAGATAGGTCAGGGTGCGGCCCAGCACTTCGGACACGCGCTCGACCTCCTTCTTCACCGCCTCGACGTCCTGCGCCTCGCCGGTGGAGACGACGACCGCCACGCCCGTCGGGCCGCGATACTCGCCGAACACTTCGCGCAGGGCGCCGGCCCACTCGCCGGTGGTGACCCCGACCCTGGCGGCGGTGATCGAGGGCTCCATGATGTTGCGGCCATCGCTCGCGGCGGCCTTCAGGTCGGACAGGGCGGCCTCGACGGCGACGGGATCGCGGGCCGCGCGCCAGGCCTGGATGCGGGCGACGACCTCGGCTTCGAGCTTCGGGTCGATGGTCTCGATGTTTCCCTCGCCGGCCGACAGGGGCGAGGGCTCGCTGTCGGTCCAGCGGTTGACGCCGACCACGGTCAGTTCACCCGTCTCGACGGCCCGCACGCGCCGGGCGTTGGAGCCCACGAGCTCGGCTTTCATGTAGTCGATGGCGCTGGCCGCGCCGCCCATCTCGTCGATCAGCGCCAGTTGCTCCAGCGCGCCCTTCGACAACTCGGCGACCTTGGCCTCGACCACGTGGCTGCCGGCGAACAGGTCTTCGTATTCCAGGAGGTCGGTCTCGTAGGCCAGCACCTGCTGCAGCCGCAGCGACCACTGCTGGTCCCACGGGCGCGGCAGGCCCAGGGCCTCGTTCCAGGCCGGCAGCTGCAGGGCGCGGCAGCGGGCGTCCTTGCTGAGCGTGACGGCCAGGGCCTCGATCAGGATGCGGTAGACGTTGTTCTCGGGCTGCGGCTCCGTCAGGCCCAGGCTGTTGACCTGCACCCCGTAGCGGAAGCGGCGGGCCTTCTTGTCCTGCACGCCGTAGCGCTCGAGCAGGATCTCGTCCCACAGCTTGGTGAAGCTGCGCATCTTGCAAAGTTCGGTGACGAACCGCACCCCCGCGTTGACGAAGAAGCTGATCCGCGAGGCGACGATCTCGAAGTCTTCCTCGGGCACCTGGCCGCCGGCGCGGACAGTGTCGAGCACCGAGATGGCCGTGGCCAGGGCGAAGGCCAGCTCCTGCTCCGGCGTCGCCCCGGCCTCCTGCAGGTGATAGCTGCAGACGTTCATCGGGTTCCATTTCGGAACCTCGCGATAGCACCAGGCGATCATGTCGCCGATCAGCCTAAGGCTCGGTCCCGGCGGGAAGATGTAGGTGCCGCGGGACAGGTACTCCTTGATCAGGTCGTTCTGGGTGGTGCCCTGAAGCAAGGCGCGGTCGGCCCCCTGCTCGTCGGCCAGGGCGACGTACATCGCCAGCAGCCAGGCGGCCGGGGCGTTGATGGTCATGGAGGTGTTCATCTTCTCCAGCGGGATCTCGCTGAAGAGGGCGCGCATGTCGCCCAGGTGGCTGATCGGCACGCCCACCTTGCCGACCTCGCCGCGCGACAGCACGTGGTCTGGGTCGTAGCCGGTCTGGGTGGGCAGGTCGAAGGCCACCGACAGGCCCGTCTGGCCCCGCGCCAGGTTCGAGCGATAGAGCGCGTTGGACTTCTGCGCCGTCGAATGGCCGGCATAGGTGCGGAAGATCCACGGCGGATCGGGCGCGTGCTGATAGGCCTTGTCCGACATCCTCGCGCTCCCGGCGGTCTTTTATGATTATCGCGGGATGATGCGCCGGTGTTGGGTGCGGTGCAATATGAGGCTTCGCAGGTGCGATGCGAGGTCCTCCCCCTGAAGGGGGAGGTGGCCCGAAGGGCCGGAGGGGGAAGAGACCTCGGCCTCCCACCCCGCTCCGAAAACAGCAGACACATCCCCCTCCGTCAGCTTCGCTGACACCTCCCCCTTCAGGGGGAGGATCTTCATTCCCGGCTGAAGCTCGCCGGAATTTCCGGGTTCTGCCCCGCCTTGCCCCACAGCACGATCTCATTGCCCCACGGGTCGCGGAAGGCGTGGTTGTAGCCGTTGAACTCGGCCCAGTAGTGGTCGCGCCACAGCAGGGTCGCGCCCAGGCTCTCGGCGGTCCCCAAAATCCGGTCGGCGCTGTCGTCGTCGCCGATCAGGATCCAGATGCGCGGCTTGCGGCCGTCGGCGGAGAGGGTGCGGGGCTCGACGCCCGCAGGCTCAGGATGCGGGCGGGCGTTGGCGGCGTCGAAGATGCCAAGGTGCAGGTTGCCGATCTGGCTGTCGCTGCCGTCCGGGTTCTTGAACTGACCGCCCGGCACCATGCGGTGATAGATCCCCTGCGGCCGGGCGTCGTTCTGCCAGCCGAACACCTGCGCATAGAACTCGCCGGCCTTGGCGGGGTCGTCGCTGGCCAGGTCGACGAAGATCAGGGTGTTGGTCACGGGCAGGGGTCCTTGGTTGCGGTGGTGGGGCGTCCTCGTGCTTCGACAGGCTCAGCATGAGGACGACTATTGAAGGTGCATTCCGGACCTCACCCTGAGCGTGTCGAAGGGCGAGGGCCGGTGGCTCAGTCGAAGGCGATGGAAAGGGAGAGGTCGCGCCAGGCGTCGATGTCGGCCTGCAGGCCGTCGGCGGCGTAGGCGGCGTATTTCAGGGCGTCGTCGCCCAGCAGCAGGTGCAGCGGCGGATCTTCGGCAGCGACGACCGCCAGCACGGCCAGGGCGGCCTTCTTCGGATCGCCAGGCTCGGCGCCGGCGTGGTCGGCCATGATCCGCTCGGCGTCGCGGGCCAGGCCGTCGTAGTCGGCGATCTTCTCCGCCACGATGGTCTTGGAGCCCTTGGCGAAGCTGGTGCGCAGGCCGCCGGGGGCGACATTGACCACCTTGATCCCCAGTTCGGCGACCTCGGCCGCCAGCGACTGGGTCAGGCCCTCCAGCGCCCACTTGCTGGCGCAGTAGACGCCGGTGCCGGCCCAGACCGCCAGGCCCGAGACCGAGGTGATGTTGACGATCCGGCCCGCGCGCCGCGCCCGCATGGCCGGCAGCACGGCTTTCAGCACGGCCAGCGGCCCGAAGACGTTGGTCTCGAACTGGGCGCGCACCTCGTCGAGCGAGGCCTCTTCCACCGCGCCCACCAGGCCGTAGCCGGCGTTGTTGACCAGCACGTCGATGCGGCCGGTCAGAGCCTCAGCCGTCTTCACGGCGTTCTCGACGGCGACCGGGTCGGTGACGTCCATGACGAGGCCATGGGCGCGGCCGGGCGCCAGGGCCTCGAAGGCGGCGACGTCGGCGAGCCTGCGCACCGTGCCGGCGACGACGTCGCCCCGCGCCAGCGCCGCCGCGGCGATCTCGCGCCCGAGCCCGCCGGACACGCCGGTGATCAGCCAGGTCTGGGTCATGTTCGCATTTCCTATTGCTCGTCATCCCGGCCGTAGCGCAGCGGAGAGCCGGGACCCAGGGGCGACCGCAGTGCGCCGGCCCCTGGGTCCCGGATAAGCCCTTCGGGCTTTCCGGGATGACGGCCTTTGATGATCTCTAAAACGGCTTATCGCCCTTCACCCACAGGCGGTGCATGGTCCGGAAATACTTCTTGTCGTCGTACAGGGTGCCGGTGTGCAGGGTGCAGCGGTTGTCCCACATTAGGATGTCGCCGACGCGCCACTTGTGGGCGTGGACGAAGCGCTCCTGCGTCATGAACGCGACCAGCTCGTCCAGCAGGGCCAGGCCCTCGGGGCCGGGCTTGCCGATCACCTCGGTCACCGTGCCGGTCGAGGGCCAAAGCGCCTTGCGGCCGTCGGCCGGGTGGGTGCGGATCAGCGGGTGCTCGACGTCGGGATTGGCCGCCTCCATCTCGGGCGACAGGATCTGGGCCCCGAACTCGCGGGTGGCCATGAAGTGCTTGTAGCTGTGGTGCAGGCGCAGCGGCAGCAGTTGCGCCTGCTTTTCCGCGCCCAGCGCCTCCCAGGCCGCGCAGCCGTCGGCCAGGAGGGTGTCGGAGCCTTCCTCCGGCGCCTCCACGCAATAGAGCATGGTCAGCATCACCGGCTGCGGCTTGTAGCTGTAGTCGGTGTGCCAGCCGACGCCGTCGTTGTGGGCCCCGATCGGCTTTCCGTCGACCACGCGGTTGGAAAGGATGAAGATCTTCGGATAGCCGGGCAGGGTGAAGCGGGTCTGGGTGTGATCCTCCGGATCGCCAAACCGGCCGATGAAGGCCATCAGGTCGTCGGGGGTCATCTGCTGGTCGCGCACCAGCACCGCGCCGTGGGCGTGGAAGGCGGCCACCACGCCGTCCAGCTCGGCATCAGTCGCCGTCGGCAGATCGATGTTCAGGATCTCGGCGCCGAAGTCGTCTTTCAGCGGCTTCTTGGCCAGGGCGGGCAGGGCTTGCGCGAGCATGTCGGCGACCTTCGGTGACTGTCTGGCCTGGAGCCTAGGCGGCTGAAAAATCACGGTCTTGCCTCAGCGCGTACCGTCTCTTGCCCGGGTCTCGTGCGCGTATGGTCAAAAGCGGGGTCCTTGCGCAGCCCGGCGACAGCAGCGCCCGATCGGCGGGCGACCGTGCGGCCTTGGCCTGCCGCTGACCAAGTTTTCGTGCGCGCTGGAGCAAGACCGGGGCGCGGGGCGGCGCCAGCCTTGAGGGGTCTTCTCCCTTCAGCGAGCGCCCGGCCGTGACCCTGTTCAGCGACGCCTTCTTCGACGGGCTGTCCAGCTCCACCCACGAGGTGGGTTCGGCCGAGACCCTGCCGCCGGCCTGCTACACCGACGCTGAATTCTACGAGTTCGAGAAGGCCGCGCTGTTCGACCGCGAGTGGCTGTGCGTGGGCCGCGTGGACCAGGTGCGGGAGTCCGGCGACTTCTTCACCACCGAGATCGTCGGTGAGCCGATCCTCGTCACCCGCAACCGGGCCGGCGAGATCAAGGCGATGTCGTCGGTGTGCCAGCACCGCGCCATGCTGGTGGCCGAAGGCAAGGGCAACGCCCGCGGCTTCGTCTGCCCCTATCACCACTGGGTCTATTCGCTGAACGGCGACCTGGTGAACGCCCCGGCCATGGACCGCACCTGCGGCTTCGACAAGAAGAAGATCAGCCTGCCCACCTTCAAGGTCGAGATCTGGCTGGGCTTCATCTTCGTCAATTTCGACGCGGAGGCGCCGCCGCTGGCCCCGCGCCTGGCCGCCGTCGAGGCCGCCATCGCCAATTTCGACCTCGAGACCGCCGAGGCGCTCGAACCCATGACCGGCCAGTTCGCCTGGAACTGGAAGGTGATGTTCGAGAACAACAACGACGGCTACCACGCCAGCAAGCTGCACCGGGGCGTGCTGCACGACTTCATCCCCAGCGAGCTGGCCAGCTTCCCCGAGGCCGCGCCCGGCGATGCGGGCTTCCTGCGCTACAACGGCACCCTGCACCCGGACGCCAGCTTCAACCCGACCCAGAAGGCGGTGCTGCCGATCTTCCCCAAGCTGTCGGACGAGGATCGCGGCCGGGCCACCTTCGCCAACATCCCGCCGACCCTGTCGCTGGTGATGACCAGCGACATGGTCATCTACCTGATCCTGCGGCCCACGGGGCCTGAGACCATGGCCCAGGACACCGGCATCCTGGTCGCCCCCGGCGCGCGCGACAGCTACGGCTTCAAGGAGCGGCTGGAGATGATCATGACCTCGGCGGGCCAGATCATCGCCCAGGACATGCATGTGGACGAGCTGGTCCAGAAGGGCTTGCGCTCGCGCTTCGCCATCCGCGGCCGCTACTCCTGGCAGGAGGGGGCGCAGGTGCAGTTCAACCGCTGGCTCGCCCCACGCTACCAGGCCCAGTGGGACCGGATGAAGGGGGCCGAGGCCCCCGCCGCTCCGGTGGAGGCCGCCTGAGATGACCTCGCGCCTTCCCGTCGTCTTCTTCGGTCACGGCAGCCCGATGATCGCCCTGGAGACCAACGACACCACCAAGACCTGGCGGGCCATGGCCGCCGAGATCGAGGCCGCCCACGGCAAGCCCAAGGCTATCCTCTGCGTTTCTGCCCACTGGATCACCCGGGGCGTCGGGGTCACGGCGATGAGCCAGCCCCGCACCATCCACGACTTCGGCGCCTCGTTCCCGCGCGCCCTGTTCGAGGTGCAGTACCCCGCGCCGGGCTCGCCGGAACTGGCGGCTAGGGTGCGCGACCTGCTGTCGCCCGAGGTTCCCGTGGTGCTGGACGAACGCCAGTGGGGTCTGGATCACGGAACCTGGTCGGTGCTGTGCAAGGCCTATCCGGAAGCCGACGTGCCGGTGATCCAGCTGTCGATGGACGGCGCGAAGTCTCCCCAGTGGCACTACGAGATGGGCCAGCGCCTGGCCCCGTTGCGGGACGAGGGCGTGCTGATCGTCGGCACCGGCAACATCGTCCACAACCTGCCGGCCATGGACTGGGGCGACCGGCACTGCCCGCCCTACGACTGGTCGCAGCGCTTCAACGAGGCGATCAAGGCGGCGATCGCGGACGACCGGCCGCTGGCCGCCGTCGAGTTCGAGACGCTGGGGGAAGACGCCCGGCGGTCCGTGCCGACGCCCGACCACTACTGGCCGCTGCTCTACGTGCTGGGCGCGCGCCTGCCCGGCGACGTCGCCCGCTTTTCCCCCGACCACATCGAGCACGGCTCGCTGAGCATGACCAGCGTCACGCTGGCCGCGGCCTAACGGAGATTCCGATGCCTTTCATCTGCGAACCCGGCCAGGTCCGCCCCGACGTCGCGCCCGGCGCCCTGCACCACCTGAAGGCCACGCCCGAGACCATCCACTGGGGCTATTTCGACCCGTCGATCAAGCCGGCCCTGCGCATCAAGAGCGGCGACCTGATCCAGGCCGAAGCCATCACCCACCATGCCGGCGACGCCCCCGACCTGATGATGGACGAGGCGGTGACCCGGATCTTCACCGAGGTGCCGGAGGACGACCGCAATCCCGGCGTCCACATCATGACGGGCCCGATCCATGTCGAGGACGCCAAGCCCGGCGACGTGCTGGAGGTGCGCTATCTGCGCATGGTTCCGCGCAACCGCTACGGCTCCAACCTCGCGGCCAACTGGGGCTATCTCTACAAGGAGTTCGGCGAGAAGGAGCGGGTGACGATCTACGAGCTGGACGCCGACTTCAACACCGCCAGCGCCCTCTACGCCTATGACTTTCCGGGCAAGTACCTGACGCCTGGCACGATCACCAATTGCCCTGAATGCGACCGCCAGAGCGCGTTGCCGGGCGTGCGCATCCCGGCCCGGCCGCACCTGGGCACGGCGGGTGTGGCGCCGGCCGTCGACGGCCGCGTCAGCACCATCCCGCCCGGCCTGCACGGCGGCAACATCGACAACTGGCGCATCGGGGCCGGGGCGACGATGTACTATCCCGTGCAGGTGGAGGGCGGGCTGTTCTCCATCGGAGATCCCCACGTCAGCCAGGGGGATGGCGAACTTTCAGGCACCGCGATCGAAAGTTCGCTCAACGTCCTGATGCAGATCGTGCTGCGGAAGGATTTCGAGACCCCCGGGCCTTTGCTGGAGACCCCCAAGTGGTGGATCGTCCACGGGTTCGACGAGGACCTCAACGTGGCCATGAAGCAAGCCTCCCTCAATATGCTGAGCCTGCTCTCCGATCACGTGGGGCTGAGCAGGAACGACGCCTATTCGCTGATGAGCGTGGCCTCCGACTTCGGCGTCACTCAAGTGGTCGACGGCAAGCAGGGCTGCCACGTGCGCATTCCGCGCGACATCTTCCCGACCAAGGCCTGATCCGCCTTGCGGGCCTGGTCGTTCAGCACCGACAGCTATCCCCGCGCCGAGCGTTCGGACGCCTGGCGCGAGGCCATGTCGCGCCTGGGCCTGCCGGTCGAGGGACTGTCGGAGCTGGAGCCGGCCTCGACCTCGGTGGTCTGCCTGACCAGCCCGCTGGGCATCGAGTTTGCTTTGGTCAACGCCGGGGCGCAGACCATCTCGGGCCGCCTGACCAACCAGCCGGCGGCGGTGTGGATGGCCGTGCTGCTCGACGGCCAGGCGGCGGTGGTCAGCGACGACCTGGCCGAAGACCTGATCGTGGGCGACATCGCTTTCGGCCCCACCGGCCAGGCGGCGGCCCTGCGGCTGGCCACCCGTTGCCGGCTGATGTTCGTCAGGGCGCCGCGCGTGGCGTTGAACCATCGCCTGGTGGCCCCGCGCGCCCTGCGGGTCGGTCGCCTTCGTGGCGAGGGCGGGGTCAAGCACATCCTGTCGGGCCTGCTGCGCTCGACGGCGGACTCGCTGGAGGACCTGACCGTCGACCAGTTGCGGCCCGTGGAACTGGCCCTGGCCGAATTCCTGGGCCTGTGCCTGCTGGAAGCCGGCGAAGAGCGCGGCGCGGCCTGGCCGACCGACGCCCGCAGCGCCCACCTGCAGCGCCTGCGCCAGACCATCGAGACCCTGCTGCCCGACCCCAACCTGACCATCCGCCGGGTGGCCGATGAGGAGGGGGTCTCGCCGCGCTACGTGCAGAAGCTGTTCGAGGGCGTGGAAGAGACCTTCAGCCACTACCTGCGCACCCGCCGTCTGGAGCGCTGCCGCAACGATCTGGCCAGCCCCCAGTTCGCCCGGCTGTCGATCTCGGAGATCTGCTTTCGCTGGGGCTTCAACGGCAGCGCCCATTTCAGCCGCGCCTTCCGCGACCAGTACGGCTGCTCGCCGCGCGACTTCCGCCGCAGCGTGCGGGACGAGGAGCGCGTGGCGGCTTAACCCCCCACCTCTCACCCTCACCTCCCGTCATTCCCGCCCTTGTGGCGGGAACCCCTGGTTCAGCTTGCAGTGGAAGCGCCAGCGGACTGCTGAGCAGTCCGCCCCTGTCTCCCTTGCAGCGGATAGAGGGTTTCCCGCCACAAGGGGGGGAATGACGGGAGGAAAGGGGAAACTTGTTTTCCTTAATCCCGTTGCCACCTTCCCTGTCCGCCCCTAGCGTCCCGCGCACAACGAAGGGGAGGCGGCCGATGAAGGCGTTGCTGGCGATCGTCATGAGCTTGGGCCTAAGCGGATTGGCCGGTGTCTCCGCCGCCAACGCGACCCAATGGCCGAACGGCGCCAAGGCCGCCGTGGCCCTGACCTATGACGACGCCCTGGCCTCGCAGCTCGACAACGCCATCCCGGCGCTGGACGCGGCCGGCTTCAAGGGCAGCTTCTTCCTGTCGGGCGTGAAGGCGTCCGACATTCCGCGCTGGCGGGCCGCGGCGGCGGAGGGCCATGAGCTGGCCAACCACACGATCTTCCACGCCTG
>CBINOL010000098.1:0-19063 GCA_966252285.1 uncultured Caulobacter sp.
GGAGCGAGAGCAGCAAGTCGAGATAGTTGCGGACGACCGTGGCTTCAGCCGACATCGGCGACATCGACTTGAGCTTCTTGAGCTCGGCGTCGGCCTTGGTGCGCGCTTCCTTGCTCAGCTTGGTCTTCTTGATGCGCTCTTCGAGCTCGGTGAGCTCGTTGGAGCCTTCCTCGCCGTCGCCCAGCTCGCGCTGGATCGCCTTCATCTGCTCGTTGAGATAGTACTCGCGCTGGGTCTTCTCCATCTGGCGCTTCACGCGCGAGCGGATCTTCTTCTCGACCTGCAGCACCGAGATCTCGCCTTCCATGAGGGCGAAGACCTTCTCCAGGCGCTTGGTGACGTCGAAGATTTCCAGCAGGTGCTGCTTGTCGCCGATCTTCACCGACAGGTGGGCGGCGATGCTGTCGGCCAGCTTGCCCGGCTCGGCGATCTGCGGGATCGCGGCCAGGGCCTCGGGCGGCACCTTCTTGTTGAGTTTGACGTAGTTCTCGAACTGCTCGACGACCGCGCGCGACAGGGCCTCGGCCTCGGGGCCGGCGCCCTGGTCTTCGCTGACCTCGCCGACCTGGGCCTCGTAATAGGCTTCCTGGTCGGTGAAGCGCACGACCGCCGCGCGGCCCTTGCCCTCGACCAGCACCTTGACGGTGCCGTCGGGCAGCTTCAGCAGCTGCAGCACGGTGGCGAGAACGCCGACATCGTAGATGTCGGCGGGCGCCGGATCATCGTCGGCGCTGTTCTTTTGGGTGACGAGCAGGATCTGCTTGTCGCCACGCATCACTTCCTCGAGGGCGCGCACGGACTTGTCGCGGCCCACGAACAGCGGAACCACCATGTGCGGGAACACAACGATATCCCGCAGGGGCAACACAGGAAGCGTACGGATCTCAGACATATTTTCACTCCCGGCCGGCGCGAGAACCCGCGCCTTGCCATGCGGACTGCCGTCACTTCAGACGATGCGCCTGAGTCGTACAGTCCGTCCGCCCGGGACTGGGCGGATGGTCGTTATTTATGTGGACCTTTTGCGACGCGGTTCAAGCGCGCTCGCCTTCCAGCGGCGACAAGTCGCGCCGTGGTGGCAAAGCTGCAGGAAAACAAGCTGAACGACGCCACATGACGAAAAGATCATCGGCTTGGCCAATCCATCGGCGGCAAAATCGTGCGCCGTTGCGCCGCAGCGCGCCCGACTTTCCGCGGCCTAAGGCGCCGGCGCCCTGATCACCGGAGGCGCGCGCTTGCCCAGCGCCGCCACCCGTGCGGCTGCGTCGGCCTCGATGTCAGCCCAGAACAGGTTGTAGCCGTCGACCTTGCGGCGGTCGGTCCACGAACCGGTGTCGCGCAGCGAAGCCGACTTGGGTCGGCCGGTGTGCAACAGGCCGTTCTCGCATTGGGCCCATACCTGGCGCTTGAGGAACGCCGGGCGGGCGCCCCATTCCAGGCCCGTGGCGTTGACCGCGCCGAGATTGAGCCGGGGCGGAGCCCGTTCGTCGGTCTGCACGCCCAGCAACGGGTTCACGCATAGCGGCTTACGGCCATTGAGGTTCTCCAGCTGGTCTCCGCCCATCCAGGTCAGGGAGCGGCCCAGCCACTCCTGGGCCTTCTGGAAATCACCGTCGGTCAGCGAGGCCCAGGCCACGACGCAGCCGGCCTCGTCGCGACGCGCGCAGGCGGGCACGGCGGCGACCGGACCGTACTCGTCGGCGGGCACGGCGGTCTCGATCAGGTAGACGCCGGCCAACCGGGCCTTGAGCTCGGGGTTGGGCGCGATCTCCTCGGCCACCAGGCGCGCCAGCAGGCTTCCGCCCTGCTCCACCCCGACCAGAACCAGCGGCCGTCCCTGGTCGTAGCGATCGCGCCAGGCGTGGAAGGCGTCGCGCACGTCGCCATAGGCGAAGCGGCGAGCCTCGCGGGCGTCGTCGCGCAGGGTCAGGAAGGTGTAGAGGCTGGCCTGGCGATAGTGCGGCGCGAAGATCCGCCCCACTCGGGAGAACGGCGCGGCGTAGTTGGGCAGCACGACGCGGTTCAGATAGCGGTTGGCCTTGGGCTGGTCATAGGGCGCGTTCCAGTCGCGACCGCCGTCGAAGGTGGTCGGGTGGACGAAGAACACGTCGGCGGCGCGGTCCATGCCCGTGGCCCCGCGCGGCAGCAGCGCCCAGGCGGCCGGATCGGCGTAGTTGGGAGCCGGCGGCGGGTCGTAGGTCTGGAACGGGACCTTGGGATCCAGCGTCGTGCGCAGGATGTCGTAGCGCCAGTAGAACGCCGCCGTCAGGACGATCCCCAGCACGAGGACGCATCCCGCGAAGATCCAGCGCTTGAAGCCCTTGAAGCGTCCCGACATGCCTCTCGACTACACCAGGTCGGGACGTCGCACTACGCCCCTTCCCGCCCGATGATGGCCACCGAGCAGACATTGCTGGCCGGCGCGCCGCCGAGATTGTGGGTCATGCCCAGGACCGGGTCGCGCAGCTGGCGCTCGCCGGCCCTGCCCTGAAGCTGCAGGTACATTTCGTAGAGCATGCGCAGACCGGATGCGCCGATCGGGTGGCCGAAGCACTTGAGGCCGCCGTCGATCTGGCACGGCACCCCGCCGTCGGCGTCGTAGAAGCCGTCCAGCACGTCGCGCCAGCCGCGTCCCTCGGCCGAGATGAACAGGTCCTCCATCGTCACCAGTTCGGTCACCGAGAAGCAGTCGTGCACCTCCATCATCGAGATCTGCTCGCGCGGACGCTCGATGCCGGCCTCCTTGTAGGCCTTGCCGGCGGCGATGCGGGCGGTGTGGAAATGGCTGCCGTCCCAGCCGTTGTACTGGCTCTCGTAGCCGTTCGAGACCGACAGCTGCAGCGCCTTGACCGTGACGAGGTCATGCTTGCCCAGCGCCCGGGCGATCTCGGGCGTCGTGACGATGGCTGCGGCCGCGCCGTCGGAAACGCCGCAGCAGTCGAACAGGCCCAGCGGT
Organism: uncultured Caulobacter sp.; assembly: GCA_966252285.1. Lineage (GTDB taxonomy): Bacteria > Pseudomonadota > Alphaproteobacteria > Caulobacterales > Caulobacteraceae > Caulobacter. The sequence continues at coordinate 2,957 of CBINOL010000098.1, forward strand.
TCGGCGATGATCGGCGCCTTCAGCGCCTGCTCCTCGGTGATGGGCTTGCGCAGATGGGCCTTGGGGTTCTTGGCGCCGTTGGCGTGGCTCTTGACCGAGACGTGGGCGATGGCCCGCTTGAGGTCCTCCTTGGAGACCCCGTGCTTGGCGCGATAGGCGCTGGCCAGCTGCGCGAAATTGCCGGGCGCCGAGCCGTTGGGCATGACCTGCGGCGTCAGCGTGCCGGGCGCGCCGAACGGCAGGCCGCCATAGCCGGTGTCCTTCAGCTTCTCGACGCCCACGGCCAGGGCGATGTCGGCCGCGCCGGCGGCCACCGCATAGACCGCGCCCCGGAAGGCCTCCGAGCCCGATGCGCAGAAATTTTCCACCCGGGTGACGGCGATGTTGGGCAGGCGCAGGGCGATGGACAGCGGCGTGCCGCCCTTGCCCGTGCCGATCTCGTCGATGTGGGTCGAGAACCAGGCCGCGTCGAGCTGACTGGCCTCGATCCCCGCGTCGTTCATGGCCTCCACATAGGCCTCGACCATCAGGTCGTCGGGACCGGCGTCCCAACGCTCGCCGAACTTGCTGCAGCCCATGCCGAGGATGGCGACCTTGTCGCGGATGCCGCTGGCCATCTGGGTCTCTCCCTAGCTCGCCTTCTCGGGCGTATTGATCGGGTGTAACGTCGCGGCCATGGGCATGGTGATCCACGACGAGGAAACGCTGCGCATGGCGCAGGAGCTGGCGGATCGGAAGGGTGTCAGCCTGAGCGACGTGTTCGCCCACGCCGTGCGGGCCGAACGCGATCGCATGCCGCCCCGGCCGCCCCCCAAGACACGCGAGGAAAAGCTGGCCTTCATGGCAGAGCTGCAGAAGCGCTCAGCCGCGCTTCCCATCCTCGACCCCCGAACGCCTGAAGAGATGCTGTACGACGAAGACGGCCTTCCGAAGTGATCGTCCTCGATACGTCCGCGGTTCTGGCCATCCTCTGGGACGAGCCCGAGGCCGGTGCGTTCATGAAGGCCGTCGCCGACGCGGAGGCTCTTCTGATGTCGGCCGCAACACGCCTCGAACTGCAGGTCGTGTGCCTGCGGCGCAAGGGCGAAGCCGAGGTCGAGAACATCAGGCGCTTTGTCGACGAATTCGAGGTCAGGCTGGAGCCGTTCGACGAGCCGCAACTGACACTCGCGCAGCGGGCCTTCGCCGAATACAGCGCCGGCCGACACGGCCTGAACTTCGGCGACTGCTTCGCCTACGCCCTGGCCAAGGCGCGCGACCTGCCCCTGCTGTTCAAGGGCGAGGACTTCGCGGCCACCGACGTCAAGCGCGCGTTCTGACACCGCCCTACTCCGCCGCCTGCGCCGAAATCGCCGCCATCGCCGTGCGGTCGGGCGCGGCCTTCCAGAAGTAGCGGACGAACCCGCGCTTCTCGTCGCGGTCCTTGATCCGGAAGACCATCTTCACCGGCAGGCCGGTCTCGACCTCGCCGGGCGCGACGTCGGTGATGTCCATCATGATCCGCCCGCCGCCCTCGAACACGACCATGCCGTAGTGATTGGGCGGGCTCATCGAGAAGGTGAGGTAGTCGGCCGAATAGGTCAGCACATGCGCCCGGCGCTCGGCGAAGCGATACGGTTCCTGGGTGTCGACGGCCGGGTTGTTGGGCGCGACAGAGATGCGGGTGCGCGGGAACTGCACGACGCCCGTCTCGCGGCAGCGGCCGCCGACCAGGCCCAGGATCTGGTCGCGATTGCGATAGAGCGTGGTCAGGGCCGTCTTGTTGTCCTTCTCTGCCCGCATCCCCCGGTCCCATTCGACCAGGTCGTTGAAGACCAGGAACTTCAGGTAGTTGGTTTCTTCCTGCCGGTCGGCGAGCGAGCCCGTGACGCCCCGCGCGGGGCTGCAGCTGCCGACATCGCTGGTTCCGGTGCGGAACACCAGGGCCTCGGCGCCCTGGCCAAACTGCGCGACGAGGATGATCTGGCCAGGCCCGGCCTGCTCCAGCGCATGGGCCAGCAGCAGCGGCCCGTGCGCCGCCCCCGCCTCGCCCAGTTCGCCGGCCAGCGTATCGCGCACGGCCTCGGGCCGGATCCCCAGCCCCTTGGCCAGGGTCGCGCCCATGCCGGGAAACACCGACGGAAAACAGAAATGGTCGACCTGCGCGGCGTCGACCCCCGCCGCCTCCAGCGCGTCGCGAACGGCCGGCGGGACCAGCTTGACGACGCCCTCGTCGCGGATCCAGCGCTCTTCCCAGGCATAGTCGAACTGGGCGTCGGAACCCCGGAAGTGGTCGACGAAGTCGTCGGTCACCGTGCCGCGTCCCAGGAACGTGGCCGCGCCGCCGTCGGGCGAGACGACGAAGGCCGCCGCGGCGTCGCCGAAGTCCAGTTCCTGCGGCGAGGCCGCCCGCGCCCGCCGGTGCTCGCCGGCGGCCACCAGCACGCGCTTGCCGCCCGCCGCCGCGTCCAGCGCCTGGCCCAGCGCGGTGAGGCCGCAGCGCTGGGAGCCGGTGACGTCGGCCGAAGCGATCGAGGGTTCCAGCGTCAGGGCCGCGGCCAGAATGCCGGCGTTCTGGCGGTCGGCGAAGGGCGCGGTCGTCGAGGCGAAGATCGCCGCCTCGATCGCCGCCCGGCCCTCATCGTCAGTACCCAAGGCGTCGCGAGCCGCCTCGACGGCCATGGTCAGGGCGTCCTCGTCCCAATTGGCCATGGAGCGCTCGCCCCTGGCCTTGCCCGCCAGCCCCGGCGCGATCCAGGCGTTGGCGGCGACGACCGCCTTGCGGCTGAGGCGAAGACGCGGCGCATAGGCGCCCCAGGCGGCGATGCCGACCATGTTCCACTCCCTGACCGACGCCCGTTCCGGCGACTTATCGAGGTTCAGGTTACGCGCGCGGCAAGGGTCCGCAAGCGTGCCCCTTGGTCAACCGGAGAAGGCGTCGGGCGACTTCACGCGCTCCAGTCGGAAGCCCAGGCCCAGCACGCGGGCGGGAATGCGGCGAAGGCGCGGGAAACGCTCGAAAAGGCGCATCGCGGCGGGCGCCTTCAGCGCCCGACCGCTGAGCGCCGCGCCGACCAGCCGGTTCTGGATGACCAGTTGCAGCGACTGCATGGCGCGGGTCGGCGGCAGGCGGCGGCGCTGCACCGCCTTCGCCCGCTCATCAAGGCTCGCATCGTCCAGTCCGAAGGCGTCGTGCAGGATGTTGGCGGCCGCCACGGCGTCCTGGATCGCCAGATTGATGCCCACCCCGCCGACCGGCGACATGGCGTGGGCGGCGTCGCCGATGCAAAGCAGGCCGGGACTCGACCACCGCGTCAGCCGATCCACCGTGACGGTCAGCAGATGCACGTCGTCGAAGCTTTTCAGCTCGTCGACGCGGTCGGCCATGGCCGGCGCGGCCTGCGCCACCTGGCGACGAAACGCCTCGATCCCGGCGGCCTTGATGGCGTCGAAGCTGCCCTTCGCGGCGACATAGCCGCACTGGTAGTAGCCCTCGCGCGGGATGGTGACGAACATGCGCCCGGCGCTGGCCCGCCCCAGCGGCGCCTCCGGATCGTCGGTCGGCTTGCGCGACAGCCGCATCCAGAGCACGTCCATCGGCGCGCCCAGGTCCTCGACCGGCAGGCCCGCTGCGTCACGCAGCAGCGAACGGCGGCCGTCGGCGGCGATCACCAGGCGCGAGCGGATTTCCAGCGGCCCGCCTGGCGTCTCGACGCGCACGCCCGCCACGCGGCCATCGCGCTCGACAACGCCCTCGGCCCTGGCGTTCATCCGCAGGTCGAAGGTCGGGTAGCGCCGCCCCGCGTCGGCGAGAAAGTCGAGGAAGTCCCACTGCGGCATCAGGGCGATGAAGGGCGCGGCGGTCTTCAGGCCATGAAAGTCGGCCAGGTGAATGGTCTCGTCGCCGATCTGCGCCGACAGGGCGCTGACCTTCGTATGCGGCAGCTTCAGGAAATCGACGAGCAGGCCAAGGTCGTCCATGGCCTGCAGGGTCGAGGGGTGAACGGTGTCGCCCCGGAAGTCGCGCAGAAAGTCGCCATGCTTTTCCAGCACCGCGACTTTCACGCCCGCCCTGGCCAGCAGCAGGCCGACCATCATCCCCGCCGGACCGCCGCCGACGACGCAGCACTGCACATCGACTACGGCGGGATCGGCGGACATGGCGGGCCTCATCAGCGGTAGGGGTCGTCCGTGTTCAGGAAGCCTGCCACATAGTCGGCCACGCCGTCTTCAAGCGAGGTCATCGGCGCGTTGTAGCCGGCCGCGCGCAGGCGGCTCATGTCGGCCTGCGTGAAGTACTGGTACTTGCCCTGCAGCACTTCGGGCATGTCGAAATAGGTGATGTCGGGCTCGCGGGCGATGGCGGCGAAGGTGGCTTCGGCCAGGTCCTTGAACGAGCGCGCATGGCCCGAACCCAGGTTGTAGACGCCGTTCACGTGGGGGCTCTTGGCCAGCCACGCGATCACGTCGGCCACATCGCGCACATAGACGAAGTCGCGCAGCTGGCCGCCGTCCTCGTAGTCCGGGTGATGCGACTTGAAGAGCCGCACGCCCTCGCCGGCCTGGATCTTCGGCCAGATCTGGCAGACCACCGACTTCATGCCGCCCTTGTGGTCTTCGTTGGGGCCATAGACGTTGAAGAACTTCAGGCCCACCCACTGCGGCGGGGCATGGCCGCGGGCGGCCTCGCGCACGGCGAACACGTCGAACAGCGCCTTGGACCAGCCATAGGCGTTCAGCGGGCGCAGGCCCATCAGGGTGTCGATGTCGTCCTTGCCGTCGAAGCCCTGCGTGCCGTCGCCATAGGTGGCGGCCGACGAGGCGTAGATCAGGCGGGTGTTGTTCCGGGCGCACCAGCGCCAGATGTCGCGCGACAGCACGAAGTTGGACTGCACGATCAGGTCGGCGTCGGCTTCCGTCGTCGACGAGATGGCGCCCATGTGGATGACCAGCTCGACCTCGGCGCCGCGCTCGGCCAGCCAGTCGAACAGCTTCTCGGGCGCGACGAAGTCGGCGATCGGGTGTTTGGCGATGTTGCGCCACTTGCCCTCGGCGGCCTGGCCCAGCCAGTCGCAGACCACGACGTCCAGCGCCGGATCCTCGCAGAGCTTGGCCACGATGTTGGAGCCGATGAACCCGGCGCCGCCGGTGACGAGAACGATGCGTCTGGACATGGGCGGGTTATGGCACAGGGGAACGGAGGGGCAAGCCCAGGACAACCTTCTCCCATAGGGAGAAGGAGGGGCCCGCGCCGTAGGCGTGGGAGGATGAGGGGTTAGGGACCGAAGACGGCGCGCCGGCACGACGTCAGACGCCGTCACCCCTCACCCTCCCAGGCTATCGCCTGGGCCCCTCCCTCTCCCCTCCGGGAGAGGGGCTTAAATCAAGCCGCCCGCTTGCGCTTGGCCAGGGCGTCGAACTCGAGCAGTTCGGCCACCAGGCCTTCGAACTGGCTCAGCGGCACCATGTTGGGGCCGTCCGACGGGGCGTGGTCGGGGTCGGGGTGGGTTTCCATGAACACCATGGCCACGCCGATCGAGACGGCGGCGCGGGCCAGCACCGGCACGAACTCACGCTGGCCGCCCGACGACGTGCCCTGCCCGCCCGGCTGCTGCACGCTGTGGGTGGCGTCGAACACCACCGGGCAGCCGATCTCCTTCATGATCGGCAAGGACCGCATGTCGGAGACGAGCGTGTTGTAGCCGAACGAGGCGCCGCGCTCGCAGGCCATGACGTTGGGATTGCCCGCGCCGGTGACCTTGGCGATGACGTTCTTCATGTCCCACGGGGCCAGGAATTGGCCCTTCTTGATGTTGATCGCGCGGCCGGTCTTGGCGGCGGCCAGCAGAAGGTCGGTCTGGCGGCACAGGAAGGCCGGGATCTGGATCACGTCGACGGCCTCGGCGACGGGATCGCAGTGGCTGATCTCGTGCACGTCGGTCAGGGTCGGCAGGCCGGTGACCTCGCGGATCTCCTGGAAGATCGGCAGGCTGTCATAGAGGCCGATGCCGCGCGCGGCGGTGGCCGAGGTGCGATTGGCCTTGTCGTAGCTGGTCTTGTAGATCAGGCCCACGCCCAGGCGCTCGCCGATTTCCTTGAGGGCGTGCGCCGTTTCCAGCGCGTGCTGGCGGCTCTCCATCTGGCACGGACCGGCGATGAGGGTCAGGCGCTCGGCGTTGCCGATGCGGACGGCCTTGCCGGTCTCCGTCTTCACTTCGATGACGGCGTTGGGGGCGACGGGCTGACTCAAGGCGGGACTTCCGAGTTAGAGAGGGGCGAACAAGCTGGCGCCGATTTGGCCCCACAGGTGGCCCCAACGGCGGAAAGGTGCAAGTGCGGATCGATCCAGGCGTCCCCGGACCCGTCATCGTGTGGCTGCGCAACGACCTGCGCCTGGCCGACAACCCGGCCCTGAAGGCCGCCGCCGACACCGGTCGGCCGGTGATCCCGCTCTATATCCTCGACGAGACGAGCGGCGTGCGGCCGATGGGCGCGGCCTCGCTGTGGTGGCTCGACAAGTCGCTGCGGGCGCTTTCCGAAAGCCTGAAGGCCGTCGGCTCCAAGCTGGTCCTGCGACGCGGCCCGGCCCAGGAGGTATTGAAGGACGTGATCGTCCACGCCGGCGCCGCCGGCGTCGCCTGGAACCGTCTCTACGAACCCGCCGCCATCGCCCGCGACGCCGAGATCAAGGCCGCCTTGAAGGCTGACGGCGTGGTCGTGGAAAGCTGCATCGCGGGCCTCCTGAACGAGCCCTGGACCGTCGCGAACGGCTCCAAGCAGCCCTACAAGGTGTTCACCCCCTACTGGCGGGCGGCCCGCGCGCACCTGACCCATGTCGAGGCCGAGGCCGCGCCCAAGCGGCTGCAAGCGCCCGAGCACTGGCCCCACAGCGACGCGCTCGACGGCTGGGGCCTGCATCCGAAGACGCCCGACTGGTCGAAGGGCTTTTCCATCTGGACGCCTGGCGAAGCCGGCGCGCTGGCGCGGCTGGACGCCTTCCTGTCCGGCCCGGTCGACGGCTACGGCGAAGGCCGCGACGTCCCAGGCCTGGAGACCACCTCGCGCCTCTCCCCCCACCTGCATTTCGGCGAAGTCGGCCCGCGCCAGGTCTGGACCGCCGCCCGCAACACCGCCGAGGCCGGCGACGCGCCGCATGGCGAGATCGAGAAGTTCCTGTCCGAGGTGGGCTGGCGCGAGTTCAACCACTCGATCCTGTTCCATTGGCCCGATCTACCGACCAGGAACTTCCGGCCCGAGTTCGACGCCTTCCCCTGGTCGAAGAACCCGCGCGGCTTCGAGGCCTGGACCGAGGGCCGCACCGGCTATCCGCTCGTCGACGCGGGCATGCGCGAGCTGTGGGCCACCGGCTTCATGCACAACCGCGTACGGATGATCACCGCCTCGTTCCTGATCAAGCACCTGCTGGTCGACTGGCGCGAGGGCGAAGCCTGGTTCTGGGACACCCTGGTCGACGCCGACCTCGCCAACAATGTCGGCAATTGGCAGTGGGTGGCCGGCAGCGGCGCCGACGCCTCGCCATACTTCCGGATCTTCAACCCCATCGGCCAGGGCGAAAAGTTCGATCCCAAGGGGACTTACGTCAAGCAGTGGATCCCGGAACTGGCCAACCTGCCCGCCGACGTGATCCACCAACCGTGGACCGCGCCCGAACGCCTGAGCGCCGGCGCCAGGGCCGTCTACGGCAAGCCGATCGTCGACCACCCCCGCGCCCGGGCCGCGGCGCTGGAGGCCTATCGTCACTTACGCGGAGACGCCGGCGACGACTGATCTCCTGGCGAACGGTCTCCAGCAGCCCCATTTACAGTTCGGCTTTCGGGGGTCTTACTTGTCCCATTCAAGGGATTGGGAGCGCTGATGACCGACACCTTGCCCGCCTCCTGGCGAGACGAAGACCTCCGCGCCGCGCCGCCGGCCTTCCGCACGGCCCTGCGCATCGCCGTCGAGAACTGGGCGATCGGCTCCCTGACCTTCGTCCTGCCTTCGGGCAAGCCCCTGCGCATCGACGGCAAGACCCCCGGCCCCGACGCCGTGGTCCGCGTCCATGACTACCGCTTCATCCGCCGGGCCTTCGCCTCGGGCGACATCGGCTTCGCCGAGGGCTACATGGCCGGCGAGTGGGACACGCCCGACCTGTCGGCGGTGCTGACGGCCTTCGCGCTGAACTTCGACAAGCTGGCGGCTCTGGTGCGCGGCAATCCCGTGATGCACCTGATCAACGTCATCTTCCACTGGATGAACCGCAACGACCGCAGCGGCTCCAAGCGCAACATCCACGCCCACTACGACCTGGGCAACGCCTTCTATTCCCAATGGCTGGACCGGACGATGACCTACTCGTCCGCCCTCTACGACAAAGGTCCCGACGCCACGCTCGACGCGGCCCAGACCCGCAAGTACGAGGCCCTGGCCCAGTCCATCGGCCTTGCGCCCGGCAAGCACGTCTTGGAGATCGGCTGCGGCTGGGGCGGTTTCGCCGAGTACGCGGCCAAGGAAGTCGGGGCCAAGGTCACCGGCATCACCATCTCGCCCGCCCAGCACGACTTCGCGAGAAAGCGCCTGTTCGACCAGGGCCTGGCCGAGAAGGCCGACATCCGGCTGATCGACTATCGCGACGTGCAGGGCCAGTTCGACGGCGTCGCCTCGATCGAGATGTTCGAGGCCGTCGGCGAGGAGTACTGGCCCACCTATTTTGGCAAGATCCACGACGTACTGACGCCGGGCGGCCGCGCCGGCCTGCAGATCATCACCATCAAGGACGACCTGTTCGACCGCTATCGCCGGCACACCGACTTCATCCAGCGCTACATCTTCCCGGGCGGCATGCTGCCCAGCGAGACGCGGCTGCGCCAGGAGACCGACAAGGCGGGCCTGTCCTGGGACGGCGTGCGGCGCTTTGGCCAGGACTACGCCGACACCCTGGCCGAGTGGGCCAAGCGGTTCGAGGCGGCCTGGGACCAGATCCGCCCCCTGGGCTTCGACGAGCGCTTCCGCCGGCTGTGGCACTTCTATCTGAGCTACTGCGAGGCGGGCTTCCGCACCGAACGCACCAACGTCGTCCAGCTTGGCCTGGCGCGCAGCTAGAGGAGCATCAAGCGTGTCGCTCTTCACCCTGGTCCTCGACTACCACGGCGGCACCTACCTCTCGCAGTTCGACGCCGATACGCCGGTCGAGGCGGTCGGCGCCTGGTGCCGCGAGCTGCACGACAACCAGCTGCTGGGCGAGCCGTCGTCGCTGGTCGCCGAGGGCATCATGGCAGACGCGGTCGAGAACAGCCTCGTCGGCATCGACGGCCTTTGCGGCGCCTGGTGCGCGGCCACCGCCGCGGCCGGGGGCCTGGCCCTGCTGAACGTGATCCAAACCGAACCGACGGCCCACTGAACCTGACCCGCCGGCCGCCGCTTTCAGGAAAACTGGATTGATCCGGGCGGCCGCATCGCGATCTACCGTTGCCTCCAACGGCGCCTCTTCGCGCGAAGCCGCAGATTTTCGACCATGCCCGTCACCGCCAACGTTCTCGACGCCATCGGCAACACCCCGCTGATCCGCCTCAACCGCGCCAGCGAGGCCACCGGCTGCGAGATCCTGGGCAAGGCCGAGTTCATGAACCCCGGCCAGTCGGTCAAGGACCGCGCCGCGCTCAGCATCATCCGCGACGCGGAAGCCAAGGGCCTGCTGCGTCCGGGCGGCCGCGTGGTCGAGGGCACGGCCGGCAACACCGGCATCGGCCTGGCGATGGTCGCCTCGGCCCTGGGCTACAAGACCACCATCGTCATCCCGCGCACCCAGAGCCAGGAGAAGAAGGACGCCATCCGCCTGCTCGGCGCCGAGCTGGTGGAAGTCGACGCCGTCCCATACTCCAACCCCGACAACTACGTCCGCTACTCCGGCCGCCTGGCCGAGGAACTGGCCAGGACCGAGCCCAACGGCGCGATCTGGGCCAACCAGTTCGACAACGTCGCCAACCGCCAGGCCCACTACCACACGACCGGCCCGGAGATCTGGGAGCAGACCGGCGGCAAGGTCGACGGCTTCATCTGCGCGGTCGGCTCGGGCGGCACCCTGGCGGGCGTGGCCCAGGCTTTGCGCGAGCGCAAGCCGGGCGTGAAGATCGGCCTGGCCGACCCTGGCGGCGCCTCGCTCTACAACTGGTACGCCGCCGGCGAACTCAAGGCCGAGGGCAATTCGATCAGCGAGGGCATCGGCCAGGGCCGGATCACCGCCAATCTCGAGGGCCTGGCCATCGACCACCCCTACCGCGTCTCCGACGAGGAGATGATGCAGCAGATCTTCGATCTCGTGCAGCACGAGGGCCTGTGCCTGGGCGGCTCCACCGGCATCAACGTCGCCGGCGCCGTGCGCCTGGCCAAGGACCTGGGTCCCGGCCACACCATCGTGACCATCCTCTGCGACCACGGCTCGCGCTACCAGAGCAAGCTCTTCAATCCCGCGTTCCTGGCCGAGAAGGGCCTGCCGACGCCGCCGTGGCTTTAGGCGGCGCGCCGAAAGGCCGCTCCCGCACCGCGTCGTAGACGGCGTCGAACACCCGCAGTCCCGGCAGTTCGGGAACCGGGCCGGGCGCCGTCGTCTCACCCAGGTCCAGCAGCCGTGGATCTCCCGGCTCATAGGCCGGCCAGTCCCCGCCCGGCCGGCCTCCGCGCGCGAACGCGACCCAGGCGCCCGCCATGACGTCGGCCAGGGCGCGATCCCCTGCCGTCCAGGCCCAGGGCTCCTGCTCCAGGTGGTCGAACATGTACCAGAGCTCGGCGAAATGGCCCGCGCCCCAGTCGGCGCGGACGCTGTCGCCCGGAAACGGCGGCCGACGGGAAAAGCGGTAGAGCCACACCGGCTCGTCCGCGCCGGCCTGCAGCCTCGCCCAGGCCCACATATCCCATGAAAACCGCAGGTCGCGCTCGAAGTCCGCGCGAGCCCGGCGCGCGCCGGCGTCGTCGGTGAAGGGATAGCCCGCCAGCAAGGCTGGCGGCAGCGGTCCCCAGGCGCGTGTGATGTCTGCCGTGAAGCTTCGGGCGGTCACCGGCGCCAGATCGACGAGCGACCGCGCCTCCTCGGCGTTGTAGCCCAACAGCAGCGGGACGCGGTTCCACCGGCCCGCGACATAGGCCTCGTAAGGCGACAGCGGCAGCACGCGGGTACCGACCACCGGATGAGCCAGCCGACGGGCGGCGGGCGTCAGCAGCCTCTCCAGCGGCAAGGCCCGCAGCTCGTCCGCCGTACGCGCCCCCTCGTCCGCCGCCCAGGCCGCGCCGTCCTTCTCGGCCCCGGCCAGGCGGTAGTTCGGCGCCAGCTCCAGCGGTTCGAACAGCCCCCCGCTCTGGGCGATGGCGCGATGGAACAGCCCCGCGGCCTCCGGCGAGGCCATCAGGGCGCTGACCGACATGGCTCCGGCCGACTGCCCCGCGATCGTCACCCGCCGACGATCGCCCCCGAAAGCTGCGATGTTGCGCTGAACCCACCGAAGCGCGGCGACCTGGTCCATGAGGCCGTAGTCGCCCGACTGGCCGCCGCCTTCGGCGCTCAGGGCCGGATGCGCCAGAAAGCCAAGCGCGCCCAGCCGGTAGGCGATCGAGACGAAGACCACGCCCCGCGCGGCCAGCCGGTCGCCCGCATAGAGCGGCAGGGAGGTCGCGCCGTTGGTCCATCCCCCGCCGTGGATCCACACCACAACCGGCAGCGGCTCGCCCGACCGCGCCGCCGGCCGCCAAACATTCAGATAGAGGCAGTCCTCGTCTGTGCGGGGCGAAGGCTCGCCCGGCATCGAGACCCCGGCCTGCGGACAGGCCGGAGCATAGGCGCTCGCCTGCCTCACGCCGCGCCAAGCTTTCGCGGGCGTCGGCGGTCGCCACCGCCGGTCGCCCGTCGGCGGCGCGGCGTAGGGCGTCCCGAGAAAGGCGTCCACGCCGCCTTGCGAGCTCCCTTCCAGCCGCCCGGTCTCGACGCGCGACACCGGCCCGGCGATCGCCCCATGCGCCAAGCCAAGCCCGATCAGAAGCGCCAAAAGTCGTAGTCTCAGGCCCGCCTCCTCCGCCCGTCGAGACTGGGCGACGGCGGCGCTCACGGCCAAGACCGGTTCATCCCGCCCCGGCCCCGTCTCGTCACTCGCGGCCATACCGGCTGGACGCGCCCCCAGCGGCGCCGTCAGATGCCCCCATGCTCGCCGCCGCTTCCGCCCTCGACGCAGCCGCCGTCCGCCGCTGGACGGGCCTGGCCTTTCTCTATTGGTTCGGCCTTGTCTGCGCCCTCGAACCCGGCAACCTGCGTGGCGGCCTTCCCTCGGACTGGACCTCGGAGATCGTACGCCTGCTCGGCGCCGGCGTGCTCGGATCGGCCAGCGCGCCGGCCCTGCTGCTGCTGGCGCGCCGGCGGCGATGGATCGAGCAGGCGCTGGGCGTGGTCCTGCTGGCGCCCGTCCTCGTGGTGGCCTCATGCGTGCTGGCCGCCTGGCTGCTGCAGGGCCGCTGGCTGCCCACTCCCGCCGACGTCGCGGGCCAGCTCGCAGCCAACCTCGCGCTGCTGGCGTTCGGCCTGGCCGTCTTCCTCGGCATCGTCCACCTGTCCCAGGGCCGGACCTCGGCCGCGCCCCCGGTCAGCCGCCTGGTCGAACGCGAGCGCGGGCGGATCACGGTCATCGACCTCGACCAGGTCCGCTGGATCGAGAGCCAGGGCAACTACCAGGCCCTGCGCACGCCGGACGGCCTGCGGCTGGTCCGCCGGACCCTGGCCTCCCTCGAACGCGAACTGGATCCCGCATGCTTCGTGCGCATCCACCGCCGAACGCTCGTCGCCGTGGCCCATGTCGAGGCCCTGTCGCCGCTGACCAACGGCGACGCTGAGGTGCGCATGAGCGACGGAACGCGCTTGCGCCTCTCGCGCAATCACCGGCAGGCGCTGGTCGACCGTCTTGATGCTTGCGTGGAGCGCCCGCTCACGTGAAGTTGCGCGCCCGTCGCAAGGGACGCGTTCCTGTTCCCGAAAGGCCAGCCATGACCCACGCCGATCCTCTCGTCTCGACCGCCTGGCTGGCCGATCACCTCGACGCGCCGGACGTGCGCATCGTCGACGCCTCGTGGTTCATGCCCGGCACGCCGCGCGACCCGAAACAGGAGTTCGAGGCCGGCCATATCCCCGGCGCGGTGTTCTTCGACATCGACGAGATCTCCGACGAGACCTCGCCCCTGCCCCACATGCTGGCCAGCGGCGTCAAGTTCGCCTCGCGGGTGCGCAAGCTCGGTCTCGGCGACGGCTCGCGCATCGTCGTCTACGACAGCACCGGCATCCTGCCGGCCGCCCGCGTGTGGTGGAACTTCCGCGTCATGGGCCACGAGGACGTGGTGGTGCTGGATGGCGGCCTGCCCAAGTGGATCGCCGAGGGCCGGCCGCTGGAGGACGGTCCCGCCGCCCCGCAGGAGCGCCACTTCACCCCGCGCCTGCAGGCCGACCTCGTCCGCAGCTTCGACCAGATCAAGAAGAACCTCGAGACCGGCCGCGAACAGGTGATCGACGCCCGCGCCGCGCCGCGCTTCAACGGCGAGGTTCCCGAGCCCCGCGCCGGCCTGGCCAGCGGCCACATCCCCGGTTCGCGCAACATCCCGCTTTCGGCCCTGCTGGGACCAGACGGCGCCATGCTGCCCGCCGACCAGCTGAAGACCGTCTTCGCCGAGGCCGGGGTCGACATCGAAAAGCCGATCGCCACGACCTGCGGTTCGGGCATCACCGCCTCGGTGGTGTCGCTGGCGCTGCATCGACTGGGTAAGCCGCGGGCGGCGGTCTACGACGGCTCGTGGACCGAATGGGGCGGTCGCGACGACGCCCCGGTCGCGACCGGTCCGGCTGTGTAAAAACACCCAAAGTTACGAGATTTTAAAATACAATCCTGAATTGACAAGGCGCTCTGTGTGGCTGACCCTCGGCGTGTTGGGGGTCGGTCTCGCACCGCCGCGCATCGCGGCCAAGCCGCGCGCCGCTCCCCGCCAGTGCCCGTCAGCTTAACGACCATCGGCGCGCCACCCGCGCCGAGCACGCAACCGCGCGACCGGCGGAGCTGTCGGCGCGCCCGTGGGGAGAAAACGCCATGTCGTCGTTCCGACCGCTCTACGCCGTCACCATCACCGACGCCGTCGCCTCCGGCGACCTGGAGCAGCTGAAGAAGCTGCAGGCCGAGGCCGAGGCCCATGTCCAGCAGTACGGCGACGTCGCGACGCTGCTGGCCGCCCTGAAGCTCGAAATCGCCAAGCTCGGGGGCTGATCCACATGAACATCAAGCCCTACGGCGTCGCCGTGACCGACGCCATCGCCTCGGGCGACCTCTCGCGCCTGAAGGAAGCCGAAGCCGCCGCCCAGGCCCACCTAGACGAGTACGGCGACATCCCGACCCTGCTGGCGCTGCTCAAGGTCGAGATCGCCAAGCTGGAAGGCAAGAAGAGCTACTGACGCGCGGGCGGCGCTTCCCCTGGGGAGCGCCGCCTTCGTTTCGCGTTTAGGGCCACCGCGTTCTGGGGCCAACCGCGTTTGGGGAAGGCGCGCGCATGACCGACACCCTGCCGTCCAAGACCTTGCCGGCCGAAGCCCGGGCCACGCCCGAGGGCAAGTCGGTCCGCTTCCGCACCGAGCGCGACTACACCGAGCTGACACCCGTCCATGTGGTCTGGGAGGTTACCCTCGCCTGCAATCTGAAGTGCCAGCACTGCGGCTCGCGGGCCGGCCGCCCGCGTCCGGACGAGCTGAACCCGGCCGAGGCGCTGGAGCTGATCGACCACCTGGCCGCCCTGGGCACGCGAGAGCTGACCCTGATCGGCGGCGAGGCCTATCTGCGCCGCGACTGGATCGAGCTGATCCGCCGCAGCCGCTCGCACGGCATCCGCACCGCCGTCCAGACCGGCGCCCGAAACCTGACCGACAAGCGCCTGGACGAGGCGGCCGAGGCCGGCCTGCAGGGCATCGGCGTGTCGATCGACGGCCTGCCCGACCTGCACGACCGGGTGCGCGGCGTGCCCGGCTCCTACGACCAGGCGATCAGCGCGCTGAAGCGGGCCAAGGCCCGGGGCCTGGCCGTCTCGGTCAACACCCAGATCGGCGCCGAGACCGCCGCCCACCTGCCCGAGCTGATGGAGCGGATCATCGAGGCCGGCGCGACGCACTGGCAGATCCAGCTGACCGTGGCCATGGGCAACGCCGTCGACAATCCCGACCTCCTGCTCCAGCCCTACCAGCTGCTCGACGTCATGCCGCTGCTGGCCAGGCTCTACCGCGAGGGCCTGGAACGCGGCCTCCTGATGATCGTCGGCAACAATGTCGGCTATTTCGGCCCCTATGAACGCATGTGGCGGGGGCTGGGAGACGAGGCCGATCACTGGAACGGCTGCGCCGCCGGCCAGGGCGGGATCGGCATCGAGGCCGACGGCACCATCAAGGGCTGCCCCTCGCTGGCCACCTCGCTCTACGCCGCCGGCAACGTGCGCGAGATGAGCATCGCCGACATCTGGCGCTACAGCGAGAAGATGGCCTTCGGCCGCGTGCGCGACGTCGAGGAGCTCTACGACTACTGCCGCACCTGCTACTACGCCGACGTCTGCCGGGCCGGCTGCACCTGGACGTCGGAGTCGCTGCTGGGCAAGCGCGGCAACAATCCCTACTGCCACCACCGGGTGCTCGACCTGGCCAGGCATGGCTGGCGCGAGCGGGTGACAAAGGTCAAGGACGCCCCGGCCGCCAGCTTCGCCATCGGCGAGTTCGCCCTGGTGCGCGAAGCCATACCCGGCGCCCAGACCGTCCCCCTGCCCGCCCGCGATCCGGCCAGGGTGCACGTGGCGCATCGGCAGCGCACGGCCGCCGGCGGCGCGCTGCCGGCCAGGCTGAAGGTCTGCCGCTCCTGCGACCAGTACGTCTGGCCCCACGAGACCGAGTGCCCCCACTGCGCCGCCGACCTCGCGCAGGTCGAGCGCCAGCACGCAGAGGCCGCCGAACGCCGTCGGGCGCTGATCGCGCAGGCGCAGCGCGTGCTGGGCGGCCTGGGACCGGCTCAAGCGACGCCGCCATCCGGAGCGCTCTAGAGATCCTCCCCCTCTGGGGGAGGTGTCGCCAAAGGCGACGGA